>JACQTJ010000045.1 GCA_016210855.1 Acidobacteriota bacterium | reverse complement strand
GCGGTGCTTGCGGAACCACTCCACCGTCCGCCGCAGCCCCTCCCGCAGGTTTACCGCCGACTCATAGCCGAGTTCGCGGCGGGCGCGGCTGATGTCGAAGACCCGGCGGAGTTGTCCGTCGGGCTTCGAGGTGTCCCAGACCACGCGGCCGGTGAACCCGGTGATCTCGGTCAGGGTGTCCACCACCTGGCGGACTGGAGTGTCGAGGCCGCTGGAGAGATTGATCATGGCTGGCTCCGAGTATCTCTCCGCCGCCAGTAGCAGTCCCCGGGCCACGTCCTCCACGTAGACGAAGTCCCGGGTCGGGCGCCCGCTGCCCCACACCACCACCTCCGGCCGGTTGTCCTCCACGGCCTCCACAAACTTGCGCACCAGGGCGGGGATGACGTGAGCCTGGTAGAGATCGAAGTTGTCGTAGGGCCCGTAGACGTTCCCGGGCACACCCACGACGGTGACGAAGCCGTACTGGCGGTGGTAGGCCTCGGCCTGCACGATCAGCATTCGCTTGGCCAGTGCGTAGGGAGCGCTCTCCTTCTGCGGGTAGCCGTCCCAGAACGATTCCTCCCGCAGCGGTGTGGAGGCATTCTCCGGGTAGCCGCAGCCCGCTCCGGCCGCCACCACCCGCTCCACCTTCATTCGGCTGGCGTAGTGGATAAGCAGGGTTCCCATCATCAGGTTGCGGTAGAAAAAGTCGGCCGGGCGCTCCTTGTTGGCCAGGATGCCACCCACGTAGCCAGCCAGGTGAAAGACCACTTCCGGCCGGGTGTCCTGGAGCAACCGCACCACCTCGGTCTCCCGGGTGAGGTCGTAGTCGTGGCTGCGGACGATGGTGATATCGACGCCGCCCGCAGCCCGCAGCGCTGCCACCACGTTCGTCCCCACAAACCCGGCGCCGCCGGTCACCAGCACGCGTTTCTTGGCCCAGTAGGACATCGGTCAGACCGTGGCCTGGCGCAGACTCCGCAGGTAGGCTTTCACTTTTCCCGCGACCAAAGCAATTTGTCCCTCGGCGAGGGTGGGCGCCGAGGGCAGTGACAACCCGCGGGCGTAGAGCCGCTCGGCCACCGGGAACGATCCGGGCAGGCGGTAGCAGGGCTGCTTGTGCACGGGAACGTAGAACCGCCGGCAGCCAATCCCCTGCCCGCCCAAGTGACGGGCGAGGGCTTCCGGGTCGTCCACGAACACATTCACCCGGTGCGGCACGACGGTGCAGTCCGAAGCCTCGTAGGTAAACTCGATCCCTTCGACGCCCTCAAGGTATTTCCGGTAGAGTTCGCGATTGCGGCGTTTGCCTTCGATGATGCGGGGCAGCTTGTCGAGCTGCGCCAGTCCCACGGCCGCCTGCAGATCGGTGATGCGAAAGTTGTAGCCCACCCGGTCGTGGAAGTAGATCCCTCGCTCCAGCCGCCCGTCATTTTTCAGCATCAGCAGCTCGCGGAAGAGCTCATCCGAGTTGGTCATCACCAAGCCGCCTTCACCCAGGGTGATGGCCTTGTCGGCGAAAAACGACAGGCAGGCCAGTTCGCCGAACGAGCCCACCGGCCGCCCGCGGTACTTGACCCCTAGCCCCTGGGCGGTGTCCTCGATCACCCGCAGGTTGTGCCGACGGGCCACGGCCAACACCCCATCGAGGTCGGCCGGGTGGCCGTAGAGGTGGACCGGCATGATGGCTTTGGTGCGCGGGGTGACGGCGCGCTCGGCCGCCCCTAAATCGAGGGTGAAGGTCTTCGGGTCGACATCGACCAGAACGGGCGTGGCCCCCGCCAGCCGGATGGCGTTCACGCTGGCAATGAAGGTGAAGGTGGGGGCGATGACCTCATCGCCCTGGCCGATCCCCATCGCCTTCAAGCCCATGATCAGCGCCGCCGTGCAATTCACCACCGCCAGGGCATACTTCCGCTGGTGCAAGGCCGCCAGGCGGTCTTCGAAGGCCCGGGTCTTCGCTCCTTCCGAGATCCAGTTCGCCCGGATGACTTCGGTTACCTGGCGAAGCTCTTCTTCACCCAGCCAGGATTCGTAGTAGGGGACCTTCTCGCTCTGAAGTTTTTCCTGGTACTCGTAGTAGGGCACATCGGGTTGAGGCCTCATCGCCCGCCTCCTGGTTCTTGCCTGGCGTTCTGACTCAACTCTTTGGCGGCGGCCGATGCCAGCGTCGGCAGCTCCCGCTCGAACCAAGCAATCGTCCCCGCCAGCCCTTCTCGCAGGCTGACCCGGGGCCGCCAGCCGGTGGCGCGGCAGAGTTTGCGGTTCTGGCAGCACTGCCGCAGGCTCCCCATGACCGGCTCACCGCGGTCCTCAATGGGGAGTCCGCCGAGCAACCCAGCGATGACCTGGGCCAGCGTGCCGATGCTGGTTTCGGCGCCACTGCCCAGGTTGACCACCTCGCCGACCAGCCCCTCGCACGCCGCCGCCGCCAGCAGACCCTCCACGGTGTCCTCAACGTAGGTGAAGTCCCGCGTTGGTCGGCCGTTGCGCACCGTAACCCGCCCTTCCTGCAAGCCCTGGCGAATCAGGCCCGGAACCACGTAATCGCCCACCTGCCGGGGGCCGTAGCTTGAAAAGTTCCGGACCACGGTCATCCGCAGGCCCCGCGTCGTCCCGAGCAGCCAGCAGAGGCATTCGCCCATGATCTTGGTGAGCGAGTAAGGGTCGCGAGCCCGCTGGGGATGAAGCTCGTCGAGGGGGAGCGCGAGCGGCTCGCCGTAGGTGATGGCCCCGGAGAGGAACACCACCCGGCTAGCTGCCGGACAGGCCTCGAGCACCCGGCGAGTGCCCTCGACGTTCACCCGACGGGCGCACTCCGGGTGGTCGCGGCAAGTGCCGGGGTGCGCCACGGCCGCCAGGTGGAAGATGACTTCCGCCTCCCGCAGGGCCGCCGGGGCGGGGTCATCGCCGGCGACATCCCACTCCACCCACTCGATCTCGGGCTCGACGCCCGCCAGATTGGCCGGTGACCCCTGCGAAAGGTTGTCCAGCGCCGCGACCTGTGCTCCGCACCCCACCAGGACTTCGCAGAGGTGGCTGCCGAGGAAGCCGGCCGCGCCGGTCACCGCCACAGGGCGCGCTTCCCAGAACTCCCCCGCCGGTGTTCGGGAGTGCTGGCTCACGGACATTGACTCCGCCACACTGTCAGTCCGTCGTCCACAAAGGAGAAATTCATAAACTGCCCGCCCAACTGCTCCAGGGCTTCGTAGACCTTGCGCTTGCGGTTGACCTCGCAGAACAGCAGCAGATAGCCGCCCGCCCCGGCCCCCAGCAGCTTTCCGCCGATGGCGCCCTGCTGACGGGCCACGGCCAGCATTTCGTCAATCGCCGGGGTGGTGACGTGCGGGTTGGCCTGCACCTTGTGCCGCCACTCTTCGTTGAGCAGTTCAGCGAAATCGCCCAGCTGCTCCCGCAGCAGGGCGTTTTTCATCTGGTAGCAAAGGCCCCGCAACCGCTCCAATCCCTCCAGGGTTTCCGGCCGCCCCTGGCGGAGAAAGTCTTCCTGTCGGCTGATCACTCCGGCGGAGAGTCGTGTGCGGCCCGTGTAGCAGAGCAGCAGGTGGCACTCGATGTCCTTCAGCACGCCGGGATCGATCCGGAGGGGATGCACGACAATTTCCTTGCAAGAGAACTCGATGAAGTTGAACCCCCCGAAGGCGATGCCATACTGGTCCTGCTTGCCGCCTTTCATGGCCAGATCCACGCGCTCGATCTCGTAGGCGAGTTCAGCGAGCTGGTAGCGGTCGAGGGGGGTGCCGAGCAACCCGCTGAGGGTGCCGATCAGGGCCAGGGTGAGCGAGCTCGATCCCCCCAAGCCGCTGCCGGCCGGGGCATCGCTCTGCACGTAGACATCGAAGCCGCCCGGGAAGTCCGCCGGCACCAGCCGTCGGATGGCTGCCTTGGCCAGGTCGAGCACGCCGTCGTAGGCCGGCTTCTTGTCCAGGCGGTACTTGACCATCAAGTCGAAATCGAGCGAGGCAATGCTGACGGCTCCGTGATCCGAGCCGGGAGCGAGCGAGACGTAAGTGTAGCGGTTGATGGTGCTGGCCAGAACCGCGCCCTGGTGCTCAGCGTAGTAAAAGGGCATATCGGTGCCGCCGCCGGCAAAGCTCACCCGCAGCGGCGCCCGGGCGCGCAGCACTCCCGCTGGCCGGGGCAGCGGCCGGGACGAGTCGGGCGAGCGATGGTCGAGCAGTGTTGGGCGCGGCATCAAACCCCCACTTCCAGCTCGAGCCCCTCAGCGGAGTCCCGGGTGAGGGCGTAGGCCATCCCCAGGACCAAGCAGAACACCAGGGCATTCGCGGGCAGGTAGAGGTTGAAGTCGGTGAGGCTGTGCAAGAGGATGGCCGTCAGGCTGGCGGCGCAGCCCCACAGCCAGGGCCTTTCTCTCCGCGCTCCCGGCTGCAGACCAGCCCGCACCGTGCGAATGAAGAGGTAGACGATCCCGCTCCAGAGCAGCAGCGCCCCGGGCACGCCGAGTTCGGCGGCATGCTCCAGGTAGTCGTTGTGCGCGTGGGACACCCGCCTGCCCAGGTGCGCGGTCTGCACGGCGGGATAGGCGAGCGGGAATGTGCCCCAGCCGGTTCCGAGCCACGGATGCTCGCGGATCAAGCGCCCGGTATCGGCCCAGATGGGCGGGCGTCCGGGATCGGCAACGGTTTGGCCCCCGAAGCGTGCCAGCACCGGGTCCACACCAACCCACAACGAGAACAGCGCCGCTCCGGCCAGCACCACCGCCAAGGGGCCAGCGGCCGACATTCGCGGACTGGCACCCCACGACATCCCGAGACTCATCACCAATAAAG
>JACQTJ010000043.1 GCA_016210855.1 Acidobacteriota bacterium | reverse complement strand
GGAGTGGCTGGACTTTGCGACGTTACGAGTCCCGCAGTTGCAGCAGGGGGCGATGGAGGCGGCGCGCCAGGCGGGCCGCGACGTTGTCTTCGTGGAGGGCGAACAGCTCATTCAAGAGCTCGAGAAGCGCAGTCTGCAGCGCCCGCGGGTCTTCTATCGCCGCGAACCCGAGCCCCAGCCCCTCATCGTCGCCAAACCTCAGGCAGCGGGAGCGGCGAAGTAGACACGGGAGCTTATCGGCTATACTCGACCCTCTGATTACAGTGAGGAGGAGAGGAATGCGAGCGAGAACCATACTGACGCTCCTGGCGGTGGGGCTGGCCGCGAGCGTCTCCCTGTACGGCCAGGAAACCTCGAGCCTGCCAACTCTGACCGCGGCAGAAGCGAAAGACCACATCGGCGAGAAGGCCAAGGTCTGCGGCCGGGTGGCCAGCACGTGGGATTTCAGCTGGCTCGCCGAGTCTCGAGGCGGCGAGCCCGGGGACAAGCCCGCGGGTCTCACCCTGGACAAGCCCCTCGCGGAACAGGGCTTCAGGGTGAGCTTTCGGGTATCGGACTGGGAGAGATTATTCGGCGAGCCGGGAGTCAAGCACCCAGAAGTCAAGTACAAGGGCAAAACGATTTGCGTGACCGGCCGGATTACGTGTTACCAGGGCCACCTGGATATTGTGTTCCCGGACCAGGTCGAGATTCCCGAGGTGCAGGAGGAGGAGCAGGCCGAAGAGCAGGCCGAGGTGCAGGCCGAGGAAGGCTCCCCCACAGCCAAACCCAAGCCGGGCGAAACCCTCTCCCTCGTCGGCAAGCTCACCGCGGAAGGCGTGGAGTGCCCGGCCTTCCGCGCCGACGACAACACTCTCTACACGCTGATGGGAGATCTGAAGTCGTGGTTGAAGGCCGGCGACCGCGTCTGCGTGACGGGCACGGTCGTCGAGGTCTCCACCTGCATGCAGGGAACCACGCTCAAGCTCACGTCCATTGACTAACGTCTGAGGAAGGAGGGGCGCTCCCTGGCAATCAAGTTCGCTCCACTCCGCCCGACCTGTCCCGCCTGCGGCTCGGCCGACATCGTCTACACCTGCGAGCCCAAGTGCTGCTTCAACCACGTCTGCAACCACTGCCAGGCGAGCTTCCTCTTTGGGACCGAGAAGTTGGGCCGGGAGCTACCGGCCGCCGAGCGCTCGGGCTTGCCTTCAAGCGGCCCGGCCGACGCTCTGGTCCCTACGGTAGGCTGTGAGCGCTGCGAGTCAGTCGCCGTCTATGAGCTCGAGACCCCGCTCGAGTCCGCCACCCACGTCTGCGGAAACTGCTATGCGCTTCTCACATTCACGATTACGGACGTGGTACAGAATTGAGACTATATTGGCGGCCAGTGCTTGCCCGCATTCGGGCCTCGCCCGGCTTCGCTTCTCCATCGCGGACGTGGGGCAAAACCAGACTGGCTCGCATGAGTGTTCGTGCTAGAATGAGTCAGCCCACGGGGGAGTTTCCAGTCCGGCTGACTGCCCGGGAGCGTGCCGGAATCGACGAGGGGAGACCATGAGAATCAGCGAAGGCAAGCGCAGAGGGCTCGAAGCGGTGTCGAACAAGGACGGCGTGATTGCCGCGGCGGCCATGGACCAGCGGGGGTCGCTGCACAAATCCATCGCCCAGGGGCGCGGGGTGCCGACTGACCAGGTCAAGCCCGAAGCCCTGACGGAATTCAAGGTGGCGGTGACCAAGATTCTGACCCCGCACGCCAGCGCCATCCTGCTCGACCCGGAGTATTCGCTGCCAGCGGTGAAGGTAGTGGCGAAGAACGCCGGTGTGCTCCTGGCCTACGAGAAGAGCGGCTACGACAAGACCGGCCCGGGGCGCCTGCCCGACCTCCTGCCGGAGTGGTCGGTGCGACGCCTGGTCGAGGCCGGGGCGAACTCCATCAAGCTGCTGATGTACTACACCCCGTTTGACCCGCCCGCGGTCAACGAGATCAAGCACGCCTTCATCGAGCGGATCGGAGCCGAGTGCGCCGCCACCGACGTCCCCTTCTTCCTCGAGTTCATCGGCTACGAAGAAGGCAAGGACGAGAATGGCCCCGAGTACGCCGCCAAGAAGCCCGAGGTGGTCACGAAGTCCATGGCGGAGTTCAGCAAGGACCGCTACGGGGTGGATGTGCTCAAAGTCGAGGTGCCGGTGAACATGAAGTATGTCGAAGGCACCAAGGCCTTCAAGGGACCCCGGGTCTGGACCCGCGCCCAGGCCAAGGAGGCCTTCCAGAACGCCGCCAGCGTGGCCCGCCGGCCGTTTATCTACCTGAGCGCCGGCGTCAGCAATGAAGTGTTCACCGAGACGCTCGAGCTCGCGGCCGAGTCCGGCGTCAACTGGTGCGGCGTGCTCTGCGGGCGCGCCACCTGGAAGGACGGCGTGCCCGTCTACGCCAAAGGCGGCGTCAAGGCCCTGGAAGACTGGCTGGCCGACCAGGGGGTGAAGAACATCCAGGCGGTGAACGATCGGTTGAAGACCGCCAGACCCTGGTACAGCTTCTATGGGGTGGAATCAGCCACCGCCCTGCGCTGAGCGAAACCTAACCATTTGCTGTCATTCCGAGCCCAGCCCTTGCCCTGAGCCAAGTCGAAGAGAGGAATCTGCTTGTTCAGCGAAATGAAGAGAGGGTTACTCCGCTTTCTTGCCCTGGTTCTGGTCGGGGCCGGCGTCTTGGCAGCTCACGACACTTGGCTCGTGCCTGCCCTGATCAATTCGGGGCCGGGGAGCTTCCGGGTCACGCCGGGTCTGCCGGCCCGGGTAGCGCTCCACACGAGCGAAGATTTCCCCTCGAGCGAAGCCGCCGCCGCTCCCGACCGCATCGCCCGCTTCGAGGCCGTTACGGCCGACGGACGGAAGGCGGTGAGCGGCTACCGGGTGGAGGATAAATCGCTCGTGGCCGAGGTCGTCCCCGGCCCGGGCGTCACCCTGGTGGTGGCGATCACCCATCCGCGGCTGATCGTCATGAAGCCGGAGGACTTCCAGACCTACCTCAGCGAAGAGGGCCTCCAGGCCATCGTCGCCGCCCGGGCCGCCCGCGGCCAGGCGCAGTCCGAGGGCCGGGAGCGATACAGCAAGGTTGCCAAGCTGGCGCTCTGCGCCGGCGAGGTTCGCGGCGCCGCCTATGAGCAGCCACTGGGCCTGCGCCTGGAAATCGTTCCGGAGAACAACCCCTGCGAACTGCGGGTGGGGGAGGCGCTGCGGGTGCGGGTGCTGTTCGATGGCGCCCCGCTCGCCGGCGTCTGGGTCGGCGCGGGCTACAGCGGCGTGCACGGCCACCACTATCCGGTGTGGTTGAAGACGGACAGCGCCGGCCGGGCGGCAGTTCGGCCCGACCGCCCCGGGGCCTGGTTCGTCCGCGCCCTGCACATGGTGCCCTCCACCGAAGTCCCTGACGCCGACTGGCAGAGCTGGTTTTCCACCTTCACCTTTGCCGTCCACTAGCGGCGTGCTATAGTCGCCCCACGCGCCGGGAGAGTTCCCGCCTCCAGACCATGATCGACATCCACTCCCATTTTCTGCCCGGTCTCGACGACGGTGCCCCCAGCATCGAGGATGCCGTGGCCATGATCGAGATGGCCGCCGCCGATGGCACCACTCACCTGGTCGGGACCCCCCATTGCAACAGCCGCTTCGCCTTTTCGCTCGAGCGCAACCGCGCCCTGCTGGGAGAGCTGCGGGCGCGCAGCGGAAACCGCGTCGAGCTCTTGAGCGGCTGCGACTTCCACTTGAGTTACGAGAACTTGGGAAAAGTGCTCGCCGCAAAAAGCATCTACACTCTGAACCAGGGCAAGTACCTGCTCACCGAGTTCGCCACTTACGGCATCGCCCCGCGGACCTTGAACGTTTTCCACCAGCTGCACCTGAACGACATCGTCCCTGTGATCACCCATCCGGAGCGAAATCCCCTCCTGCAGGGGAGCGGTGGCCTGAAGCTCGTGCGGCGGCTGGTGGAGATGGGCTGCCCGGTGCAGATCACCGCCGGTTCCCTCACCGGCCACTTCGGGCGCGACCCCCAGCGCATCGCCCGGCAGCTGCTCGGGGAGCGCCTGGTGCACTTCGTGGCCAGCGACGCCCACGACACCCGGCACCGCCCCCCGCGGCTGTCCGAGGCCCGGGCCGAGGTCGAAAAGAGCTACGGGGCAGAGGTGGCCCGGGCGCTTTTCGTCGAAAACCCCCGGGCTGCCCTGGAGTCCGAGCCCCTGCCGTTCTTCCCTCCGCCGAAACCTCCGACACCCCGCCGGTTTTGGTTTTTCTAGGGGTTTCTTCCGCTGCGTTTGGCCCTACGCTCCGGCTCTAGCGGCCGAACAGGTGGCGCTCGATCAGCTCGCAGTAAATGTGGCCCAGGGTGATGTGGGCCTCTTGGATGCGCTGGGTGTCGCGCGAGGGAACAGCCAGGAGAACATCAGCCAGCCGCTTGATCTTCTCCGTGCGGGCCCCGGTCAGGGCCACGGTGCGGGCCCCGCAGCGCCGGGCGGCCCGCAGCCCGGCCAGCACATTCGCCGACGCTCCGCTCGTGGTGAGGCCGACCACGATATCGCCCCGCCCGGCCAGGCCTTCGACCTGGCGGGCAAAGACGTCGGCAAAGCGGGTGTCGTTGCCGATGGCGGTGAGCACGGAAGTATTGGTGGTGAGGGCCAGGGCCGGCAGGGCAGGGCGGACACGGCGCAGCCGTCCCTGGAGCTCGGCGGCGATGTGCTGGGCGTCGGCGGCGCTGCCGCCGTTCCCGAAGAGATAGACGCGCCGGCCGCGGGCGAGTGCCTCGAGTGTCAGCCGGGCAAACTCGGCCAGGCGGCCGAGCAGGGCCGGTGAGATGCGCTGCTTGACCCGGCAGCTTGCCCGGAGCTGCGCGGCGGCCAAGCGCACTGCCTGCGCGGTATCGAACCCAGCGGCTCCGCCGAGCGGCTTCACGCCTTCCCCCGCATCCGGGCCAGCAACTCGCCGCGCTGCTGGTAGTGCCGCTCGTAGTAGTCGCGGTAGGCCCCGCTCCGGCACCGCGCCAGCCAGTCGCTGTGCGACCGGTACCAGCGCACAGTCTGCTCGATGCCTTCTTCGAAGCTGTGGCAGGGCAACCAGCCCAATTCCTGGCGGAGCTTCGTGGAATCGAGCGCGTAGCGGCGATCGTGCCCGGGCCGGTCCTCGACGAAGGTGATGAGCGACTCAGGTTTGCCGAGCAGCCCGAGCAGAGTCCGCACCACTTCCAGGTTCGTGCGCAAGGCCACGCCGCCAATGTTATAGACCTCACCCACCCGTCCCTGGAGGAGCGCCCGCTGGATGGCGCGGCAGTGGTCTTCGACATAGATCCAGTCGCGCACGTTGAGCCCATCACCGTAGACCGGCAGCGGCTTGTCCTCGAGCGCGTTGGCGATCGTCAGGGGAATGAGCTTTTCGGGGAATTGGTAGGGCCCGTAGTTGTTCGAGCAGCGCAAGATGAGAGCCGGGAAGCCGTAGGTGCGGACGTAGCTCTCGACGAGCAGGTCGGCCGCCGCCTTGCTGGCGGCGTAGGGGCTGGAGGGGTGCAAGAGCGCGTCCTCCCTGAAGGCCACCCCGTCGGGTGCGCTCCCGTAGACTTCATCGGTGCTGACTTGCACGAACCGCTGCATGCTCAGCCGGCGGGCCGCTTCGAGCAGGGTCTGCGTGCCGACCACATTTGTGCGCAGGAAAGGCGCGGCGTCCTCGAGGCTGCGGTCCACATGGGTCTCGGCAGCGAAGTTAATGACGGCATCGAAGCCTTCGCCGCACACGGCGGCCACCGCCTCGGGGTCGGCGACGTCACCGCGCACGAACCGGTAGCGACTGCGGAACTCGGGCCGGGCGGCGAAAGCGGCCAGGTTTTCGAGGTTGCCGGCGTAGGTGAGCTTGTCAAAGTTGACCACCGCAGCGTCGGCGTGCTCGCCGAGCAGGTAGCGAATGAAGTTTGAGCCGATGAAACCGGCCCCGCCGGTGACCAGGAGTTTCACAGTGGGCGGCTCCCTTGGCCTACTTCATCTTCAGGGCCCAGTCGTAGGGCACTTCGCCGCTGAAGGGGTCGACGCGGAACTCGTCGGGTTCCTTGTAGTGGTAGAGCTCGGTGGGACAGTTGAGCACGATGGCTTCTTCCGTGCCCACGCACTTGAAGCCGTGGAGCACCAGGGCGGGGATCTGTACGAGCTGGGGGTTGTGTTCGCCGAGGAAGAATTCGTTCACCTCGCCGTGCGTGGGGGAGTCCTGGCGGCGGTCGTAGAGCACCAGCTTGATCATCCCTTTGACCACGGCAAAGTTGTCCACCTGCTTCTTGTGGTAGTGCCAGCCCTTCACCACCCCGGGATGAGCCGTGGTCATGTAGAGCTGGCCGAACTTGAGGAAGAGCTCGTCGTCCGAGCGCAGGATTTCCATCAGCCGGCCCCGCTCGTCGGGAATCACGCGGAGGCTTTTTACGCGCACGCCGGCAATCATCGCCTCATCCTTTGGCCGCCGGGCGGCCGGGTGCGGCCGCCGCATGGGTCAGCTTGTTGGCCCCGGTTTCGGCCACTAGGTTCGTGGCCCGGCGCAGCGACGCGAAGGTGCCGGCGTCGGTCCACCAGCCTTCGAGCACGCTGTGGGTGAGCGCGCCTTCTTCGAGGTACATGTTGTTGACATCGGTGATCTCGAGCTCTCCCCGCCAGCTCGGCCGCAGGCGCACGATCTTTTCGAAGACGGCGTTGTCGTAGAAATAAATCCCCGTCACCGCGTAGCGCGACTTGGGCTGCTTGGGCTTCTCCTCGATGCGCACAATGCGGCCGTCTGCGATCTCCGGGCAGCCGAAGCGCTCCGGGTCTTCCACCTCCTTGAGGATGATGTGAGCCCCGCGCTCCTGCTGCCGGAAGCGCTCGGCGGCCTCGAGGACGTTGTTCTCGATCAGGTTGTCGCCGAGGATGACGCAGACCTTCTTGCCTTCGGCAAAGTGCTCCGCCAGGCGCAGGGCGTCGGCGATCCCGCCTTCCCCCTCCTGGTAGGTGTAGTTGATGTGCTTGAGGCCGAAGTCCTTGCCGTTTGAGAGCAGCCGCAGGAAATCGCCGGCGTTCTGCCCCCCGATGACGATCAGGATGTCGCGAATGCCGGCGTTCACCAAGGTCTGGATGGGATAGAAAATCATCGGCTGGTTATAGACGGGCAGCAGGTGCTTGTTCGTCACCCGCGTCAGCGGATGCAGCCGCGAACCTGTCCCGCCCGCCAGTACGACGCCCTTCATCGTCTCCCGCCTACTGAGCCAGCCGGCGCCGCACCCGCCGGGCAGCCTTGCGAATTCGTTTGCGAGTCTTCTCGGCCGCCTTCTTGGCGCGCCGGGCCCGGGCTTCGGCCCGCGCCGCGGCCCGCCCCAGGGCAATCGCCAAGGCCTTCAAACCGTTCTTGGCTTTCTTCCTTTTTTTGGCCATGTCCCGCTCAAAAAAAACGCGCCCCATCATAGCGGCCTCTCCGGGGAGGGTCAACTGGCGACTAGGCGCGGGATTCAATTTGGGAAAACTGAGCTAGGCGCGACCCGAAAGAGGCTTCTTTCGTCCTGCCTCCCGAAGGGGCAGGAGGGAAAGCTCATAAGTGCAAGCAAAGGGCGGGGTTGGAGTGGTGGGTGGCGTGTAGAGCTTGGCAGGGGAATTGCTCCAAGGTTGGGCACTTCGGGGAGTGCGCGGCGGTGTCGGAGTCAAGACCTGGCCCGCCGGGAGGAAAAAGCGGATGGGTCACAAGGGAGCACGGGCATTGTTGGCGGTGGGGCTGGCGGTTTTGATCACGCTGGCTCCGGGACTCAACCTCGTGGGTGGCAACATCTCCTTGGGGACCGTACGGCCGCAAGGAGCTGCTGAGTTGAACCGTACCCCGCTGCGAGCTGAGAGCACAGTGTATTCGGGCGACACTATCAGCACGCCGGGAGAAAACTTGGCTGTTGTGCAGCTGCCGCAGGGCAGCCAGATCTACGTGGGGCCAACCAGTACAGTTCGGGTGGAGGCCGCTGATGCGGGCGTGTGGGCGGGTCTGGTACGCGGAACCCTGCTCGCCCGCAGCCGACCCGGGGAGAAAGTTTCGGTGTGGGCGGCGAACCTGCTGGTGAGCCCGGACACTCCCGGGGCGCTCTACCAGGTCGAGCTCGTCAGTTCGGGGGCGGTGGTGGCGGCGCGGCGCGGTGCGGTGAAGGTCGAGGGGGCCAATCGGACCGTCACCGTGCCCGCTGGCAAGAGCCTGCGCTTCGAGGTGGCTGACAGTTCACAAGCACCCGCAGGGGCCGGCGCTGGGGCGGGGCTCTCGGCGGCCGCCAAAGCGATCATTGTGATCGTGGTGGTGGCGGCGGTGGCGACGGCGATTGCCGTGCCCGTGGCGTTGAACGACGAGCAGCAGGTCGTAAGCCCGCCGGGCCCCTAGTCGTTGGGTCGGGCCTAGGGCCCGCGGAGCCTGCGGCGGACCGCCTCCGGGGCCATGCGCGTGGGGTTGGGGAGCAAGCTCCTCCAGGGGGAGGTACAGCTTTCTTCCCATTCCGCTCTCTCGCCGAGAAAAATTGGCCGCCGGAACGTGGGGGTGAGCATTCTACTGTGAAGCGTCGAATCGGTGAGTTGTCTTTTTCCAATCCGGAGATTCGGCGAACCCAGCTCTCCGGGCGGAGCCAGCGGGCCAAGGTTCCTCTGGTTTTCCTCCTTTGTGTTTTCTGCGCCCATCCCGTGGAGGCCCAAAAAACTTCTTCGGCGACGCCCCCGACGCAGTCGGCCGTGTCGGACATCGTTGACTGGAATCAGCGTCTCGCCCAGCGCCACCGGGAGCAGCCGGCCGGCGACTACTGGATCGGTCCGCACGACCTGCTTGAAATCTCCATTTTCGAAGCCCCGGAGATGAATCGGGCTGTGCGGGTTTCAGCAGGCGGGGAGATCTCGTTGCCGCTGCTCGGGGCGGTGCGGGCGGCTGGACTCAGCCCCCAGCAACTCGAGCAGCTTCTCCAGCAGCTCCTCCGGGCGCGCTACATGAAGGACCCTC
The DNA here is from genome assembly GCA_016210855.1 of Acidobacteriota bacterium. GTDB lineage: Bacteria > Acidobacteriota > Terriglobia > Acidiferrales > 2-02-FULL-67-57 > 2-02-FULL-67-57. The sequence goes on along the minus strand of JACQTJ010000043.1, from coordinate 3,989 downwards.
ATGTCGGGGTGTTCGTGCGGGAGATGGAGAGCCACCCGGTTTCGGTCTTCGGGGCGGTGGCCAAGCCGGGGGTCTATCAAATCCGTGGGGTGCGGACCCTGATTGAAGTCCTGTCCCTGGCCCAAGGGCTGGCCGACGACGCGGGTGACACGGTACTGGTCCTGCCCGGCTCGGCGACAACGGCGGCGGAGCGGCCCGAGGAGGGGGCGGGATCCGAGGAGCGGCCGGCAGCGCTCGAGGTCAGCCTGAAAGAGCTGCTCGAATCGGGCGAGGAGCGCGACAACGTGCCCATTTACCCGGGCGACATCGTCAAGGTGGCTCGGGCAGGTTTGGTCTATGTGGTGGGGGATGTGAAAAAACCCGGAGCCTTCGTGTTGCGCAGCAATGAGAACATCTCCGTCCTGCAGGCGTTGGCCCTGGCCGAAGGAGCGAACCGCACCGCGGCCACCAAGCACGCCCGCATCATCCGCACCGGGTCGAACGGCGAGCGACGGGAGCTGGTCATCAACTTGAACAAAGTCCTGGGGGGAAAAGCCCACGACCCGCTGCTTGAGCCGAACGACATCTTGTTTGTTCCGAACAGCGCCGCCCGCAGCGCGTTCTTCCGGGGGCTGGAAGCCGCCGTAGGAACGCTGAGTGGGATCATCATCTACCGGAGGTAGGGTGAGCGACGAACAAAGCCTCGAGCGCTACGAGCCGGCCCGACGGGCTCTGGGGCGAACTCGCCCGCCCGTAGCGGCCCTGCCCGAGACCCTGGAGAGGGAGCCGGTCTCAGACTTGCTCTCGGCCTGGGGGGCGATCCGCAAGCGGCGCTGGACGCTGCTGAGCATTCTCTTGGTACTGCTGGCCGTGGTGCTGGTGGGCACGCTCAAGCAGAAGCCCGTCTACCGGGCCAAGGCGCTGCTGGAAATCGAGCAGGAAGACCCGAACATCGTCACCGTGCAGGAGTTGTTTCAAATCGAGACCGCCTCCGACGCCTACCTCGAGACCCAGTACCGGATCCTGGAGAGCGAGAGTCTGGCGCGGCGGGTGATCGACGAGTTGCGGCTCGACCGGGTGCCGGAATTCATCCGGCGCGGTTTTCTCTCCCGCTGGCGGGGAAAGCCGGTGCGGCCCACCCCCCAGGTCTTTGCCACCCCAGGGGCGGCCGCGCCCGACCCGGTGGCCCATCAATCCGCCCTCGACACCTTCAGCCGGCGGCTGGCGGTCGCCCCCATCAAGCGGAGCCGGCTGGTGGAGGTTAGTTTCGAATCCGAGGACCCGCAGTTGGCGGCCCAGGTGGTGAACAGCCTGGCGTCGAACTATGTGGCGCAGAACTTCGAGCGCCGGTGGCAGGCCACCCGAAAGGCTTCGGAATGGCTCTCCGAGCAGCTGCTCGACATGAAAGCCAACCTGGAGAAGTCGGAAGAGCAGCTGCAAGCCTATGCCCGCGAAAACGGGCTCCTGTTTCTTGAAAGCGAAGGCGGGGATCAGGAGAGCATCGTCAACGAACGTCTGCTGCAGTTGCAGGAGGAGCTGACCCGGGCCCAGACCGAGCGCTTCGCCAAGGAGTCGTTCTACCGGCTGACCCAAACCGACGACTACAGCGCCCTGCCGGGGATCTTCGAGAACAAACTGATGCAGGACCTGACCCTGCAGCTAGCCGAGCTGCGGCGCGCCCACGCCCAGGCTGCCACCACTTTTTCGGCCGACTATCCGGCGGTCAAGCAGTTGCAAAACCAGATCGAGGAGTTGGAGCGGCTGCTGGCTGAAGAGCGCGCCCGAGCCTCGGCCCGCCTCGCCAACGACTACCGGGCGGCCCGGGAGCGGGAGACCCTGCTGCAGCGGGCCTTTGCGGAGCAGCAGCAGCAGGCCGACCGGGTAGCGGAGCGCTCGGTCCAGTACAACATTCTGAAGCGGGAAGTGGAAACGAACAAGCAGCTCTATGAAGGGCTGTTGCAGCGGCTGAAGGTGGCGGGGATGTCGGCCGGGCTCAAGGCCAGCCATGTGCGGGTGGTCGATCCCGCCCGCCCCCCGGACTCGCCCGCCAAGCCGAACCTGCTGCTCAATCTGCTGCTGGCGGTGGTGCTCGGCCTGGGCCTGGGCGTGGGCGCCGTCATCTTGCAGGAACGGTTCGATAACAGCTTGAAGACTCCGGAAGACGTGGAACACTTCCTGCGGCTGCCGGTGTTGGCCCTGATTCCCTCGCTCGAGTCTTTGAACGGCTCCCGTGGGCTCTACGGGCAGCGGCCAGCCTCCCCACCGAGCCTGCGCCGGGAGGCTCTACCCCCGACGTACCGGTGGCCTTTGGTCAGCGAGAACGGGGAAGGCTCCAAGCTGGCCGAAGCCTTCCGCAGCCTGCGCACTTCGGTGTTGCTCTCCACCCCGGAGCAGGCCCCCCGCCTGCTGCTGATTTCGAGTGCCCAACCCGGCGAGGGCAAGACCACGGTCAGCCTGAATCTCGCCATCTCGCTGGCGCACCTGGGCGAGCGGGTGCTGCTGATTGACGCCGACTTGCGGCGGCCCTGTGTCCACAAGGCTTTTGATCTCGCCGGCAGCCGAGGTCTGGTCAGTTACTTGACCGGGCAGCAAGACTGGTCGGGCCTGATCCACACCAGCTCGGTGGCTGGGCTGGACATCCTCACCTGCGGGCCCGTGCCCCCGAACCCCACCGAACTGCTCTCCTCCGAGCGCCTGCACACCCTGCTGGCGCAGATGCTGGAACGGTACCACTTCGTCCTGCTCGACTCCCCTCCGCTCTTGAATGTGGCCGATGCCCGCATCTTGGCGGCGCTGGTCGAGGGTGTGGTGCTGGTGGTGCAGGGAGGAAGCACGCCGCGGGAGCTCGCCCAACGCGCCTATCTGCACGCCCGCGAGGTGGGCGGCAACGTCATCGGGGTGGCGCTGAACAACCTGGATACCCGGGCCGACGACTACTACTACGCGCGCTACTACCGGTACGACTACTACTCCGCGCCGGCGGACGAGCCCCCGGCGAAGTAGGCCGGTGCAGCGGCGCGTGTCGGAGCGAACCGACGGTGAAAAAAGTTGAGCGCCTGGCGCTCGCCGGGTTGCTGGTGGCGGTGGGCATGGCCGTGGCCGGCTACGGCGGCGTCGAACCGGTCTGGTTTGCCGGGGTTGAGTTGTTGCTGTTCGGGGTGGGACTGGTGGGCGTGGTGGGGCTGTCGGACGAAACCCTAGCGGGGCTTCCCTGGATGCCGCTGCTCGTGATGGGACTGGTTGTGGTGCAATGGCTCCCTTGGCCGCGGCCCCTGAGCGTAGCTCCCTACGAGACCGAAACCCACTTGCTGCGATTGGTCGCCTACCTAGTGGCTTTCTATTGGGCTGTGCTCCTGGCGGCTCGGGAAGAGGGAAGGGCCCGGCTGGCAGGAGGCTTGGTGGCGGTGGGTACTGCCGCGGGGCTCTACGGAATCGCCCAGTACGTGAGCGCGCACTCGCTTGACTACAACGCCACCGGGCCCTACGTCAATCGGAACCATTTTGCCGGCCTGCTGGAGATGCTGTTGCCGTTGGCCCTGGGGTGGACGCTGGCTCAGGGCAGGGGGGCGCGGAGTTCCTGGCGGGAGTGGTGGACCCGGGCGGAGGCGCAGAAAGGCTGGCTGGGCCTGGTGGCCGCCGTAGTGATTTTTTCCGCCATCGTTTTTTCGCGCTCCCGGATGGGCTGGCTCTCCACCCTGTTCGCTTTATTGGTGATGAGTCTCGGGATGTCGTGGGGTGCCAGTCCGCGAATGTCGGCCGCTGGCCCCTTGGCGGTGGTGCTGGCCGGAGCGGCGCTGTTCTCGTTGTGGGTTGGTGTGGACCCGGTGGTGGCGCGCTTCGGCCAAGCCTTTGCCGATCCCGGACGCCCGCCCATCTGGGCCGATACCGGGCGCTTGATCCGTGAGCATCCCTGGCTCGGAACCGGCTGGGGCACATTCCCGCTCGCCTATCCCGCCGTGCAGACCGCGCACCTGGGCAGGCGGGTGTCCCACGCGCACAACGACTACCTG
>JACQTJ010000046.1 GCA_016210855.1 Acidobacteriota bacterium | reverse complement strand
GGTGAACTCCTCCCAGGTCTGGGCCCGGTTGATGGCCAGCGTGGGCCAGGAGAGCAGGGCCGGGTCGCGGGCGGTCCACTGGAGCGCCAACTTCAGTTTTCCATCGTCGTGGACGATGGGCCCGTGGCGGGTCTCGACGACGTCCAGGTTTACGTCCTCGCCCCAGCGCACCCGGATGTGCTCGAGGCGCCGCCCTACTGGCTGCCAGCCGGTGGGGGTCATGTAGCGGGAGGGGTCGTCGGGGTCGAAGCGCTCGATGAAGAGGTCCTGGGTGTCAACGGGCAGAACGGTCAGGCCCCAGGCGATGCGGCCGTTGTGGCCGGCGGCGACGAGCGGGATGCCGGGGACGCTGAAGCCGATGACGTCGAGCTCGGGCGCCTGTAAGCGGTTCATGAACCAGATGGAGGGCGCTCCGTGGGCCAGGTGCATATCGTTGGCGAGCATGGCCGCGCCTGAGGCGGTCCGGGCTCCGCCCACCGCCCAGTTGTTGCTGGCCGCCAGGCTCTCGAGAGCTGGCTCTGCTCGACCCGCCAGCAACTCTTGGAGCGAGTGCCGGCAGACGCCGGCGACGAAAACCCGCTGGCGGCGCGGCCGCCGCGGCCCGGCGACAGGCTCGGCGATGGGGTGGTCCTGGTCGGAGCGGGCCACGTAGAGGTCGGCGGCGCGCTCGGGGCCCACGCGCTCCTCGACCCGCATGCGGGCCAGGTCCGAGGGCCAGGAGGTGGAGAGCACCCGGTACATGTGCAGGCCGATGGCGAAGGAGTCGGCCGGCTGCCAGGGCTCGGGGCGGTAGTTGAGCAGAGCGAACTCGACCGGTAGGCGGGAGAGAAGAGGCGTGCCGGGATGAGAGTCAATGTAGGCGTTCACGCCGCGGGCGTAGGCCTGGAGCTGGTGGCGGGTGTCGGGGTCGAGCGATTCCACAGCGCGGTCGGCCACCGCGCCCAGGCCCAGCAGGCGGTAGTCCTTGTCCACGTTGAGCAGGGCGGGGCCGAGAACTTCGGCCAGCTCGCCCCGGGCCGTCCGCCGCAGGATGTCCATCTGCCAGAGGCGCTCCTGGGCGTGGATGTAGCCCTGGGCGAAGAGCAAATCGTCGAGGCTGGCGGCGTAGATGTAGGGGACGGCGCGCTCGTCGCGCAACACGCGCACCGGTTGGGCGAGACCGGCGAGCCTGACTTCACCCTCGTAGGCCGGCAGGGCGCGGCGCGTCCGCCAGACCAGCCAGCCCGCCAGGCCGCCGGCGAGCAGCAGAAGGAGCAGCAGAAGGGCGAGGAGAACTCTGGGGGTACGCGCCATCGTCGAGGCGCGGCCATCCTAACGCAAGCCCGTCCGGCGAGCAACCAAACGCAGGCCTCCGCCAGCGGGATTGAGGCGGCTAGTCGGCGGCGTCCCTCGACTCCGCTCGGGACAAGCGCGCGGCCCGGTCTTTCGGCCAGGTGGCAAGCAGGAGCACTTTCTGCCCGCGGGGGGAGATGTGGATGTAGAAGACCCGGGAGTCGTTCTCGAGCTCGTAGAAGTTGTCCCGATGCGGGTCGGTGTGGGCGGGGACGCCGACGGCCAGCAGGCGGCGCAACTCCTCCACGGTTTCGGCGGGATAGGCCCGCAGGTTGTCGATGTCCAGGTTCTCGCTCAGCCGCAGTACCATGATCCCTCGCTTTCCTGCTCCCGCTACTCCCAAGTACGAATTGGGCGGTAAGAATGTTTCCTGTCGGGGCTCTTCTGTGACGCCCGGGGGGTCATCGCCCGTGCCGGCGGCCCTGGGTGCCAGCGCCAAGTTCCGCCGCTCTTGCCTTTCACCGTGATTAGACGCTTGAAAAAGCAGAAGGCCGCCCGCGGGGGTGGAAAAAATTCCGGCCAAATTGGCTGGCCCGGCGGGCGGAGCCAGGGGCGCCGGTGGGGGGCCAGTCGTGGTAGAATAAGTGAAGATCGCAGAACCTCTCCATGCCCCTAGTAAATATCTTTGTGGTGGTGCTGCTGGTGGCGGCCAACGGCTTCTTTGTGGCCTGCGAGTTCTCATTGGTGGCCGTGCGGCCCACGCGCTTGCAGCAGCTGAAAGAAGCGGGCGACTCGCGCGCCGCCGTGGTCGCACACCTACTGAAGGACTTGGACCGCATCCTCTCGGGCGTCCAGGTGGGCATCACCATTTCCAGTCTGGCCCTGGGCTGGCTCGGGGAAGTGACCCTGGCTGGGATGCTCGAACCGCTGCTGCGCAGCCTGGAGGTTCCCTGGGCAGCGGCCGTGGCGCACACCGTGGCCATCACGGTTGCCTTCCTGGCCATCAGCAGCATGCACGTGGTGCTGGGGGAGCTGGTGCCGAAGAGCATGGCCTTGCAGCGGGCAGAAAAAGTGGCCTTGCTGATTGCTCGGCCGATGGCGGTCTTTATGATTGCCTTCGGGCCGCTGATTGGTCTTTTCGACAGCGCCAGCAACGTGATCTTGCGAGCCATGGGCTATCGCGGCACCGTGGGCCACGCCCTGGTACGCTCGGCCGAGGAGCTGCGCCTGCTGCTCCAGCAGGTGCACCAGCACGGGGTGGTAGCCCCGCAGCAGGCGCGGATGCTGGAAGGGGCGCTGGCGCTGAGCGAGGTCGAGGTGCGGCAAGTGATGGTGCCCCGCCGGGACATGGTTTGCCTGCCGGCCAACGCATCGCTCCTGCACGTTCTGGAGGTGGTGCGCACCCGGCGCCGCAGCCGCTACCCGGTGTTCGACGCCTCGCCCGAGCAGGTGATCGGGGCGGTCCATGCCAAGGATCTCTTCCGGCATCTGGAGGAGCGCCTGCAGCGGGCCGAGCGCGGTGAATCCCTGCCGCCGTTCGACCTGCGGCTGTTCGCGCGCGAGTGCCTGTTCGTGCCCGAAACCAAGCCCCTGGCCGAGCTGATTGAAGTCTTCCGCCGCAAGCGGGTTCACCTGGCGATGGTGGTGGACGAGTTCGGGAGCGTGCAGGGGATGGTGACGCTGGCCGATATCGTCGAGCCGATTGTGGGCGAGGTGCGCGATGAGTACGAGGCGGTTCCGGTGCCCGCGGCGGCGAGCGGGGGCGAAATCGTGCTCGACGCCCGCACCAGCCTCCATGACCTTGAACAGCAGCATCGCATCGAGCTGCCCACCGGCCCGGGTTTTGAGACCCTGGCGGGGTTCATTCTGAACCGCCTAGGCTACATCCCCACGGGCGGCGAGTCGTTCCTCCACGATGGCCTCCGCTTCACGGTGCTCGAGATGGAAGGCCGCCGCGTGGCTCGGGTCAGAATCGAGCGCCTCGCCGAACCCGCCCGCGGGGAAGTCGACTCCGTGGACCCCGCCCCCCCGTAATACTCACCCACTACCTTACCGCCCTCGCCATCGTCCGCATGTCATGCGGGACGAAGTGAAGCACCTCAGCGTTGAGATTCTTCGCTGCGCTCAGGATGACAGGAGGTGTTGGCTAGCCGAGTTGGAGGGTGACGTCGGCGCCGCGGTTGAGGTTGAGCAGCTGGGCCGCGCCGCCGCGGTTGGTGGCGACCTCGAGATACCCCGACGAGCCCAGCAGGGCAAAAATCTCGCCCTGGCCGCCTTCGGCGTAGTTGGGCACGAGCTTGGTGATTTCCTTCCCGCCGGCCGAGAGCTTGAAGGGCGGGGTGGGCTCGGCGAAGAGCGCCGGGCAGTCGGCGGCGGCGATGTTGGTGATGACGTTGCCGAACCGGTCTACCTTGAGCACCATTCCTTTCCAGGATTTTTCGTTGAGCGCCTGGGGCTTGGGGACGGTGAGCTTCACGTAGTCTTCGATGGGGTCGCCGAACTGCCGCGCTTCCACTCCCTTGGCCAGCCACCCGGCCACCGAGGCAAAAACGTCGCGGGCGTGGAACGTGTTGCTCACCGGCTGGTGGAAGTAGTGGTCGCCGGTGATGTGGTAGACGGTGAGCTTCTCCTGCTCCGGGTAGATGAAGCTGAAGACGCCATTGTCGGGCCCGACGAAGTAGTGCCGGTCGCCGCTGACGATGAGGGGCCGGCGCTGGGTGCCGACGCCCGGGTCCACCACCACCACGTGCACGGTGCGCAGCGGGAACCAGCGGTAGCTCTGGGCGATGGTGAAGGCGGCGTCCAGGATGTCGTAGGTCAGGACGTTGTGGCAGAGGTCGATAATTTCGGTGTCGGGGCAGACGTCAAGCACCACGCCCTTCATCGCCCCCACGTAGTAGTCCGCATCGCCGAAGTCGGTGGTCAGTGTGACGATGGGTCGTGGCATCGCTCAGGCCGGCAGCGGCCGGCAGGAAGAATGCGTTTGTGAGGAAATGAAGACGCAGGCAAGCTACGCGAAGTCCGACGCCCTTGTCAAGCCAAAGGCTACGGCTTTTGCAGGGGCTCGTCGGGGCGGTAGTGGTGCAGGCCGCGGATGACCTTGCCCTCGGGCATCTTCCGGAGCAGATAGATGAACTGGCGGGGGCGGGCGCCGCGCTCCTCTTTGATGACCTCGTAGAACTCGTCCTCGTAGGCCACCGTCATCAGCCGGTCCCAGTTGGGCTTGGGCCGGCAGGAGGCGATGCCCAAGTCGTAGTGCTTCCCGTCGCCCCGCTCCACCGTGTCCACCACCGGCGGCCCCAGGGCCCGCTCGGCGCGTCGGGCTTCGAGCCGTTCCTGCGCCCAGGCTACGAGGTGCAAGGGCAGCGTCGGCAAGACCTCCTCCGTAAAGGCGGCGCCGGCCAGCCGCACCACTCCTTCCAGGGTGAAGTAGATCAGGAGCACGGTCAGGGGCTGCAGCACATATTCCAGGGTGGTGACGATCCCCATCCCGAACTGCACTCCCTGGCCGGCCAGCGCCTCTTCGGCACCGGCCTCGATCACCGCCCCGCCCATCTCCACCACTCGCCGCTGAAAAAAGGCGAGGTAGCGAAGAAGAAAAGCCAGGAAGCAACCCACGCACTGCACGAGGCCGGAGAGGAAAGCGGCGCCCCGGAAGTGCACCGTGGAAGCCGGCTCCCACCAGCGCCGGTAGCGCTCGGGCAGGAGCGAAAGGAGGATGCCGGCGAGGAAGCTCCCCAGGCGCGCCTCCCTAAGGCGGCAGTGTGCGGCCGACACGGCGGAGCCAGCGGGCCGCCAGATAACAGGCAGCCGCCAGGCCGCCCCACAGGAGCAGTTGGTCCAGCACGGCCAGCCAGGCGACGTGTCGCTGGTGGAGGAGGCTTTGCTGGGCGAGGTAAAGCGTTACCGGGAGGTGGAGGAGGATGAGGGCGGCGGCGAGCTTGAGCGAGTCCGGCGCCCAACCGCGCTCGCCCCGCAGGGCCCGTCCCAGAAAGTAGAGGCCCGGGGCCGCCAGCCCCAGGAAGCACCAGAAGCCGAGCATGGCCACATGCTCGCCGAGGTGGGCCTCCATCAGCAGGGCGTGGCGACGGAGCTCGTCGGTGGCGGCGCGGTATTGCAGGGCCGCATAGGGGGCCACCACGCCTGTCCACACCGCCACCCCGGCCAGGGCCACGAGTCCCGCCGCGACCAACAGCCCGCCCAGGGTGGCTGAGGTGGGATGCAGGCGTCGGGCGCGGGCCGCCACCGCAAGAGAGAGGATGAGTCCGGCCAGGGCGGCCGCGAACAGCAGCACCCCCGCCAGCACCGCTGCGCCCGTCTGCTCGACCCGCTGGGCGAGCACCGCCTCCCAATCGCGCGGCAACCGGTGCGGGTCCTGGCGGGCTACGAAGGCAGCCGCGCCCACCGCCAGGGCCAGCAGGAACCCGGCGAGCAGGTAGCCCCCCCCGGCGGCCCGCAACACGGTTCGCTGCCGCTCGAACATCGCTCCCCCGCGGCCGACCTATTTTTTCTCTTCTTTCTTTTCTTCGGGCACCGAAACGGCCTCGAGATTCACCTCGCGCCACTCGTCGTCGAAGTGCAGCTCGCGGTCAATGGCGCCGATGAATGTCTTGGCCTCGTCGGCGGGCATGGCCGCCAGAACCTCGAGTAACTTCTTCTCCACGGCTGCCTGCGCGGCCCGGTCCTTGTGGGCCAGGGCCAGGGCGTGCGTCCAGCGGTAGCCGGGGTGGTGCACTCCGGGGACGAAGACGTGATAGACGCGCAGCGCCCCCTGCTGCTTCAACTCTTCCAGCGCCGGCTGGAAGTGCTTTTTGAACAGCCCCAGCCAAGCGCTGGCTTGCTCGGACTTCACGTTGAAGTAGGCGATGGTGATGACGGAGTCTTCGAGGGTCTGCCCGGAGGCAGGCGGGGCGGCCAGGCTCAACGCTACAAGCAGCCCGCCGGCCACAAGGGTCCGATGGAGTGTTTTGGTCATCGCGGTCTCCTTTGCTGGTCTCCGTGGACTGACCCGGAAGGTTGCGGGCGGGCCTCCGGGCACTACGCGGCCTGCATCCTTATCAGACCTGCGGCGTCGAAGTCAAAGCCGGGCCGGCTTGCGCGCCGCCAGCCGCCGCGCTAAGCTGCCGTTTCTCGTTTCTCAGTTCGAACCCAAAGGAGGAAACCCTATGCCCAAAGGAAAGCCCACCCCCGTTCAGGTTGATTTGTACTTGCGACTCTATGAACTACGCCGCGAGGCCAAGCTGCGCGCCGCGCGCGCGTGGTTTGAGAAGAACTTTTTCATTGAGAAGCCGGAGGACGTCGAGCGGATTGCCCCTACCGGGAGTGAAGAGAGCGCCTACTTCCGCATGGTGGTGACCTACTGGGAGATGGTCTGTGCGCTGTTCAACTACGGCCTGCTGCACGAGGAGCTGTTTTTCGAAACCACGGGCGAGCAATACATGGTCTGGGTCCGCATCCAGCCTGCTGTCGCAGGTTGGCGCCAGCAGTTTGGTGACCCGAAGGTCGGCCACAACCTCGAGAAGGCCGCGCGCCGCTACGAGAAGTGGCGGGAGCGCCGCGCTCCCGGCAGCATGAAGCGGATGCGGGAGATGCTGGCCGCCATGGCCGGCCAGCGCCGTCAGGCGTAGAGGAGGAGCCCATGCCGCACGTGCAGATTACCTGGGTGGAAGGGCGCAGCCCCGAGCAGAAGCGCACCATCGCCGAGCGGGTCACGCAGGTGCTCATCGAAGACGGCCGGGCCAAGCGGGAGAACGTCCACGTGGCTTTCCTGGACGTGCCGGCCACGAGCTACGCCGAGGCCGGCCGGTTGGTGGCCGACCAGAAACGTTCACCCTGAGCATGCCGAAGGGCTCTCCCTAGCCGCTCCTGCGGGCCTAGCGGGCGGCTGAAAAGAACGCGATGAAAAACAGAGCGGCGCGGTTTTTGGGCCTCCGACCTGTCATTCCGAGCCCTTGATTGCCTTGGCGGCGAGGAATCTCAAACGAAGCCACCGGCACCGATTGAGATCCTTCGCCCGTACGGGCTCAGGATGACAAGTTTGCGCTTTTCAGCAGCCTCCTAAGAAGACACAAAGAGCCAGCCTGAGAAGGCTGGCTCTTCGTTCTGGACCTGATTCCCTAGAAGCTGTAGCGGAAGGCGAACTGGAAGGCCCGCGGCCCCCCGGACCCGAAGAAGCCGCCGGCGGTGCGCAGTGCCCGGTTGAAGGCGGGCGAAGTGATGTCGTTGTTGAACCCAGAGAAGTTGGTGTTATTGAAGCCGCGGATGTTGGTGATGTTGAAGAGGTTGAAGACCTCGCCAATCAGCTCGAACTTGTGCTTCTCCCGCCAGAGGAAGGACTTCGTCACCCGGACGTCGAGTGAGTTGAAGGGGTCGCCGAAGTCCAGGTTGGGGTCGACGAGCGGCAGCGCCGGGCCGAGGCCGGCGGGCACGAACAGTGTATTCCACTGGGTGATGAACTGGTTGAGTTCGGCCCCGCTCCCGATATCTCGCCCCAGGGCGTTGCGGGGCAACAGGGGCAGACGGGAGTTGAGAGCTGGCACGAACGCGTCGATGGGCACACTAGAGGCCGCAGTCCAGATGGGCGAGATGGTGAAGTCATAGGGCAGGCCGAAAACGCCGAAGAAGACGAAGCGGTGGCGCTCGTCGGTCGGCGCGAACCCCTTTTCCAGGCGGAGATTGTTCACCTGGAGAACGAGGTTGGCCTGATCCTCAGCCCCATTGAAGGGGATCTGGTCGTCGTTGGCGTAGTTCAGGGTCTTCGAGAGGGTGTAGTTGATGTTGAAGCCGTAGCTCCAGTTGCCGTGGCGCGTGGGCCGCTTCTGCAAGCTCACCAGCAACCCGTCGTAGTAGGTCTTGGCCGAGGGTTCGACCAGCGTCACGCTGTCGCTCCGGCCGGTGAGGGGGTCGGTAACCGTGCAGGGATTGATTCCATCGGGACAGTTGACTAGGGGTGACGTGCTGGTTGTGCTCCGCATGAAGCGGCCGATCAGGAATCGGGTGCCAAAGTTGTGGATGCCGTCAGCCGAAATCACCCAGTTGGGAGCAATTTCGTGCTGGAAGCCCAGCGTCCACTGCTGCACGTAGGGATGGGCCACGTTGTTGTCGATGACGATAATCCCGATGCCGAGTTCCGAGGCGGCCCCGCCGAATGGGTTGGCGAGGTTGACGATCTGCCCCGTCGTCGGGTTGGGGAGGAAGTTGCCCGCCGCGTCCTGGGTCGACCCGTCGAGGGCCCCCAAAGCTAGCTTGCGGCCGTCGATGAGCAGTTCGAGCAAGCGCACTTCCGTCACGACCCGGTCGTAGTAAATCCCGTAGCCGCCGCGGATGACCGTCTTGCCTTTTTTGAAGGGATCCCAGGCGAAGCCGAAGCGCGGGCCCAGGTTGCGGAAGCCGCGATTGCGGTTCAGCCCGAGGACGCTCCGCAGCCAGACGCAGCGCTCGCCGGCTGGCGGCGCAACGCTCAGGGGTTCGGGGCAGGCGTCGTGGGGCGGGCCTTCCCCGAAGATGTCAGTATCGAACTCGTAGCGCAAGCCGAGGTTCAAGGTCAGGTTGGGGCGCGCCCGCCAGTCGTCCTGAACGTAGAAACCTAGGGAGGTGTTGAAGTAGTCGGGCTCGATCGGCGGCCGCACCGGGGCCGCGCTGGCCAGGACAATGGCAATAGGGATGTCGAGATCGTTGATGGAGCCATCGCCGTTGCGGTCCTGGGTGGCGAAGTCTTCGGTGGTGAAGATAGTTCCACTGCCGAACAGGTCAAACAACGCAAAGGTGGTGGTGCGTTGCCACTCGCCGCCGAAGCGGAGGGTGTGCCGGCCGCGGACCCAGGAGAAGGTGTCCTTGAGTTGGAAACGGTCGAAGCGGGTTTGCTGGGGGATGCGGAAGTTGGCCCCGTCTTGGAAACTAGGGAAGCGTATCTCATTGGTCAGGTTCAAGTCGGGGTTGGAGAGAACCTCATTCTCGCTAAACGCGGGGATATTGTTGAGGAAGGTGTTGATGTGGAAGATGAGAGTGTTGACCTTGGTGGGGGAAATCGTTCGTGTCCAGTCCACCAAAAAGGAGTTGAAACGGTTCAAAGAGGACTGTCGGTTGGCCGCCGACCCCAGCGGACGTCGCAAACTGCCGTTGGCTACTTCCAAGGAGCGGTTGAAGGCGTACCGGACAAACAAGTTGTCTTTGTCGGTCAGTTCGAAATCGGTCCGCGCGGTCAGCAGGAAGTCGTCCAAGGGTGCCGGGGCCGAAGTAACGACCACCTGGCGGGTCGCGAAATCGCGCTCCGCCACCTGCACAGCGGCGTCCTGGTTGCGGTTTTCGACGGAGAAGAACCACCAGGCCCGGTCGCGGCGGAGGGGCCCGCCGATGGAGCCGCCGATCTGCTCGCGGTCAAAGTTGGGCTCGGGGCGGCTGCGGTCGTCGGTGGCGGGGCGCCCTTGCAGCTTGTCGTGCCGGAAAAAGAAGAAGCCCGAGCCGTGCCACTCGTTTGCGCCAGACTTAGTGACAATGTTGATGATGCTCGATCCGGAGCGGCCCACTTCGGCGGTGAAGCGGTTGGTGGCGATTTGGAACTCCTGGATGCCGTCCTGGGGGAAGTTCATCAGCGTCCCGCCCACCACCTCGTCGTTGTTGTCGCCGCCGTCCACGGTGATGTTGCCGCCGCGGCCGAACTGCCCGGCGGAGGAGACCTCCAGCGTGTTTGTCTTGGTGGGGTCGTAGTTGGTGCCGGCGCGGTTCCCTGGAATCAGGAAGGCCAGCTCCAGGAAGTTCCGCCCGTTCAAGGGGATGTTCTCGACGGTGCTGGCCGTGATCTGCCCCTGCACCTGCGACTGGGTCAGCTCAATCGCGGCGGCGCCCCCCTCGACAGTCACCACCTGTCCCACCGGGGCCACTTCCAAGCTCACGTCCAGCGTGGTGGCGCGGCCGACCTCCAGGCGGACGTCCTTGTGCTCCTTGGGAGCAAAGCCGCTGGCTTCGACCCGAACGTTGTAGAGGCCGGCCGCCAAGTTGGCGAAGGCGTAACGCCCGTCATCGCTGCTGGCGGTTTCGCGGCCGGCGCCGGTGGCCTGACTGGTGAGGGTGACTCTTGCCCCCGGAAGCACCGCTCCTGCCGGGTCGGTGACGGTGCCGTTGAGCGTGGCCGTGGGCAGTTGCGCCCAGGCGGGAAGAGAAAAGAGAGTTGCTAGGAGGAGCAAATACCCGAGTGTCCGAATAGAGCCTTGTGTTTTCATAGTGAGCCTCACCCCATCGCCCAGTGGTAGTAACGGGGACGTCTATACCCTATTGGGGATTCGAGTGTCAAGTTCTCCTGCCGCGGGAGGGGTTTTCCGGCCTTGACAGATTTGCCGGGCCCGGGTATGCTGTGTGCTCCTTTTTGCTTTCCTGCCGGGTGGATGCGACCTGCTGCGGTGGCCTTCCCCGGGCCTGAAGCCAAGAGGAAACAAGTGCGGCGCGCCGGAAGCCGGGAACTCCCGGGGCGCCACGGTGGCGAATGCGGTTGCTCGAGCGCTTCCCGAAACAATCCACCCTGCAAGGAGACGAACAAAAGCCATGTTTGGAGTAGCGGTTTTCACCGGGCTCGTCGTGGCGGGCGTTTTGATTGGAGTCTGGCGGTCGCGCCAGGGTTCCAAGCAGGAAATGCCCACCCCGTTCAAGCGTCCGTCGCGCTAACGGGACGAGCTTGACCCGCTTCGCGGCAGCGGGCCCGAACCCCCCTTTGTGCAGCGCGGCCCTTCGGGGCCGCGCTGGCTTTTTTTCCG
>JACQTJ010000041.1 GCA_016210855.1 Acidobacteriota bacterium | reverse complement strand
TGCGGGTCGGTGGCGAAGCCGACCGGCTCGCGCTCGCAGAGCGGGCAGGGCACGGGCTCACGCTCGGGGAACTCGGCTTCGACCTCGGCGCGGGGGCGGCCGAAGAGGGGCTGCGGAGATTTCTCGGGTCTCCTCATTCCGACGAAAGAGAATCGTAGGGGAGCGGGGAAAGAGACGCAAGAGCCGTCAGCTGGCTCCCCCTGCTTTCTTTCGGCTTGTCCAGCGCCAGAGGAGGGTGAAGATAAAGATGGGCAGGACCGTGAACCGCATCAGGAAGCGGAATGCGGCCCAGGCGCTCTCGCCGGTCAGGAACCCCTGTTGGAACCGGAGCCAGAGCACAGCTCCCAGGCCGCCCAGCAAGAGCAGAAGAACCGCCAGGCTCACTTTTGACAGGGGCCGGTAGGCGACTTCCGGTCGGGGCTTTCGCCGGGCCAAGCGCGCAACCAGCCCCAGCCAGAGCCCCGGTACGAGAACCTCGGCCCCTATCAGGGCGTATACCCACAGCCGGGGGAGGAGGGCCTGGGGTTCGTAGATGGAAAAGAGCAGGGGCCGGGGATAGACGAAAAGATAGGCGTAGACTCCATCCAGTGCGTGGCGCAGGGCAAACTCCGGCAGCGACACCAAATAGCGCGGCTCGTGCAGATAGTTGGCAATGTTATTGACAACCAGGGTGAGAAGGAGGCTAGCCCACGCACTCAGCCCGACCCTGGCAGCAAACCGCCACCCCCGCTCCAGGGCTTCCGGCCGGCGCTGGGATAAGAACCCACCCCACAAAGCGAACAGCAACAGGCAGAGAGTGGCATCGGTCGCCGCAAGAAAATAGGTCCCCCGCGCACCCCCAAGCAGGACCACGCCCAGCAGCGTCGCCGCGGCTGCGACACGCAGGACCCAGGTGCGATTCTGGGCCACGCGTCGCAGCATCAACAGGGCTCCGAGCAAGGCTGTCAGCCAGGCCAGGACCACAAGCAGGGCGCGAGTTTCCCTCCAGAGGCGACGAGGAGCAGGCGGCAGCCCGACCGCTTGCCGAAACCAGTCGCGCACCTCACGGTGGATACCGCGATCCTGCAGCTCGGTGAAGTGGTCAGCGGTGGGCGAGACCCCCAGGCGCCGGGCGCTGCCCCGGCTGAAGTCGCCCACGGTTGTGTTCTCCATGGCTACCGTGCCGGCACTGGCCTGGAAGAAGTCCCGCATGCGATTGAGCACCCGGAATTCGTCGTAGAGTCCCACAGCCCAGAGGAGGTTGTGGGGGAGCTCGGGCGAAACGTCCGCTTCCATCCCGATGGAAGCCACGGCGGCGATGGTTGGGTCGGCCGTGGCGGCTTCGATGGCGAGCGTCCCGCCGACCGAATGGCCGGCAATGCCGAGGTGCCGAGGGTCAAGGTGGGGGAGCCCGCGGAGATACCGTACTGCGGAAGCCACGTCCTGACGGAGAACCTCCAGAGCGCCCGTGCGCAGCAACTGGCGATTCTCCTCGCGGGCTCGCCCGCGCCAGTCGAAGGTCAGAACTACGAACCCATCCGCGACCAACTCCAACGCCAAAAGACGCGCGTATTCGGGGGGATTGTTGATCGGCTGGCACAAGATGGCTGCGGGAGCGCGGTCGAAGACGGGCGGCTCGGGTGAAAACACCACCACGCGGAAGGGCATGCCCTGCCGATTCTCGAGCCGGATGTATTGGAGACGGTGTCGGGGTTCAGGGAGGGAAGAGGCGATGAGGGCAAAGACCACACTGAGGGTCCAGGCCAGGGCCCAGGCGGGCGGGGCCCGCCGCAAGACACGCATGAACCACATCCCAGTGTGTTCCTTAGCGACGCGAGGAGCCGCACAGGGATTGCGCCCCTGGTTTGTCCGAGGAAGCTGTCGCGACAGGGTGAATGGTAGTAGAGGGCTCCCGGCAACGCAAGGCGCCCGCAGGAGATCAGAAGGACCGGCCCTTGCGGGGCGGCCCGGCGGGGCGGAATACTTTTTCGCGGCGTTCCGCTGCCTTCAGGATGCGCAAGAAGCCTTGCTTGATTTCGACGAGCAGAGGGCTTTCTTGGCCGGTACGCATGGCCTGCTCGACGGCGCGGACGTCAATGGGGACACAGAGGGTGGTCCCAGACTTTTCCAAGCGGAGGACGGGTGGGTGCTCGGGGCGGAGCGGCGGGTCTACCACAGCGCTGATGTCGCCCCAGCCTTGGCGGCGGCGGACGGCCTTGACCATCTCGTTCAGCCGGTTGACCCCGGCGGCGGGGAATTGCCTCATGATTTCTACCCGGAGGGGTGGCGCAAATTGACACCCTTCCAGCGCTCCCCTAGAATAACCCAGACCGAACTCCGGTGCCCACAAACCTGCACTGCCGGCTCTCTCCTCCCGCCCGCCATGGACTCCGCCGCCCAGGCCATTGAGCGCATCAAGGCTGTGGCCCGGCTGCTGCTGGCAGCCGCTCTGGGACTGGCTTATCTGCTCACGCCGCCGCGCCGAACTCCGCTCTATGCGCTCGTCGGGTTCGTCTTCGGTGTCTATTTTGTCTATGCCTTGGTGGCGCTCATCTTCCGTCGGAAGTTGACGGGGTGGGTCTGGCCCGCAACCGCCGTCGCCGGGGACGGCGCCGTGTTGGTCGTAGTTGTGCTGCTGGCGCCCAACCTTCCCGCCGCCTTCCTGCTTTTCTTCGTCTACTTCACGCTAGTGGCCGGGCTGTGGCGAGGCTGGCGGGCAGCGGTAGCGCTTAGCGTGCTGGTGAGCGCCGCCCACCTGTGGGTGGCTTGGAAGGAAGCCGCGCCCGAGGCCGGAGCGACACTGGCCGGGACCCTTCCGCGGGAAAGCTGGCTGGTGGTGGGCGGGTTGCTCGTGGCCGGGGGACTGGTGGGCGCGGTGGCGCATCGAGAGCGGGGTCGAATCGAGCGGGCCGCCGAAGTGGAGCGCTACGCTGCCCTGCTGAGCCTCGACCTGGGCTGGCCGGAACTGTGGCGGCGTTGGCTGGCAGAGCTCTGCCAGCGATACCGAGCGGGGCGGGCTTTGCTCACCTTCCGCAACCCGGAGAACGACCGCGTCCTGCTGTGGGAATTCCGCAGCGGTGAGCCCGGCGGGGCGTTGGCGGAGTCCGACCGGCCGCCGCGGGACACCAGCGAGTTCCTTCTTGACGCCGAGGCGGCGAGCTTGCTGGCCAACAGACTCGAAGGCGGTGGCGGGCAGCAGGTCTCGCGTGGAGACTCGTCGCAGGGAGCGGCGAAGCCTGGGCTGCCACCGCGCTTTTCCCGGGAGTTTTCGCCCAATTCGCTCTTGAGCGTCCCGGTGTCGGTGGGCGGGACGTGGGGAGCTCGCCTGTTTCTGCTCGACGCCGCCGGCGGCTTCACGCCGGGACAGCTCGAGGATCTGCGCGAACTGGTGGAGCGGCTGGGGCCGGTGCTGACGAACCTGCTGACCATCCGCAGCCTGATTACGGCCGCGGTGGACCAGGAACGCGAGCGCATCGTGCGGGAGTTGCACGATGGGGTGGCGCAGACGCTGGCGAGCGTGGAGATGCAGCTCAACGTTTACCGCCGGCTGGCGGTGCAGGACCCGGCGCGGACGGGCGAAGAGCTGGGGGGCTTGCAGGCCGTAGTCAAGCAGGAGCAGGAGGAGCTGCGGCGCTTTCTGCGGACACTCAAGCCGGTGCGGGTGGCGGCCGACGAGTTGGGCCGGTGGATGCTGGCCCACTGCGCCCAGTTCCAGCAGGAGACCGGGATCGAAGTGGACGTGTGGGCCGACCCTTTGGGCCCGTCGCTGCCGGAAGGGGTCTGCCGGGAGGTGTTCCAGATTCTGCGGGAGGCGCTGCACAACGTGCGCAAGCATGCCAAGGCGCAGCACGTGCTGGTGCGGTTGCGCCAAGACGGGAGCTGGCTGCGGCTGCTGGTAGACGATGACGGCTGCGGGTTCTCGTTCACCGGCACCTACTCGCAGCGGGCCCTCGAAGAGCAAGGCTTGCTTCCGGTCTCGATCGGGGAGCGCACCCGCGCCCTGGGCGGGACGCTTACGATTGATTCAACCCCCGGGAGCGGGGCGACACTGCGGGTGGATATTCCCCTGAGCTAGCCATGCCAAAGACCCCGACCAAGAATAGCATCCGGGTGCTGGTGGTGGACGACCACACCATCTTCCGCGAGGGGCTGTGCAAGCTGCTGGAGGCAGAGGAGGACATCAGCGTGGTCGGCCAGGCCCGCAGCGGGGCCGAATGCCTGGGCCTGGTGGGGAAGCTGAAGCCGGACGTGGTGCTGCTGGACTTGAAGATGCCCGACCGGGACGGCCTGGGGGTGCTCGGCGAACTCGGGGGCCGAGAGGGCGGGACGCGGGTCATCGTCCTGACCGCCTCCGAAGATGAGCGCGATTACGTGGAGGCGGTTCGGCGGGGCGCCTCCGGAATTGTGCTGAAGCAGGCGGCGACCGAGCGGCTGCTCGAAGGCATCCGCAAGGTCTACCGCGGAGAGATGTGGATTGACCAGCGGGTGGCCGCCGATGTGGTGAAGGCCATTACTCGTCCGGCCATTGCTCCCGGCGGCGGAGAAAAGGCCGTGCTGACCGCCCGGGAGCAGGAAATCGTGGCCCTGGTGACCCGGGGCTTCCGCAACAAAGAGATCGCCCAAAAGCTGTTCATCAGCGAGCAGACGGTGAAGAACCACCTCCACAACATCTTCGACAAGCTCGGGGTGTCGGACCGTCTGGAGCTGGCCCTCTACGCCTTGCACCACAAGCTGGATCAGGCCCCGTAACCCGCCAAAAGGCGCGGTTTCGACGCTGGTACTTTGGTACCCCCCGAATGTGACTTCTGCTCTATTGTTCCCGCCGGGGCGGCTTCCTAAACTTTTGGGCTATGAGGGCGAAAGCTCCGGGTGGGACGACGGCGGTCGAGGAACGGCGGCGCCAGCAGCGCTACCCCCTCGAGCTTCCAGCGGACCTGCGTCTTCTCGGGAAGGCGGGCCGCGCCTCCTGCGAAGGCTGGACTTGCGACATCAGCGCCACCGGGCTCTACCTGCGGGGCGAAGCCCGATCGCTCGGGGAAGGCAGCCGGGTGGAGGTGAGCGTGCGCCTGCCAGCGGCCCCGGGCGCTGCCGCCGTGGACCTGCACGTCATCGGGCGCGTGGTTCGCGTGGACCGCCGGGCCGACCAAGTGGGCTTGGCCGTGAGTTTCGACTCGGTTGAGTTCTCGCTGGACGAACTGGAATCGTTTACCTAAGAGGAGTTTGGTCTTGCCCACAGGCGATGGAGGTGGGTGAGAACGGGCCGGGGCACCGGGACCGCCCTCCCCCGGGACTCCCCCGGCCCGTTTTTCTGTAAAGGCCCGGCGTAGGACGATTGCCCGCCCGGACGATTTTCGGTATGATGCCGGCTCGCCTTCTGTTAGGCGGAACCCCATGTCAGAGGCCAAGGCTGCAGCCGAACGATCCCCGTCGGGAGCCGACCGGCGCACGGCGAAGCGCGTCTCCGTGGTGACGCAAATCAAGACCACCGTGAATGGGGAAACGCTGGTGGGCTACTCGAAGGACATCAGCACGGGCGGCGTGTTTGTCGAGACCGAGGACCCGCCGCCCAAGGGCATGGAGGTGACGCTGCGCTTCCGGCTGGCCGAAGATGCACCCATCCTGGAAGTGCGAGCGGCGGTGGCCTACAGCCTGCAGGGCGAGGGCATGGGCTTGCGCTTCCTTGATCCCCCGGAGGAGCTGCGCCGGACGATTGAAGCCTTCGTGGCCCAAAAGTAGCCTGCCCTTTCTTTTCTCCCCGAAGACCGACGCAACTAGGCGTTCTGGAGCGGCGGGGTATGCGAGGGCCGCACGGCGCGGGTGCGCCGAGGCCGGGTGCGCCGGGGCGGGTGGAAGCGGAGCAGGGCGTTGCGGTGCAGGTGGAGGTGGTCGCCGCGGGCGAACCAGACCACCAAGTGGCCGCTTTCGGGGTCGAGCCGGAAGCGGAGGGCGCGGCGGCCCAAAGCCACGTCCTTTATGTCATCGGTGAAGCTGGGGTCATCGCCGTGACTTTCGCCGCAGGTCTCGCAACAGCACTCGAGCTTCTCGCCGGAGTCGAAGACCAGATAGAGCTGCGAACCACGCCGGGTCACCTGTTCGACCCGCCTGGGGGCGACGAAGCCGTTCAGGTACTCCAGCGCGCAGAGGCGCTCGCTTGCGTCGGCTTCGGCCATCGCCCGGAGCCAGCGCAGGCCGTGCTCGCAAGTGCCGATGGGTTTGGGGGCGGGAGGGTTCCGAGGGGTCATGCGCGGTTTCAGTCCTTCCGACACATTGTTCTTGGTTGGTCGGGGCGGTGGGATTTGAACCCACAGCCTCCTGCTCCCAAAGCAGGCGCGCTACCAGGTTGCGCCACGCCCCGGCCGAGAGAAATCCTACCACGCGTCGGCTGCACTAGGCAAAACAGCTAAGGTCCTCCTTGAGGAAAAGCAGATTCCTCGTTGCGCCCCTCGACTTCGCTCGGGGCAAGCTCGGAATGAAAGACAGGGTTAGCGTTTCTTTTTTGCGGGTTTCGCCGCCTTGACGGTGGTCTTGGGGGAGGGGACGGCGGCCAGGCGGAAGACGCGCAGGGTGGAGATGCGGGCGTTCTGCTTTATCTGCAGACGGGCGCAGGTGACGCTGAGCAGGGTGGTGAGCGGATTGAGCTTGCCGCGGAGGAAGAGAGCGGGGTGCTCGGCCCCGGCACGCAGCAGGCGTTCGTGCGGCTCGAGCAGAGCGATTTCGTCGTCGGCCAGTTCGACCGTCTCATTGAACTCCACCTGGTAGGCACCGTGGACCAGGGTCCACCACTGGTAGCGGTCCTGGGAATGCTTCTGGTGGCTGGGGACGGGGTGGCGCTCGGCGGCCACGTACTCGCTGCCGCCGAAATCAACCTCCCCCGTGGGGTTGAGGTTGTAGATCTGCTTGGCGGTCAGCTCCACCGCATAGGCGTGGGTCTGCTGGGCGGCATTGATCAGGTTGTGAACCCGCAGGACGGCTTCCTTCCCGCTGACCAGTTGCATGGTGCGCGCCTCCTCCGATGGACTCCCAGGATGGGTTGCGCGTCACTATAACGCGGCTGGTTGCCGCCCGTCCAGTGTTGTTCCCTTGGAGCAGGGGGCGATGGTAAGCTGCTCGGCGGACACCGGGAAGCGCGGGGAAGGAACCCGCGAGAAGGAGGCCAGCATGAGGAGGGGCGTCCGTGGTTTGGTGATCTTGGGGGTGGCCTTGGGCTTCTTGGGGGCGGGGCTGAGCCCGGGGGCCCAAGGAGCCAGGGAGCGGGTGAAGTATCCGAAGGGCTACCGGAAGTGGACCCATGTGAAATCCATGGTCATCCAGAAGGGGCATCCGTTGTTCCAATCTTTCGGTGGCATCCATCACATCTACGCCAACGACGCGGCCCTGCAAGCTATGCGGTCGAACCGGCCGTACCCGAACGGGGCGGTGTTTGTCTTTGACCTGCTCGAGGCCAAGGCGGAGAGGAACGCCATCGTCGAAGGGCCGCGGAAGGTGGTGGGGGTGATGGAGCGACACCCCAAGAGGTTCGCGGAGACCGGCGGGTGGGGCTTCGAGGCCTTCAAGGGCGACACCGAGGAGCGCGGGGTCACGAACGCGAACAAGGAGTGCTTCGCCTGCCACGAGAAGCAGACCGGGCACGTGTTCAGCCAGTTCCACAAGTAGAGGCCGTGCGCCTCAGCGCAGAGAAGATCAAAGAGAGGTTGCAGGAGGCAGCAGGCAAGGACGCGCCTGTGGTGGCCTGGGGGCTGGGCTACCTTGGGCCCTCGACCTATGCGGTGGGGGCGACCGCCCTGGGGGTGTGGCTGCTGGGGGTGGCGATCGGGATCTTCACCTTCAAGAGCTGGGCCTGGGTGGCGGGGGCGACGCTCGCGGCCGTGCTCGTCTATCTCTTCTTGCGAGCGCGGGTGAAGTTCACGCTGGTGGGGGTGAGCCCGAAGCACTTCATCGCCATTGACGTCACCCCCCGGGGCCAGTTCCTGCCCCCGGCGCGGCAGGGCTTGAGTGCCATCCAATTTCCCCGGCTGATTGAAAAAGAGCTCTCCACCATCCTGCACTACGTGCTGGGCGACGGCAGCATCCACGACGTGCGCTTTCAGGACTTCGGCTGGTTACCCGACAACCGCCGCGCCGCCCACCGCATCAAGGGGGCGGTGCTGGAGAACGTCTACCGGTCGCCGGGCGAAACCGTAGGGGCTTCACGCGAGCCGGAGTGACAGGCAGGGCTAGCCGATGGTCCGGTCCTTCGCATCATCCTCTGGTTGCTCTTGGGGGAGCAGTCGCTGTACCAGAATTTCTACCAGGATGCCAAAGCCGACAAACAGCACTCCAAACAAGACGAGAGTGAGAACCCGCTGACCCACCGCCGTGGTTGCAGAGCGGGCCGCCGGCGGTGGTACAAGCACAAGAGTCAGGAATAAGAGAAGTCCAAACGTCGCTCCCTTCCCCACGGCCGAGCCGGGGATATGGTGGCGCAGCGCCACAAACACGAGCCCAGCAGGGAGGCCGATCAGAATCCCGGTGGCAAGAACCTCCAAGCTGCCTCCCAGACTGAAACGTGGCTCCTGGTGAGCGGCGAGAGCGATCACGCTCATCGCCATCCGGGCGCCGAGGCCCAGCAGGAAACCGGCGAGCAGCCCGGAGAGGAGTCCCACGCCCGCTTTGCCAGCATATCTGCTCGGATGGTTCGCCATCAGATGGTCTTGTCCTTGGAGTAGCAGAGGTCTTCCACGGGGCAGTCGGGGCAGCGGGGCTTGCGGGCCTGGCAGACCAGGCGGCCGTGCCAGATCAGCTGGTGGCTGATGAGGATCCATTTTTCCTTGGGGATGATCTTCATCAAGTTCTGCTCGATCTTCTTCGGGTCTTTTTCCTTGGTCAGGTCCAGCCGGTGGCTGAGGCGGCCGACATGGGTGTCGACGACGATGCCGCTGGCGATCTCATAAGCGGTGCCGAGCACGACGTTCGCCGTCTTGCGGGCCACCCCGGGCAGTTCGAGCATCTCCTCCATGGTGCGCGGCACCTGGCCGCCGAACTTTTCTGCCAGCAGCTTCGCCGCTCCAATGATGGAGCGGGTCTTGTTGCGGAAGAAGCCGGTGGGGCGGATTTCCTGCTCGAGCTCGCGCGGGTCGGCGTAGGCGAAGTCTTTCACGGTCCGGTACCTCTGGAACAAGGTCTGGGTGACCTGGTTGACCCGCTCGTCGGTGCACTGGGCGGAGAGGATGGTGGAGACCAGGAGCTGCAGCGGGTTTGCATGCGTCAGCGCGCACTCGGCCGCCGGGTAGGCGTGGTCGAGCCGGGCGAGGAGCTTCTTTACCCGAGCCTTCAGGGGCAACGTGCGGGCGTTCTTGACCCGCTGGAAGCGAAAGGGGACGGGGAAGCGAGGGTGCGAGGGAGTTTCCGGCATCCGGCGAGCTATCCGCCCAGGAGGCCCAGCACCTCGTCAAGCGGGCGGTGGATGCAGGTGAAGATGGGGGTGTCGCGGAGGGTGTAGCGGCTGGCCTCGGTCTCGCGCAGGACCATGACCAGGTCGAGGAAGTCTTCGGGGTAGTCGGACTCGAAGGCCAGGACGAACTCCTGGTCATCGAGGCCGAAGGAGTAGGTAGTGTTGAGCTTCACCCGGGGGAACTTGTGGCCGAGGGCGATGTGCTCCTTCATGATGCCCTGGCGGGTGGATTCGGTGAGCCGGTACCATTCGCGGGTCTTCACGAAGGGATAGACGAACAGGTAGCGATGCTTCCCCGGCTCGATGCGGCCGCGGCTGTCGGCTTGGCCGTCGTGGACGTGGCCGACCAGATAGATGGAGGCTTTGGTCATGGAGAGGTAGGAATAGGGGACGGTCAGGTAGTGGCCGAGGCTGGTGGCCAGCAGACGGGCCGACATTTCCTGCAAGGGATCGAGCTCGTAGCCGATGCGCCACAGCATGAAGTCGCAGTCGCCGCGGATGCCGACCAGTGAATAGGGGAGGATGGTCATGGTTTTCGAATAGTCCTCGACCACGCCGCAGAAGTCGTGCTTGCCCTGATCGCGCTCGCGGGCGGGCAGGCGGCGCCAGGCGGGGTCCATTCTGTAGAAGGTGAAGTTTACGTACTGGCGGCGGCTGTCTTGGTTCGGCTGGCTCATTGTCCTCTCGCTACCCCTGACGCGAATACCAGAATATAGCACAGCGAAGCCAGCAGGTCCCTCGACTCCGGGCTTCGCGCTCTGCTCGGGATGACACGGGGCTTTACGACGGCTAGGCCGGATGCTCGGTGAGGTACGTCAGCAGCTTGCGGAAGGCTTTGCCGCGGTGGCTGTGCTGGTTCTTGTCGGGGAGAGACAGCTCGGCCATGGTCTTGCCCAAAGGCGGGAAGTAGAACAGCGGGTCGTAGCCGAAGCCGCTGGAGCCACGGGGTTCTTTCACAATGCGTCCTTCACAGGAGTCGGAGAACAAGGCAAGCAGGCGGTCGGAGCGGGCCAAGGCGAGCGCGCAGATATAGTGGGCTGTGCGTTGCTCTTCGGGGACGCTTTCAAGTTCTGCAAGCAGCTGGCGGTTGTTGTCGGCATCGGCGGCCGCGGTGCCGGCGGGAAGAGCCGCGCCCGTCTGGGCGTAGCGGGCCGAATGCACGCCCGGGCGGCCGCCCAGGGCCTCGACCACGAGGCCGGAGTCGTCGGCGACCACGAATCCCTCCGCTAGGCGGCTGTAGTGCAGGGCTTTTTCCAGGGCGTTCAAGGCGAAGCTCGCGTCGTCTTCCGGGGCGCGGGGCAGGCGGCCGTAGTCGCGGAGGGGAGCGAGCTCAACCCCCTCCCCTCGACTCCGCTCGGGGCCAGCCGCGTCCGCCAGGGCCGCCAGCTCACGCAGTTTGCCCGGGTTGGATGTGGCGAGGAAGAGCTTCACAGATCAGTGGCCATCACGGCGAAGAGCATAAGGGCAAGGAACAAGCCCGATTTCCTCATCGGCAGACCTGCTATCCGGCAGTGGTGGGGTCGATAATGGTCTTCACCTCCGAAATGCGGTCGGCCGGAAAGCCTCCCTGGCGCGCATGTTCGCGAATCATTTCTGCATTGGGGGCGATGTAGACGCAGTAAACCTTGTCGTCGGTCACGTAGCTCTCGACCCATTGAATCTGCGGGCCAAGTTTGTTCAGCACACTGCACGACTTTTGCGAGATGGCTTGCAGTTCCTGGGCCGAGAGCTGGCCGGCAGCGGGGATGTTGCGCTCAATCACATACTTTGGCATTTGTGACACCTCCCCGTGCTAGGGCTGGGCGAAGTTGAGCTGGAGAATCTCCTGCTGCTTTTCGAGCAGCCGACGGAGGCCGCGGCGGGCCAGGGCCAGAAGCTCGGTAAACTGCTCTTCGCTGAAGGTGGCGCCTTCGGCGGTGGCCTGGACTTCGACCAGGCGGTCGTTGCCGGTGGAAACCACGTTCATATCCACCTGGGCGCGGGAGTCTTCCTCGTAGGTGAGGTCGAGAAGCGGCAGGCCGTCCACAAGGCCGACGCTGGTAGCGGCGACCGAGTCGGCGAGCGGGATCGAGCGCAGGATGCGCATCTCGACCAGGCGCTGGCAGGCGAGCCCCAGAGCCACGTAGCCGCCGGTAATGGCGGCCGTGCGGGTGCCGCCGTCGGCCTGGAGCACGTCGCAGTCCACCCAGATGGTGCGCTCCCCGAGGGCGTCGAGCCGGGCGACGGCGCGCAAGGAGCGTCCGATCAGGCGCTGGATTTCCTGGGAGCGGCCGGAGAGGCGCCCCCGCGAAGAATCACGGGGGGTGCGGGCGAGGGTGGCGCGGGGGAGCATTGAGTATTCGCTGGTGATCCAGCCCCGGCCGGTGCCTTTCTGGAACGGGGGCACGCCTTCTTCGACCGAGGCGGTGCAAACCACGCGGGTAGCGCCGACTTCAATCAGGACACTGCCTTCGGCGGTGGGGATGAAGTTCGGGGTGAACTTCACCGGCCGCAACTCGTCGGCAGCCCGCTTGTCGGCGCGATTCATGCTGAATTGCGATTATAGCAGAGCCCTCGCTGCGCTCGGGGTAAAGAGACAGAGAGGGCAGGGAAGCAGAGAGACAAGGAAAAAGAGGAGCTGGCGACGAACCCGGGCGAATTCATCGCCAGCTCTGGAGCCATTGCCCGCCGCAGCTATTTCGGCGGACTGGTCTGATAGATCACGGTGCGAAGAATTTCGGTGCGGCTCGCCGAAGGATCGGTCACGTTGAGGAAGCTATTGGTGATGATGCTGCGCTCGGCGGGGGTGCGGGCCTGGCGGTCGGCGTTGAACGCGGCGCGGACCTTTTCGCGGGCCGCCAGGTCGGGCAGGGTGAGCACGACATAGTGAGTGAAGGCGTCGGTGGAACGCGCCTCCTCCGTGCCGAGGGCGTAGGCGTAGATGGCACCTTCGGCGACCAGTTTGTCAAAGACTGGCTTGTTGTATTGCTCCCAGAGGCGGCGGTACTCCTCCGACTTCCCGGGGAGAACGCGCACCAGGTTGATCCAATTAGAGGGCTGGAAGCCGGCTGGGGGCGGGGAGCTGCTGCGGCCGACGACCAAGTGGCGCAAGAGGTAGTCTTGGTGCTTGCCGATGTCGACGATTTCAAGAAAGGTCTGCTGGTCGCTCTTCGGAGCGGGCCGGCCGCGCTTGCGGGCATCTTCGCCAGCCTGGGCGTCGTCGTCGCTGACCTTTTCCTCCATCTCTTCTAGGGCGGCAAACACTTTGTCGAGAGCGGCGGTATCGGGCACCGACCACCAGAAGCTGTGGGTGGGCGCCCCAACCCGGTGCAGTACGGGGATATCCACGCCCCAGGCGATGACGGTGCCTTCGCCCAGTAGCTTCTCGAAGACCGGTTGCTCGTGCTTCTTGACCAGGTTCATGAACTGCTCATCGAGGCCCGGCTTAACGTGGAAGTCGGCGACGTAGATGACCAGTTGGCCCTGTTGGGCCAAGGCTACACCCGTGCCTAGCAAGACCGCAGCGACCAGGAAGAGAATTCGGGAGCGCATCCTTTCCTCCTCGGAAAAGTACCCCGCCCGGAAAAAATGGTGGAGGCGGCGGGAGTCGCTTGTCCCGAGCGCCGCGCTAGCGGCGTCGAGGGAAACGCGCTGCTAGTTCCTCCTTCTTCCGATGGCCCCACTTCTTGAGTTGAATCTCGCGTTTTCGCGCCGACTTCAAGTCGGAGTGCTCTTCGGTCCAAACCAGCCTGACAGGTCGCCGGCGGAAAGTGTACGCCGCTGCCTTCCCACTGCTGTGTTCAGCGAGCCTGCGCTCCGGGTCGTCCGTGACGCCGACGTAAAAGCTTCCATCGCTGCAGCGAAGGAGATAACAGTAATGAGCAGGCAAGGAGACTGTCCCTCGACTGCGCTCGGGACACTTTTTTCTTGCCTGCGGCAAGAAAAAAGTGGAGGCGGCGGGAGTCGAACCCGCGTCCGAAAAGCCTTGCAGCCAGGAGCCTACATGCGTATCCCGTTCTGAAGTTGTCGCCGCGACGGGTCAGGAGCGGGCAAGAGCCCGTCGCCGCCAGCCTGGTTGGATTCGCCCGTCCGGCCTCAGGCGGGGGCCGGAAGGGCTAGCCCGCTGGGTTGACGCCCTGTCCCCGGCCGCGGGCTGCCGGAGCAGGACGCGCTGCCTAGTTAGGCAGCGTATGCCAGCTGTTCGTTGGCAGTTGTCTTCGTTCCACGCGATTACGGGCACGTGGGGCCCGGCATGCCTCCTGGATGCTCCTGCTTCCGTCGAAACCGTTTCGCCCCCACAGAAGCAGCTTCCAGCCTAGCACCCTGGAAGGGCGGGGTCAAGGAGCCGCGGGCCTTGCAGCGGATGCTTGACACCCGCAGCGGCAGCCAACATAATCTCGAAACCAATCGCTGAGGTCGGAGAGCGAGGAGAGCTCCATGGCCGAAAATCCAGCCGCCCTGCAGCAGGCGGTGCAGCGAGCCCTGTCGGAAGCGCTGGGCACCATCCAGCGGCAGCTCGGCGAAGTGCAGAACTCCTTTGACCAGGTCAAGGGAGTGCTCAACGCTGCGGGCGGCCAGGAGTCGGCCGACCGGTTCGTAGCTCTGCTCCCGCCGCTGATGCACATGCAGGCCGCCGGAGCGGCGCTGGCGGCTTCCATCGAGACCGTCCTGCGGTTTGTGGGGGTCTCGGCCCAGTGGTCGGGGATCCCGGCGGTCAGCCTGCCGGCAGCCGCGCCTGCTCCCGCGCCGCCGCGAGCGGCTCGGGCTCCGGTGGAAGAGGCCGCGCCGGTGGAGGAGGCTGAAGCCGCGTCAGCTCGGGCCGTTGCGGAGGCTCCGCCAGCCTCCCCCGCCGTGGAGCCAGCGCCGGCGGCCGCCGTGGCCCCTGTCGATGTCGATTCGCTGTCCGACGACCTGAAGGCGCTGCACAAGAAGGCCAAGCGGTTCGCCAAGGTAACGGTGCAAGAGCTGGCGCTCTACAAGAAAGACGAAGTCGCCAAGGGGCGCGACAACAAAGACCTCTACCGGCGCTTCAAGGAAGAGATTGACAAGAGCAAGGCGCTCTACGACGAACGCTTCCAGAAGATCGCCAGCCACAACATTGACTATCTCTATGACGAACTGGTGCGTGTGCTGGCGGAAAATGATCCCAGCCTCCTGGGCAACTATCCCTACCCGCCCCATACCCGCGACTAGCCGGGGCCGGTTCCCTGTCCGCCCGGCATGCAGCGGTCCTTTCCGCGTGAGCGGATTCGTTGCCTGCGTGATGCTGCTGGGGACAGCCCTGGGGTGGGCTGCCTCTGTGCCTGCCCGCAGCCCCAGCGAGGAGCTGGCCCATCTGGCCCAGGCCCTTCGACACGACCCCAGCCTGGATAACTACCAGCGGTTGGCTCGCTTCGCCGCCGAGTACGCAGAGAGTGAGTCGAGCGCCCGGGCGGCGTTCGCCTTGGGGATGGCCGACCTCGAGGCCAAGCGCTGGGGGCCGGCCCGGGAGCGTTTTCGCCACGCCCGCGCCAGCCGGTGGCTGTACGACCGGGCCATGCTCAACCTGGCGCAGACGGAGCTGGAGATAGGGGGGCTGGAAGCGGCCCGGCTCACCTTGATGGAACTTTCATTTGCGGGTAGCCCGCTGAGCGAGCCGGTGCGGATCCTCGAGGCCGAGCGGCGGGTGCGAGTCGGCGAGGCCCGGGCGGCCGTGGAGTGGCTCGCCGAGCAGGCTGACGTCGCGCAGCGCCCGGCGCTGCTGCTGGCGCTCGCTAAGGCGCAGCTTGCGGCCGCAGAGCCGGGCGAAGCCGCGGAAACGCTGAACCGCGTCTACTACGAGTTTCCGTTGAGCCTGGAAGCAGAACCGAGCAACGCCCTGCTGGCCCAGCTGCGGACGGAGCTGAAAGGGAATTTCCCCGCACCCAGCGAGACTCTGCGGCGCATGCGGGCGGACAAGCTCTGGGACCAGCAGGCCTACCGCGGAGCCCGGTCGGCTTACGTGGACCTGAGCGTGCGCGCCCGCGAGCCGACCCGGAGCGAGGCCCGCGTCCGGGCCGCCCTGGCACTCTACCAGCTGGGCGCACAGGGAGCGGCCTGCGGCGAACTCGGCAAGATCAGCCAAGCGCCGCCGTCCGTGGAAGGCGAGTTCAGGTCCTATCGGGTGCGCTGTGGACTTCGGTCCGGGACGGATGCCGGCGTGGAGGTGGAACTGGCAGTGCTGGCGGACCAGTTTGCAGGGACGGAGTGGTACAAAGGGGCGCTGTTGGCCGTGGGCAACGCGGCGCTGGTTCGCGGCGATGCGACCCGGGCCCGCGACGCCTTCAAGCGCCTGGTGGAGAGATTTCCGAGCGGGGAAGCGGCGGCCGAAGCCCATTGGAAGCTGGCCTGGCTGGCCTACCAGGAGAGTGAAACCACGGCCGCCGGTCTGCTGGAAGAGCACTTCGAACGGTTTCCCGAATCGCCTTTTCTGCCGCGGGCGCTTTATTGGCGGGCGCGCGCCGCCCTGGCCATGGGCGCCGAGCCGCTCGCCGAGCGCTTGCTGGCTTTCCTGCGGGATTACGCTCCGCGGGACTACCTGGCTCAGCAGGCTGAAGGACTGCTGCGGCGCCTGCAAGGGGCGACCGCCGGCGAGGGAGCGCTTCCGGCCTGGCTCGAATCGTTACGCCAGCGCCTGGGCCCCCCAGCGACCGGCTCGGCTGCGACCAGTGAGCTGGCGCCGGCGGCGCGGCTGGAGCTGGAGAAGGCGGCGGTGTTCGAAGAGTTGGGTTTTCCGGAGCTAGCCGGGTGGGTGCTCGAGGCAGCCATCCAGCAGGGACCGCACCCGGAGCTTCACCTGGCCCAGGCCCGCCTCGCCTTCGCCCAGCAGAACTACGCCCGGGCCTCGGAAATCCTCCGCCGCGCTTACCCGGCCTACTGGCGGAGCCGCCTGGAGGAGCTGCCTCGCGAGGCCTGGGAGATTCTCTTTCCGCGTCCCTACTGGGAGCTGATTGAGCGGGAAGCTCAGCGGCAGGGCCTGGACCCCTTCCTGGTGGCGGGTCTGATCCGCCAGGAGTCGCGGTTCGAGCGGCACGCGGTCTCTTCGGCCGGGGCGCTAGGGTTGATGCAACTCATGCCGGCAACGGCGCGACGGCTGGCCGGAGCCCGGCTCTCGGAAAGCCGCATCACCGACCCGGAAGTGAATGTCCGGTTGGGAACCCGCTACCTGGCGGAGCTGCTGCGGCGCTTCGGGGGCAGCCGGGAGAAGGCGGTGGCGGCCTACAACGCGGGTGGCACCCGGGTGGAAGGCTGGGCCACACAAGGAGGTGCCCGCGAGCCGGCCGCGTTTGTGGAGAGCATCCCGGTGACCCAGACCCGGGAGTTTGTCTACACCGTGCTGCGCAACTATCGGTTCTACAGCGATCTTTACAGCGGCCAGCCGCCTACGACAGTCGCCACCGCTTCTCCCGAGCCGCCGCAGCCCGAGCGCTAGCCCAGCGGGACGAATTGTCAAAGACCCCGGGCGACGAGCCCCTTCGGGGTCGCGACTCTCGCCGCCCCAGGCAGCCCGGCTGCCTTTCTCTCCCCGAGCACCTCCGGAGTCGGCTGTCTACGGATTCTGCGGTTTTTGCGGATTTTGCGGACGTTTTTTTCACGGAGGCGGTTTTTGGGGGGCGAAAAGCGGCTCGGGAAAACCGCAAAAACCGCACGGAGCAGGCTGTCGAAGGCTTGTCGGTTGACAACGGTCGCGGCCGGGGACTACCATCCGCCGCCATCAAACCACCCGCCTCATGGACGAGGCCATCGCCCGCGGTTATGCGTACATGACCAAGGACAAGCCTGCCGCTACGGTCGCCGACGGCCGGTGAGGTCTGTCATTCCGAGAAATCTGTTTTTGGGCGTCGTCGCACTCTGCGCGGTTTTGGCCCTGCCCATAGCTGCCCACGTCGGCACGGGCATCGTCGTCGCGCCGGGCGGGCGCATCTACTTCAGCGACCCGCAGCGCACCGTCATTTGGCGGCTGGACCCCGACGGGCGGCTGGCGCGCCTCGGCAAAGGCATTCATGCTGACGGGCTGGTGCTGATGGCCGACGGCAGCCTGTACGTCTTCGGGCTGAAGACTTGGAAAATCACCCCGCGGGGGCAGGTTCTTGAATACCGCGGCGAGCTATCCCCGCAGCTTCGCGATCCCATGACTGTGGACCGCGAAGGCAACTTCTACTTCCTCCGGCAGGACTGCCGAACCAAACACGAGTCGAAAGTTTGGAAAGCGACAGCGGCAGGGGAGGCCTCGCTTCTCGCCGGCAGCACGTGGGGCCAAGCCGATGGGACGGGCAGCGCGGCGCGCTTCACCTGCCTGAATGCTTGGGCGTGGGCGCCCGATGGCACGCTCTATGTCCGGGACGACCAGCGCCTCCGCCGCGTGGGGCCGGACGGCGCGGTTACGAGCGTGGCGGGGAGCGCGGAGGCGAGCGCCGCCCAAGACGGCGACCTGGCTCTGGTCCGCACCATGGGGTTCGCCCTGGATGCACACGGCAATGTCTACGTGGCTACTACTGGAAGCGCGCCGTGTTCAAGGTGACCCCTGTCGGCGAAGTCAGCAAAGTGCTCGAATCCAGTTGGCCCTGGGCGCCGAGCGGCGTCGCCGTGGCCGGTGGCCACCTCTATGTGATCGAACGGCTGGGAAATTTCTATGGGCCGAGCGGGATTCTCTCCGTTATTCCCCGCACCGGCTGGCTTTTCGGCACGCCCCGCGTCCGCAAAGTCTCCTCCGACGGCACCGTCACCACGCTTGTCCGCGTCCGCTAGATCTACGTTCGGCCTCTTGGTACTGTCATTCTGAGCGGGGCAAAAAATCTCATCGCTGCCCAATAACAAAAGCTGAGGTTCTTCGTCGCCCTTCGGGCTCTTCAGAATGACAGCGGTGGAGTGGTGTGTTACGCTGGGCCGCCTGTGAGCGAAATCGTCCAGCAGAAACGATTAACCAGCGAAAAAGCGGACCGCTTTACCGAGTCGGTCATCCGGGAGATGACCCGGCAGGCGATGCTTTATGGAGCGGTGAACCTGGCCCAGGGCTTCCCCGACTTTGCCGGCCCCGAGGAAGTGAAAGAGGCCGCGCGCGCGGCCATCAGCGCTGACATCAACCAATACGCCATCACCTGGGGCGCGAAGAAGCTGCGCGACGCCATCGCCCGGCAGATGAAACTCTGGCAGGGCCTGGACGTCGATCCCGAGACCGAAATCACCGTTTGCTGCGGCTCGACCGAGGCCATGATCTCAGCCATGCTCGCGGTCACGAATCCCGGCGACGAAGTCGTCATCTTCGAGCCGTTCTACGAAAACTACGGCCCCGATGCCATCCTCTCCGGGGCCGGGCCGCGCTTCGTCAAGCTGCGTCCGTCAGGACGCAGCGCCGACCCTGAGCCTGTCGAAGGGTCAAGCGACTCCGGCGAATGGTGCTTCGACCCCGACGAGCTGCGGGCCGCCTTCAACGCCCACACCAAGGCCATCATCCTGAACACCCCGAACAATCCCACCGGCAAGGTCTTCACCCGTGAGGAGCTCGAGTTCATCCGCGACCTGTGCGTGGAGTGGAACGTCCTGGCCCTCACCGATGAAATCTACGAGCACATCCTCTACGACGGCGCGAAGCACCTCTCCATCGCCACCCTCGACGGCATGCGCGAGCGCACTGTGACCATCAACGGGATGTCAAAGACTTATAGCGTCACCGGCTGGCGGGTGGGCTGGGCGGTGGCCCCGGCGCACTTGACCAGCGCCATCCGCAAGGTGCACGACTTCCTCACCGTCGGCGCCGCCGCGCCCTTGCAGGAAGCCGGGGCGGTGGCCCTGTCGCTGCCCGAAAGCTACTACCAGAAGCTCGCCGCCGATTACCGCCAGCGCCGCGACTGTTTGCTGGCGGGGCTGCGGGCGTCCGGCTTCCGCTGCTTCGTGCCCCGCGGGGCCTACTACATCATGACCAACATCGCAGCCTTCCTGCCGCGCTACGGAGCGGATGACCTCGCCTTCACGCAGCACTTGGTGAAGGAAACCGGCGTGGCGGTGGTGCCCGGCTCGAGCTTCTACAACGACCCCCGCGACGGTGCCGGGCAAGTGCGCTTCGCCTTCTGCAAGCAGCTGCCGACGCTTGAAGAAGCCGCCCGGCGGCTCGCCCGCCTGCGGGCTCCCTAACTTGCCAGGCCTGTCCGGCTGGACTACAATCCCCGTACAACTTAAAGGCGATGGAGTTCGCCTAAACCGTCCCTACGGACTGATGACTCCTGGCCCCCCGGGGCGCCCAGGAGTTTTTTGTTGGGCGCTCGGAGGGGCGGAAAGCGGAGCGACCTTGCGTTTTCTCCTGCTGGCTGTTTTCGGGGTGGTGGGCACCTTGGCCCGCTACGGTCTGCAAGGCTTGGTCCAATACCGCACCGGACCCGCGTTTCCCACCGGGACGCTGGCCGTGAACCTTCTCGGTTGTTTCTTGCTGGGCGCAGTAGGCCAGTATGCGCTGCATCGTCTTTGGATTCCGCCGGAGTGGCGCGTGGGCCTCACCATGGGACTCATGGGCGCCTTCACCACCTTTTCCACCTTTGGCTGGGAAACGGTGAAGATGCTTGAGGACGGAGAGTGGCTTAAGGCCACCCTCTACGTCGGTGTCAGCGTGATTGGCGGTTTGCTGGCAGTGATGGCTGGCATACGGCTGGCCGACGCGCTCTAGGAGGAGTCATGGAAAAGGAACATGAGCGATTCGAAGGGGAGCGTACCCTGATGCGCATCCACATCGGCGAATCGGACAAGTGG
>JACQTJ010000049.1 GCA_016210855.1 Acidobacteriota bacterium | reverse complement strand
TTCGGGCGGCTGCTTACGGGGCAGTTGCGGGAGATGTGGGAGCGGCTGGAGCAGCCGGCCCGGTTCGAGCTGGTCGAGTGCGGCGCCGGCCGCGGCCTCCTGGGGGCTCAGATCCTTCAAGCCGCCGGCGAGCAGGCCCCAGACTTTGGGCGCGCCTTGCAGCTCACCCTGGTCGAAGCCAGCCCGCGGCTGCGGGAGGAGGCCGGAGCCGCGCTGGCGAAGTTCGGGGAGCAGGCGCGCGTCGCCGACCGGTTGCCAGCCGGCGGCATCGTGGGCTGCGTGCTCTCGAACGAGCTCGTGGATGCGCTGCCGGTCCACCGGGTGGTGCGGCGCGCCCAGGGGTTGCGGGAAATCTACGTGAGCGCCCGCCACGGAGAGCTGGTGGAGATCGAAGAGGAACTCTCGTCGCCGGAGCTCGCCCCCTATCTCGACCGCTACGGCGCTCCCTTACAGGACGACCAGCAGGCGGAAGTCCACTTGGCGGCGCTTGCCTGGCTCGGGCAGGCAGCGCAGGCGCTCACCCGCGGCTTCTTGCTCACCCTTGACTATGGCTACCGGGCCTATGAGCTTTACGGCCCCGCGCACCGGCGGGGGACGCTGCTCGCCTACCGCAACCACCGCACCCGCGACGACTGGCTGGCCTGGCCGGGCCAGCAAGACCTGACCGCCCAGGTGAACTTCACCGCCCTGGAAGAGCGCGGGCGCGAACTGGGGCTCGTCACTCTCGGCTACACGCAGCAGACGAACTTCCTGCTGGCGCTGGCCCGGGCGAGCGGGCTGGTGGAGCGGCTGGAGCGGGAAGCCGAGACGCCCGAAGCGCGCGCCACGCGCAACCAGCTCAAGCAGCTCATCCACCCGGAAGGGATGGGCGAAGCCTTCAAGGTGCTGCTGCAAGGGAAGGGTATCGAAGGCGCCGTGCTTAGCGGGCTTCAACTCCTCTGACGCCAGGTGTAATTCTGAGCCCGCAGGGCGAAGAATCTCAGCGATGCCGTGCCTATTGGTTGAGATCCTTCGCTTCGCTCAGGATGACAAGAAAAACGGGCGAAGCCGCTCTAGCGGCGCTCGATCTGCTCGATGGTGCGGGCCTCGCGGTGGTAGGGTTCCTGCAAGTATTTCTGCGCCTCCGCGAGCGCTCCCTGGGTGTCGTCGTTGGTCTCGAGCGCCCGGCGGTACTCGTTGATAGCGCGCTCCCGCTGGCCGGTGATGTCGAAGATTTTGCCGAGGAAGAGGTGGCTCCAGACCAGCGTCCATTTGGGCTCCTGGTCGCCGTTGACAGCCTCGCGGAAGGAGTTGGCCGCGGCCTGATAGTTGCGCTGCTCGAAGAACGCTTCCCCCATGCGGTAGTGGGCCAGGGAACTATTGACCTTCACCTCCAGCGCCTGCTGGTAGTCGCGCACCGCTTCGAAGTAGCGCCCGCGCTCGAAGTTGGCCTCGCCGCGGGCGATGGCGACGCGCAGGCGCAGCGCCGGCGTGTACTTGAGCACGTTGTAGTCGGGGTCAATCTCGATCCGAGTAGGCTTGCCAAAAGTCTCAATGGAGAAATCTGTGCTCGGCCCGGCCACGGCCACCACCTGAGTGGCGGGCGGCCCTTCGGTCTCGACCCGCACCGGCACCGGCATGCGGAAGATTTCAAGCTGCTGCTTGACCTGCCCGCCCACCCGGAAGCCTTT
Organism: Acidobacteriota bacterium; assembly: GCA_016210855.1. Classification (GTDB taxonomy): domain Bacteria; phylum Acidobacteriota; class Terriglobia; order Acidiferrales; family 2-02-FULL-67-57; genus 2-02-FULL-67-57. Next base: position 13,253 of record JACQTJ010000049.1, on the reverse strand, counting down.
CTGGGTGCGGTAGATGACGTATTCGAGCTCGAACTGGGGGACGCCGGTGGAGCGCAGCCACTCGGCGAAGAAGTAGTCGAGCGGCTGCCCGGCAGTCTCTTCCGCCAATCGCTCGAACTCATCCAGGGTGACACCCCGTCCGGCGAAGTGCCCGCCATAAGCCGCGAGCAGCCGGAAGAAGGCCTCGTCGCCCATCACCTGCCGGAGCATATGAAACACCATGGCGCCCTTGTCGCGGATTACGGAATAGAACTCCGGAGAGAATGGAGTCAGGCGCCCGGCGTTGGCGATGGGGGCAGCGCTCTCGTCCACCAGGGCGGCGATGGTCAAGTCTTCGAGCGCCTGGCGGAGGCCTTCCGTACCGGCGCTGTGCTCAATGTAGAGGGCTTCCGCATAGCGGCAGAGGCCGTCGGCCAGCCAGGCGTCGCTCGCGTTCGCCGGGCTGACGCGGCTGGCGAACCACTGCCGGGCCAGGCTGCGGGCGAGCAGGCGCTGGTTGAGGGTCGAGCCCCACTGCCGGGTCGGCAACAGCAGCAGACCCGGAGCCGAATGCGACTCCCAAGTGTCGTCCTGGGTCTCGACCACAGCCAGCTCCGCATTCTCGAGGGGGCCGAACTCGTCAGAGAAAAAGGCCATGATATCGGCCAGGGTGTCGGCGCTTCCCGTGGCGGAAGACTCGGGGGCCGTCAGCAGATAGAAAGTCAGGGGCGCGCCGCTCGCGGCCTTGACCTGCTGGTAGCGCCCAGCGACCAGCGTCCCGACCAGCGCCGGCTCGTCAACCCGGAAGACCGCGCGGGTCTTGCCGCCTGCGGTGCGGGGCGGCTCGGCCCGGCCGCTCGAGACAGCTGTTTCTCCTTCGGGCAGGGTGACGCTGAGCGTCATCGCAAACCGCGCCCAGAGGTTGGCCGCCTGCGGGAACCAGCGAGCTTCGCGCAGCAGGTACGTCTTGCCCGGGGCAATGACGCCGAGCAGGGCGCCGCGCTCGGGGCGCAGCGCGGGGTCGAAGGCGCCCTGGTAGTCCACCGTCAGCGCCGATGTCTGCCCGGCGGAAAGCGCCTGGGGCAGGTCCACCTGGAACGTTTCGGCTCCGGCCTGCTGCTCGAAATGGAGCGGCTTGTTATCGGGGCCGGCCACTCGCTCCACTCTGAGGTTTTTGTTGAGGTGGAAGGTGAGCGCTGCCAGGGGCTCATCGGCCGCCACTTCGACGCGGGCCCGGCCGCGCAGCTGGTGGGTGTCGGGGCCCAGCGCAACGTCGAGCTCGTAGCGGGCCACGTGATAGGGCGAGGGCTCGGCTTGCGCCCGCAGCGTGGACGGCACCAGCAAGCCCAGGCAGAGCCCGGCGGCGAGAGCCAGCGCACTCGTCAATTTTTGGCTTCGCTTCATGGCTTCACCGCTTGCCCGGGCCCCGCCACCGCCGCGGCCACGGCGCGGGCAGCGCGCTCGATGGCTCCCGGCGGGCCCAGGCGCTCCTTCAAGCGCCCCAATCCCTGTTGGATGCGTCGCCGTCGGTTCGAGTCGCCGAGCAGCCGCTCGACCTCGGCGGCGACCCGGGCCGGGGTGAAGTCGCTCTGAATCAGTTCCGGCACCAGGCGCTCCCCGGCCAGCAGGTTCACCATGCTGTAGTAGGGTGTCCGCACCAGCAGCTTGCCTACCCACCAGCTCGGGGTCGCCACCCGGTACACCACCACCATCGGGGTACCCACCAGTGCCGCTTCCACGGTGGCCGTGCCGCTCGAGATGATAGCGGCGTCCGCGCTGGCTAGGGCATTATACGGGCTGTCGGCGACTACCGTGAGGGCAACTTCCGGCCTGCGGCGGGCAATGGCTTCGACCAGCGCCGGGTCCACCGTGCTGGCGCGAACCAGCGTGAATTGCCGCGGGCGCTGCCGCGACAGGTTCGCCGCGGCTTCGAGAATCACCGGCAGGTGACGCTCGACCTCCTGGTTGCGGCTGCCCGGCAGCAGGCAGACCGTGGCCCGGTCCGCCCGCAAGCCGGTGCGCTTGAAGAACTCCTCGCGACTGAGGGTCGGTCGGGCGGCGTCCACCAGCGGGTGCCCCACGTATTCGACCTCGACACCGGCCCGGCGAAAAAATTCTTCTTCGAACGGGAAGATGCAAATCAGCTTGCGAATGTGACGGCGCAGAAGCTTCACCCGACCGGGCCGCCAGGCCCAAACCTGCGGAGCGATGAAGTAGACGACCGGGATGCCACGGCGGTGGAGCTGCCGGGCCAGGCGCAGGTTGAAGTCGGGGAAGTCAATCAGCACGGCGAAGTCAGGCCGGCGGCGGGCGATTTCGCGGAGCAACCGCCGGAAGACGGCGTAGAGGCGGGGGAGGTGGCGAACCACCTCCACGATGCCGAGCACCGCCACCTCGCGGGCGTGGGTCACAAGCTCCACCCCGGCCGCCGCCATGGCATCGCCGCCGATCCCAAACCAGTTGACCGGGAGATGTCGAGGCAGGGCAGCGGCCAGAGCCGCGCCGTGGCGGTCGCCGGAGGCTTCGCCAGCCACGATGAGCGCTGAGGCAGCGGCAGGCACCGGCGGGCTCGTCAGTCGTCGTCGGCCACGGCCCCGACTTCCTGGTCGCGGTACTGGAGCTGGTAGAGCTTGTAGTAGATGCCGCGCTGGGCGAGCAGTTGCTGGTGGGTGCCCTGCTCGCGCAACTGCCCCTTGTGGAAGACCAGAATCTTGCTGGCGCGCTGGACCGTGGAGAGCCGGTGGGCGATGACGATGGAAGTGCGGCCGGTGATGAGACGCTCGAGGGCGGAGCGGATCTGGAACTCGGTGTTCGTGTCCACGCTCGAAGTGGCCTCGTCGAGGATGAGCAGCCGCGGCCGGTGGGCCAGGGCGCGGGCGAAGGAGAGCAGCTGCTTCTGGCCCACCGAGAGGGTAGCGCCGCGCTCGCGGACTGCGTGGTCGAGTCCTTCGGGCAGGGTACGGATGAACCCGCTCAGGTTGACGTTCTCCAGGGCCTCGGTGACGTCCTCGTCGCTCACCGTGGCGCTCCCCAGGCGGATGTTCGAGGCGACGGTGCCGGAGAAGAGGAAGGGGTCCTGGAGGACGATGCCGAACTGGCGGCGGAGCTCTTCGAGTTCGAGCTCGCGGATACCCACGCCGTCGAGCAGGATCTGGCCCCTCTCGACGTCGTAGAAGCGCAGCAGCAGGTTGATGAGGGTGGTCTTGCCGGCCCCGGTGTGGCCGACGATGGCGGCCATTTCTCCGGGCTCGAGGGTGAAAGAAATATCCTGCAGCACCCATTCGCCGGGATTGTAGGCGAACCAGACGTTGCGGAACTCGACCCGTCCCGCGTTCGAAGGCAGCGGCCGGGGCCGGGCCGGGGAGGCGATGGTCAGCGGCGTATCCAGCAGCTTGAAGATGCGCTCGGCGCTGGCCATGGCCGACTGCAGGATGTTGTATTTTTCGCTCAAGTCCTGGATGGGCTGGAAGAAGCGCCGGGCGTAGAAGAGGAAGGCCACGAGCGTCCCGAGCTGGGCCGTTCCGGCGAGCACGCGGCTGCCGCCGTAGGCCACCACCACGGCGATGGCGAGCACCGCGAGGACTTCCACGGCCGGGTAGAAGAGGGCATGGGCAAAGATGGCATCCCGCCAAGCCAGCCGGTTCTGGTCGTTGATCTCGCCAAACTGCGCGGCGGCGCGACGCTCCCGGTTGAAGAGCTGCACGACGGTCATGCCGCTCAGGTGCTCGCTCAGGAAGGCGTTGATGCGGGCGATGGCGATGCGGGTGCGGCGGTAGCAGTCGCGGACGAAGTTGCGGAAGAGAATGCTAACGCCGCCGATGAGGGGCAGGGAGGCGAAGGTGAGCAGGGCGAGCTTCCAGTCGAGGTAGAGCAGGACGGAGACGATGCCGATGAGCACCAGCAGGTCGCCGAAGATGGCGACTACGCCGGCGGTGAACATTTCGTTCAACTGGTCAACGTCGTTGGTGGCCCGGGTGACCAGCCGGCCCACGGGGTTGTGGTCGAAGAAGGCCACCTGCAGCCGCTGCAGGTGGCCGAAAATTTGCATGCGCAGGTCGTACATCACCCGCTGCCCGGTCATCAGCATGGTGTAGGCCTGCCAGTAGCCCACCGCAAAGCCAACCAGGAGCAGTACCACAAAGACGAACGCCAGCTGGTTCAGCCCGCTGAGCGGGTCGGGGGAGAGGAGGCGGGTGAGCCAGGCCAACTCGTTCGGGGTGCCCGGGCGGGGCTGGATGTAGAGGTCGATGGCCACCTTGAAGAACAGCGGCACCACCACCTGCACGATGGAGTGCAGGATGAGCAGCAGCACGGCTAGGGTGACCGAGGCGCGGTAGGGGCGGAGGTAGAGGAGGAGGCGGCTGAGCAGCCGGCGGTCGTAGACCTTGCCCAGGACTTCTTCTTCGTGATGGGCGCCGAGCTCGTTCATGCGCGTTCGAGCTCCTCTTCGAGCAGCTGTTTCTGGTAGAGATCGGTGTAGTAGCCGCCGCGGGCCAGCAGGTCTTCGTGGGTGCCGCGCTCGACGATGCGGCCGTCCTTGAGCACCACAATCTGGTCGGCGTGGCGCACGGTAGAAACGCGGTGCGAAATCAGAATGGTTGTCCGCTCCCGCATCACCTGGGTGAGCCGGCGCAGGATTTTTTCTTCCGTGTAGGTGTCGACGCTGGAGAGGGCGTCGTCGAGGACAAGAATCCGCGGGTTGCGGAGCAAGGCCCGGGCGATGGCGGCCCGCTGCTTCTGTCCGCCCGACAGGGTGATGCCGCGCTCGCCCACCAGGGTGTCGTAGTTCTTCGGGAAGCCTTCGATGTCGTCGGCTAGGCCGGCGATTTCAGCGGCGCGGCGGATTTCTTCCTGGCTGGCTTCAGGGACGCCCAGGGCGATGTTCTCCCGCAGGGTTTCACTGAAGAGGAACGTCTCCTGGGGCACGTAGCCGATGGCGCCCCGCAGGCCCTCCAGGTGGTGGGCGCTCACCGGGCGGCCGTCCACCAGCACGCTCCCCGGCGGGGCCTCATAGAGCCGGCCGATCAGGTTGATGAGTGTGCTCTTGCCCGAGCCGGTCGGGCCCACGATGGCCAGGGTGGTGCCGGCCGGGATGTGCAGGTTGATTCCCTCGAGCACCGGGACGCCGTTGTAGCTGAAGGTAAGGTGGCGGAACTCGATTTCGCCGCGGACTTCGGACGGGGGGTTCGCCCCGGCCCGGTCCACGATTTCGGGGGCCGCGGTGAGCAGCTGGTTCAGCCGGCCGAGCGAGGCGGTGCCGCGCTCGAAAAGGTTCACCACCCAGCCCAGGGCGATCATCGGCCAGGTGAGCAGGAACATGTACTGGGTGAAGGCCACGAACTCGCCCACGGTGATGCGCCCACCCAGCACCGCCCGCCCACCCACCCAGAGCACCATCAGGAAGGCGAAGGTGAGCAGGACTTCGAGCGAGGGGATGAAGACGCCCTGGACGCGGATGAGGCCGCGGTTGGTCTCGATATAGTCGCGGTTGAGGCGGTCGAAGGCGGCGAGCTGGGGTTTTTCCTGAGTAAAGGCCCGCAGCAGGCGCACCCCGGCGACGTTCTCCTGCACGTGGGCGGTGAGGTCGGAGAGCTTCGCCTGGATGCGCTCGAAGCGCTGGTGGATAAGCCGGCTGAAGTGCTTGACGGAAAGCGAAATCACCGGCACCGGCAGCAGCACCAGGATCGTGAGCCGCCAGTCGATGTAGAGCATCAGGGCGATGGCCATGGGGAAGGCGGCTAGCGAGTTGGCCAGGTACATCACCGCCGGGCCCACCATCATCCGCACCGCCCCCAGGTCGTTCGTGGCCCGCGACATCAGGTCGCCGACTCGCCAGGTCGAATAGAAGCGGGCCGACTGTTTTTCCAGGTGCCGGAAGAGGTCGTTGCGGAGGTCGAACTCGATGTCGCGGGAGATGCCGATCAGCACCCAGCGCATCGTGTACTGGAAAACACCCTTGAGCAGGACAATGCTGAGCAGGGCCCCCGCGTAGAAAAGCAGCTGGCGGCGCGTGGTACCCGCGGTCAGGGCGTCAATGGCGCGGCCGAGCACCAGCGGGAACGTCATCCACACCAGGTTGTTCGCCACCAGGGCCAGCATTCCCAGCAGGATTCCGCGGCGGTAGCGGCGCAGGTAGGGCCAGAGCGGACGCAGACGCTCCCAGGAACGGGCAGGATGGCTCGAGTCGGTTGCGGTCATGGGTTCCGGTGCCGTGGCGCCCTAGAGAAAAGAGTCCAACGTATTTGATTATACGGGCGGCGCCAGGATTTGGCTATCGGCAGGAGGCACTCAGCGCAGTTCGCCCCGGGCCAGGTCGGCCTCGGCGGCCAGGTACCCGAAGGCAGCCCATTGCTTGCCTTCGAGTGTCTTCTGGAAGGTGGCGCGGGCTTTCTCGGGCTTTCCTTTGTGCAAATACCAGTTGCCGACCCCGTAGGCGAGTGTGGCGCGGGTCACGTCGTCCTGATCCGGGGCGTCGAGCAGGGACTCGGGTGTCTTTAGGCCTTTGTAGAGCAGCAGCAGGGCGTGGTAGGTGGTGTTCTCGAGGATGTCCATCTCCGGCCGGATGCGCTCGAGCACCTCCTGGGCGTAGCCCTCCTCGCCCAGGCGGCGCAGAGTCAGGTAGAGCCAGTAGCTCGAGGCCACCAGCATGTCGTCGTTGCCGGAAAGCTCCAGGCAGTTGGTGAAGGCGCGGCGGGCGTTGTCGTGGTCCGCCAGCAGGTAGTAGGCCAGGCCCAGGTGGTACCAGATGTTTGTCTGGGTGGTGCTGCGGGGGATGTTCTTACGGTTGGGAGCGCCGTCGGGCTCGATTTCATCCGGCGTGCCTGCCAGCAGCCGGGCCGCGCGTTCCAGGTCGGCGATGGCGTTCGAAATCTCGCGCACGGTCAGGTAGCGGTGGCCGCGGTGGCGGTAGAACCTCGGGTCGCGGGGGTGTTTCTCGATTCCCTCCGAGTAAATGGCGATGGCTTCGCGGTAGCGGCCCAGGTAGGCGGTGCGCCGCCCCAGCCAGATGATAGCGTCGACGTCGTCCGGGTTCTTCTTATAGTCGGCCTTCGCCGGCGCCAGGTTCTCTTCCAGCCGCGCCCGCGTTTCGGGTGCAATCTCCGGCGCATAGAGCGGCTGCCCGAGCAGGGAAGTGGCCTCCGGCTGCGGTTGCTGAGCGTGCAGCCCGCCGCCAAGAACAAGAAGCAGCAGGAGGATTGGGGCCGGATGGATGGGTCTCATCGCTAGAGTTCCCGCCGGCCGTCGAGGGCGTGCTGGAGGGTGACCGAGTCGGCGTACTCGAGCTCGCCCCCCAACGGGATGCCCATGGCCAGGCGCGTCACCCGCACCCCAAGCGGCTTGACCAGCTTGGCCAGGTAGAGCGCGGTGGCGTCGCCTTCGGCGGTGGGGTTGGTGGCGAGGATGACCTCTTCCACCCGGTTGCCCTCTCCGCCCGAGGCGCCAGCCCGAGGCTGGTGCGCCTCGGGCGCAGATGCGCCTTGGGCGCAGAGGCGCTTGAGCAGCGACTGAATGTTCAACTGCTCCGGCCCCACGCCTTCCAGCGGGGCCAGCAGGCCGCCGAGCACGTGGTAGAGGCCCTGGTAGTGGCGGGTCTTTTCGACGTTCACGATGTCCTGGGCCGCCTCCACCACGCAAATTTGTTTCCCGTTGCGGCCCTCCGCCCGGCAGAACTCACAGGTCTCCTGATCGGTGAGGTTGTGGCAGATGGAGCAGGTGCGCAAGCTCCGCTTGGCGGCCAGAATCGCTTCGGCCAGTCGCTCCACGTCTTCTGCCGGCTGCCGCAGCAGGTGGAAGGCCAGCCGGGTCGCGCTCTTCTGCCCAAAGCCGGGCAGGCGCTTCAACTCGTCCACCAGCCGGGCGATGGGTTCGGGCAGCTCTTTCAAAAGCAGATTCCTCGCTTCGCTCGGAATGACAGAGTCAGGGGTGTGTGCTGCACGGGCTTTAAAAGAGGCCGGGAATCTTGAACGGGTTCAGGCCGCCGGCGAGGTTTGTCACCTGCTGCTGCAGCTCGGCGTCCACGCGGCGGCTGGCTTCATTCACCGCCGCCAGCACCAGGTCCTGCAGCATCTCTCGGTCCCCGCTCTTGTACACCTCGGGGTCAATGCGCAGCTCGAGTACCTGCTTCTGGCCGTTCATCTTCACGCTCACCATGCCGCCGCCGGCCGAAGCTTCCACGCTGATTTGCGCCAGGCGGGCCTGCAACTGCTCCTGCATCTGCTTGACCTGGGTGAGCATCTGGTGCAGGTTCGCCATCCGCTACTCCTCGGGCTCGCGGCCGCCCCCGGGGGGCAGCTCCGAGGCCAGGCGCACCGTCCCGCCGAAGCGCTCCAGCAAGGCCTGCACCACCGCGTTCTTCTCCGCGGTGGGGCGTGCGGCTGCCGCCGGGCTCACTCCGACGGCGCCCACTTTAGGGTACACCTTGACGGGCTCGCCCAGGACCCGGGAGATGATGGTTTCGAGCTGACCCTGTTGCTTGCGGTCGAGCATTTCGACCAGGGTGCGGTTTTCGGCCGCAAACCACAGGCTCAGGCCGTCCTTCTGCCGGTCCCAGCGCACCACCTGGTCCACGAGCGACCCGAGGAACTTTGAGCGCCCGTGCACCTCGGTCTTGATGCTCTCAATAGTGGTCGGCTCGACAGAATCGCCGCCGGGTGTCTCTTCGGCCGCCGCAGAGGGCGCCGCCGGGCGGGCCTCCCCTTTGCCTGGCTCGACCCGGGCTGCTTGGCTGCGGCTCGGGGCAGACGGCGCCGGCCGGGACGACGGGGCCGTGGCGGGCCGCGGCACCGGGTTCCCGGTGAGCTCCGCCAGCACCTCTTCGAGCGGCACTAGGCGCTCCGCCTGCACCAGCTTCAGCAAGCCCAGCTCGAGATGCAGCCGCGGGTGGGGCGACCAGCGCAACTCGCCCTCGGTGCGCAGCAGGACGTTGAAGAAGCGCAGCAGGTCTTCCTCGGAGAACTGCCGCGCGGCGGCCTCGAGTTGGCGGCGCTCTTCGCCCGCGGCTTCAGCGAGCTCAGCCGCCGCCCCGCCGATGCGCACCAGGAGCAGGTTGCGGATGTGGCGCAGGGCCTCGCGGCAGAAGTGCTGCAAGCTGTGACCTTCGCGGACGAGCGAATCTACCAGGCGCAGCACCTTTTCGGAGGACTGGGCGGCGACGGCTTCGACCAGCTGGTCGAGCACCTCGGCTTCGACCACCCCGAGCAGCTCGCGCACCTGGGCAGCGGTGATGTTGGTTCCGCCGTAGGCCAGGGCTTGGTCGAGGATGGAGAGGGCGTCGCGCAGGCTGCCTTCGGCCGCCCGCGTCATGACCGCCAGGGCCTCGGGCTCGACCTTGACCTTCTCGTCCCGGGCCACGCGCTCGAGCACGCCCAGGATTTCCGCGAAGCCGATGGAGCGGAAGTGAAAGCTCTGGCAGCGGGAGTGGATAGTGGTGGGAATCTTCTGCGGCTCGGTGGTGGCCAGCAGGAACAGCACCCGCGGCGGGGGCTCCTCGAGCGTCTTGAGCAGGGCGTTGAAGGCCTCGGTGGTGAGCATGTGGGCTTCATCAATGATGAAGACCCTCATGCGGTCGCGGGCGGGCAGGTAGCGGACGGTTTCGCGCAGCTCGCGGATTTCGTCAATGCCGCGGTTCGAGGCGGCGTCGATTTCGAGCACGTCCACGGCAGTGGCAGCGGCGATCTCCCGGCAGGGCGGGCACTGGCCGCAGGGGCGGGTGGTGGGCCCTTTTTCGCAATTCAGGGCCTTGGCCAGGATGCGGGCCGTGGTGGTTTTGCCGACGCCGCGCATCCCGGAAAAAATGTAAGCGTGCGCCACCTGGTTCTGCTCGACGGCGTTCTTGAGGGTGCGGACGACGGGCTCCTGGCCGATGATTTCGTCGAAGGTTTGCGGGCGGTATTTGCGCGCGATTACCTGGTAGGTCATCGTGAGCCCGCCGCCTTAGAAAGGGACCAGACCTCGGGACGTCCGCGGCACACGCAATGACCCGCTACCGTTGCTTCCTTCCGGACCTGGCGGGGTTTGCGGGGTTGCGTTGCACGGAGCCCGAAGTCTGATCCGAACTCAAAGCCCATCCTATCACGGCCCGCCTCAGCGGGCAACCTGCCTGCGGCAGGCGGGCGGGCCCGTCGCTCAGGCCGGTTTCAAAAAGCGCGCCAGCAGCAGCGAACCGCCGAGCAGCTCGACCAGCCAGCCGGCCGCGGCGGCCAACACGGCCGCCGGAGCCAGCGGTGTCCAAAGGAGCGTCAGCCCGGCCAGGGGAGCCACGAAGCCGAGCCAGCACAGGCCCCCGAACTCGAGCGCGGCCCGGACGCTCGGGGGCGCCGAGAAGGCGCGCTGGAAGACGAGGGCGAAGACGATGCCCATGAGCAGGGTCAGGGCCAGCAGGCTGAGGATGGCCCGGTCCGGAGGGACGGGAAACAGTTCTGGATGCGCGGCCAGGAACGCCGAGACGCGCTTGACGCCAAAGTGCTCCACCGCAAAAGCGGCCGCCAGCCCGGCCTCGCCGAGCACGCCCACCAGCAAGCCTGCCGCCAGCACCCGCAGTCCCATCGGCGCCTCCTCTAGTGGGCCCAGGCCATGCCGTCGGGCTCCGTTCCGGTCGTAAAGGTGCGGAGAATCTGGCGGCCGGGGACGTCAATCACCGTCACCTGGTTGGCGTTGGTGTTGGCCACGAAGGCCCGGCGCCCGTCCGGGGTCATCAAGATGCCGACCGGCACGGCGCCCACTTCAATGGTGCCGATGAGCTGGCGGGTGCGGGCGTCGAAGACGCTGACGCTGTTGCTCTGGGCGTTCGAAACCCACGCTTGCCGACCGTCAGGGGTGAACTTCACGCGGATGGGCACCTGGCCGCCGCTTTCGAAGGTGGCCAGCACGCGGTCGCTCGCGGTGTGGATGACCGAGACGGAGTGGGCGCCACGGTTCGAGACCCAGACTTCGCGGCCGTCGGGCGCGACGTCAATGCCCTCGGCGCCGGCGCCGGTGGGGATGCTCTTGACCCCGTCGGTGGTGCGGTCGATCACGGTGACGCTGCCCGAGCCGATGTTGGCCACATAGAGCTTGCGCTCGTCGGGGGCGGGCACGACCATGTGGCTCACGTTTTGGTTGGTCTTCCAGGCTTTGAGGATTGCGCCTGTCTGGGCATCGAGCTCGAGCACGGCCTGGGCGCCTTCGCAGGTCACCCACAGCCGCGAGCCGTCGCGGCTCACCCAGAGGCCGTGGGGCTGGGTGTAGGAGCCCAGGTCAAAAGTGGCCTTCACGGCGAGTTGGTTGAGGTCAATGACGGTGAGGGTGTTGCCCGGCTCCATCCGCGGCCGCTCGCCCTGGCGAAAGACGGCGAAGGAGCCGTAGTTGGATACGTAGGCGAAGCGGCCGTCGGGCGAGGTGGCGGCCTCGTGCGGGCCCTTGCCGGTGGGGAGCTTGGCGGCCACGGCGTAGCTGGCCGGGTCCACCAGGGCGGCCTCGTGGTCGGACTTGTTGAGGACGACGAGAATCTCTCCGGCCAAATCCAGACACACGACCAATCCGGCCAGCCCAACCACGGCAAGCAAGGCGCAGCGTCGAAGCACCTGAAACCTCCGCTTGGGGTGCTGCTTATATTGCACAAGTGAAGGGGGCTTTGCTATGGTGAAGTTCACCGGAGCGGTGCAGGAGTGGTTTAACTGGCGGCACTGGAAATGCCGTGTCCTGGCAACGGGACCGTGGGTTCGAATCCCACCCGCTCCGCCAGACTCCATTGCTATTGAGCGTGTTCACCGTCTACGTCCTCCACAGCGAAAAAACGGGTAGGCGCTACGTGGGTTCAAGCAACGACCTCCTCGCGCGCTTCGAACAACACAACCGCGGGCAGGTCTGTGCCACAAAGGGCGGGCGCCCGTGGGAAATTGTACACACCGAAACCTATCCAACCGGTGGCGAGGCTCGACGCAGGGAACTATCCCTGAAGACGGGTCAAGGTCGCGCCGAGCTGGACCGCATCTTGGGAACCGTGGGTTCTGCGCCCTAGGCGCACCTGCGCCCCAGGCGCACGCGCCTCGGGCTCGCGCCTCGGGCGGGGAATCCCACCCGCTCCGCCATCCCGTTTACAGTGCCTGCCTAGGGGCCAGCTTGTGATGCGGCGGCCTTGTCGAAGTGCTCGCGCAGCTCGGCCAGCATCAGCATGGCGTTGAGCAGCCGGCCGCGCAGCAGCTGCTCCTTCGGCGGATTCTCGGTGCCGATGAGGGCGATCTTGGCGGCCGCGACCATGATGAACTGAATGACGGCCCGGCGGAGGGGCCCGGCGGGGCCGTCAGCTGAGAGCTGACGGGCAAAGCTGCTGCTGCGCTCCTGGATGTCGCTCAGGAAGTGGTCGAGGCAGAGGACGTGGTCAACGAGCTCCGGCTGCACCAAGCTGGAGCAGCCGCCGACTTTGCAGGCGATACTCATCCACTGCGGGACGCGCTCAGGCCAGGGGGCGCGCCGGGACGAGTGTAGGCAGGAAGCAGCGGGCAAGTCAAAGGTTTTGCCCTGGCAGCGCGGTTGCTCGGGGCAAGGAATGTGGTAGAGTAGTGCGCGTTTTGATCTCCGCCCCGGGGGTATCAGGTGAAAGAGCGACCCCAGAGCGCAAGCATTCTGGTCATTGATGATGACCAGCTGCTGCTGCAGCTGCTGGAGAAAGCCCTGGGCAAGGTCGGCCACCAAGTGAGCACCGTGAATGACCCGGTGCGGGGCCTGCGGCTGCTCGACGAGCAGAGCTTCGACCTGGTGATCACCGACGTCAACATGCCGCGGCTAAGCGGGATCAAGGTGTTGGAGATGGTCAAGGCGCTCGACGAGACCATCGAGGTCATCATCCTCACCGCTGCCGAAGAAGAGCGCTTCGAAAACGCCATCGCCGCCCTGCGGCTGGGGGCGAGCGACTTCCTCTTCAAGCCCCTGCGCAACGTGGACGAGTTGATGGTTTCGGTTGACCGCGCCCTGGAAAAGCGCCAGCTGGCGGTGAGCGTCCGCCAGCTCACCCAGAGCCTGGAGCGGATGCGCAACACGGACTTCTTGACCGGGGTCTGCACGCGGCGCTACTTCTTCGACCGGGTGAGCGTCGAGCTGCTGCGCTCGAAGCGATATCTCAAGCCCATCTCCTGCCTGCTGGTCGACATTGACCACCTGGGCCAGATCAACGGCACCTACGGGACACCCTGCGGCGACCAGGCGCTGGTGCACGTGGCCCGGGCCCTGGTCGAGACCACCCGCAGCACCGACATTGTCGGCCGCTACGGCGGCGAGGAGTTCATCGTGGCCCTGGC
>JACQTJ010000042.1 GCA_016210855.1 Acidobacteriota bacterium | reverse complement strand
TCCTAAAGCTCCTTGAGAGAATGGCTCAGGGGAGCACGGTTCCTTTCGGTGAGCTAAGTCAAAGGATAGGCGACATCTACCCGCCGCAACGGCGGGCAATGGCCACTACACATCTGCAGACGCTGACTAGGAGAGGCATCTTACGCCTTGGCGTTGAAGCACAGTGCCCCGCCTGTCAACAGAGAACATGGTATGGATTGGGAGAGCTGCGTGATGAGCTCCGATGCGATAAGTGTCTTTCGGTATTCAAATTCCCGTCTGACAATCCTCCGCCCAGCCCGTGGTATTTTCGGACTACGGGGCCGTTCAGCATAAAGAACTACGCTCACGGAGCATACTGTGTTGCACTAGCCTTGCGCTTTTTCTTGGACAACCACCGGATGCATTCGACGGGAACTGCCGTGCCTTCATTCATGCTACAACTGAGACAAGGTGCAAGTGCAGAGCTCGACTTTGGGATATTCTGGAGGTCCACGAGATGGTTCGACTCTCGCCCATATCTCATCCTTGGCGAGTGTAAGACATTTGACTCTTTCGATGACCAAGACGTTGCCCGCTTGAGGTCGGTCGCTAGGCAGTTTCCAGGTGCGGTGCTGGCGTTCTGTACCCTCAAGACAGAACTCACACGAGCAGAGAAAAGGCGAATACGCAGCCTAGCAACGAGGGGGCGCCGCCACTGGCGGGCGGATCGCTGGCTCAACCCTGTCCTAGTGCTAACCGCTACCGAGCTGTTCAGTAGCGAGGCACCACCTTATTGTTGGGAAGAGGTGGGAGGGCGATTTAGGGGATTCGCTGCGACCTACAAGAGAGTGGAAACACTGCTAGACCTTTGTGAAGCCACGGAACGTATTCACTTGGATATGGAGTCGAGGTACGAATGGCTTGAAGCTGTTATGCAGAAACGGCTTGCGAAGAAGAGGACGCCTCCGGGGTAGTCGGTCAGGGGGGGTTGTCATCACACATTCCAGAGCCAACACTTGTTAGCCTGCGCTGTTTCGTAAACCTCGCCCGCCGCTCAGATTTCCAGGATTTCCTTCTCTTTGGCTTTGGAGAGGGAGTCGAGTTTTTCGGCATAGTCGTGGGTGAGTTTGTCGAGCTCGGTGATGGCGTGGTGCTTGTCGTCCTCGCTGATCTTCTTGTCCCGGAAGAAGGCTTCGATGGCTTCCTTGGAGTCGCGGCGGATGTTGCGGGCCGCGGTCTTGTGGTTCTCCAGCACCGTGTGCAGGTGCTTGACCAACTCCTTGCGCCGCTCCTCGGTCAGCGGCGGGATGGGGACGCGGATCACCTTGCCGTCGCTCGCCGGGTTCAGGCCCAGCTCGGCCGAGCGGATGGCCTTCTCGATGGCCTGGGTGATGGAGGGGTCAAAGGGCTGCACCACGATCAGGGTGGGCTCGGGGGTGGCGAGCTTGGCCAGCTGGTTGACCGGCGTGGACGTCCCGTAGTAGTCCACCTTGACGTCTTCCAGCAGCGTCACCGACGCCCGGCCCGTGCGCAGGTGCCCGAGCTCCCGCCGGAAATCCTCGACAGTCTTCTCCATGCGGGTGCGGGTCAGAGCCAGGGCCTCTTTGACACTGCCAGGCGGCTGCATACCTACGCAGAGACGAGCGACCCGATCTTTTCGCCCAGTACCACCCGTTTGATGTTTCCGGCGTGGGTGAGGTTGAAGACCAGGATGGGCAGGTTGTTGTCCTTGCAGAGTGAGATGGCGGTCGAGTCCATCACCGCCAGCGACTTGGAAAGCACGTCCAGGTAGGAGATGCGGTCGTACATCTTGGCGGTCGAGACCGTCTTGGGGTCGGCGTCGTAGATGCCGTCCACCTTGGTGGCCTTGAGGATCACCTCCGCGCCGATCTCCATGGCCCGCAGGGCCGCCGCCGTGTCGGTGGAGAAGTACGGGTTGCCGGTGCCGCCGGCGAAGATGACCACTCGCCCCTTCTCCAGGTGCCGGATGGCCCGGCGGCGGATGAACGGCTCGGCCAGCTGCTGCATCTCGATGGCGGTCATCAGCCGGGTCACCACCTCAACTCGTTCCAGAGCGTTCTGCAAGGCCAGGGCGTTGATGACGGTAGCCAGCATCCCCATGTGGTCCGCCGTGACCCGCTCCACCCCCCGAGCCGCCGAGGTGCGGCCCCGAAAAATGTTCCCGCCACCGACGATGATGCCGATCTGCACGCCCAGATCGTGGACGTCCTTGATCTCGCGGGCTATCTGCGCCAGGGTCTCGTCGTGGATGCCGAAGCCCTGCGTCCCCATAAACGCCTCGCCGCTCAGCTTGAGGAGGACGCGCTTGAAGACGGCGGTGTAGGCCATGGTCAACTGTCCTGCTCGGCGGCGGCCTGGGCCTCAGCCAGCAGGGTGGTCTCGCCCACCTTGAAGCGGGCAAAGCGCCGCACGGCGATATTCTCGCCCACCCGGGCGATCACCGCGTCAATCAATTCCTTGATGGTCATTTTGTCGTCCTTGATGAAGTGCTGCTCGTACAGGCAGGTCTCTTCATAGAATTTTTCGAGCTTGCCCTCGACGATCTTCTCGACCACCTTGTCCGGCTTGCCGGAGGCCCGGGCCTGTTCGCGGTAGATTTCCCGCTCTTGGGCCAGCAGCTGCGGGATCACCTCTTCCCGGCGGATGAAGCGCGGCTCGGCGGCCGCGATGTGCATCGCCAAGTCGTGCACCAACTGCTTGAATTCGTCGGTGCGGGCCACAAAATCGGTCTCGCAGTTGACTTCCACCACCACCCCAATCTTGCTGCCGGCGTGGATGTAGCTGGCCACCGAGCCCTCCCGGGTGGTGCGGCCCGCCTTCCGCTGCGCGCTGGCCATCCCCTTCTTCCGCAGCCAGGCCACCGCCTGCTCGACGTCGCCTCCACAGGCCTCCAGGGCCGCCTTGCAATCCATCCACCCCGCCCCGGTCTGCTCCCGCAGCAGTTTCACCTGCTGCGCGCTGGTGGCTGCTTTCTGATCCGGAGCGGAATTGGTCTCAGGAGTCACGGGAGTCACAGGGTCTCCTGTGCGGGGGGGAAAAAAAAGAGGCCGGCCCGTACGGGTCGGCCAGCGGAAAACCTGTCACCCTCACTCATGGGGTTGACCTGCCGCCGGGTTCTCCCGCCGCCTTCTCCTCGCTCTCCTCGGCCGCAGGCTCGGGGGCGGCTTCTTCGGCTTGGCCGGATTCCGGAACGGGCCGGGGCCGCAGGTGCGGGGGCAGTAATTCGTTCGGGTCATAGACTTCGGCCACCTCTTCCAGCTCCTCCGGGGTCCCGGCGTACTCGGGCACCGGCTCGCCGTTCGCTCCCGCAGCTACCTGAGCGGCCTCGACGGCCTTGGCGGCGGCGATCTGGGCTTGCTCGTAGAGGGCCCGGCCTTCGAGCACGGCGTCGGCAATCTTGGAGGCAAACAAACGGATGGCGCGCAGGGCGTCGTCGTTGCCGGGGACCACGTGGTCGACTTCGTCGGGGTCGCAGTTCGTGTCCACCACAGCCACCACGGGGATGGCCAGCGTGCGCGCCTCGCGCACCGCGATCTGCTCCTTGCTCGAGTCGATGACGAACACAGCGTCCGGCCGGCCAGTCAGGTCCTTGATGCCCGCCAGGTTCTCCCGGTAGTGGCGCAGCTCGCGGCGCAGGCGGGTGGCTTCTTTCTTGGGAACCGTATCCATCCGCCCGTCCTCTTCCATGGCCTCGAGCTCTTTGTAGCGCTTGATGGATTTCTCGATGGTGGTCCAGTTGGTGAGGGTGCCGCCCAGCCAGCGGTGGTTGACGTAGTACATCCCGCACCGCTGGGCCTCTTCGGCGATGGCTTCCTGGGCCTGGCGCTTCGTGCCCACAAACAAGATGACCCTGCCCTGCGCCGCCAAGTCGGTGATGAACTGGGCGGCGTCCTTGAACATCTTCAGGGTCTTCTGCAGGTCGATGATGTAAATCCCGTTCCGCTCCCCGAAGATGAACTCCTTCATCTTCGGGTTCCAGCGCCGGGTCTGGTGGCCGAAATGAACCCCAGCCTCGAGCAGTTCCTTCATGGTCAGTGTGGCCACCGTTCCCTTGTTCCTCCTAGCGTTTGGTCCACTGGAAGCGCTTGCGGGCGCCCTTCTGGCCGTACTTCTTGCGCTCCTTCATGCGCGGATCACGGGTGAGAAAGCCGCCCCGGCGCAGCTTGGGTCGCAGCTCGGGGTTAGCCGCCGCCAGCGCCCGGGCTAGCCCCAGACGCACGGCGCCTGCCTGTCCTCCGGCCCCTCCGCCGGACACTTTGATGTCGGCGTCGTACTGCTCGGCGCTCCCCACAAAAACCAGCGGCTGGCGGGCGTGCTCGCGCCAGTGGGGGCGCACGAAGAACTTTTCCAAGGCCCGGCCGTTCACCCGCAGCTGCCCGCTGCCCGGCCGCACATAGACGCGGGCTACCGAGGTCTTCCGCCGACCGGTGCCGTAGAAAGGCCCCGAGGCCGGGGCCGGCGGCGCCAGCTCGGGCTGAGGCTCAACTGGAGTCATCTCCGGGGTCGTGTTTCCGACTTCCGCGTCACCCACGGTTTCTTAGGCCTCCACCTGCAGGGGCTGGGGCTGTTGGGCCACGTGCGGGTGGCTTCCGTCGGGGTAGACCCGCAGGCGCCGCGCCCGCCGGCCGTGCAGCTTGTTCTTGGGCAGCATCCCCAGGATCGCTTCCCGCACCATCCGCTCCGGCTTCTGCTCGTACATGTGCCGCGCCTTCACTTCTTTCAACCCGCCGGGGTAGCCGGTGTGCCAGCGGTAGAACTTCTGGTCGAGCTTCTTCCCGGTGAGGCGGATGCCGCGCGCGTTGACCACCACCACGTGGTCCCCGGCGTCCACGGCCGGCGTGTAGGTGGCCTTCTGCTTGCCCATCAGCAGGCGCGCCACCCGGGTTGCCAGCCGACCCAGCACCTGGCCGCGCGCGTCCACCACATACCAGTGCCTCGCCGCCAACCCAGCCCGGTCTTTGCCCTTGGGATAGTAGGTGCTCATACAAAAAGTTTGCGGACGCTGCCGCAAACGTGCAAGTTTACTGGAGCCGCTCCGATTTGTCAACGACCCGCCGCGAGCCGGTAGTGACTCATTCTGGAGTTTGCGGGGCAGGATCAATCGCTAAATGAGGTTCTTTGTGGAGGTTCGTCTTCCAGCGCCACGCTGCCAGATTCGTGCGAAACGACAAGTCGTTTGCGAAATTTCCTGAGCAGTTCTGTACCAATTAGCAGGTCTGTAGCGGAAGGCTCAAGGATGATTACGCCTGTCTGATCTTCCTCCCCGACTCTTACATGCCCCCAACCTGTAAGGCGGTAAGAAGTAGAACCGTCAGCGAGTGTTACTCCAGTTGTTCCGTAGAGTAGCAGCCCTAGAGGGAATGCGCTGACAAGGGGCATGGACAAGAAACCTGTGTAGCCTGTGTCGATCACAGCCTCAAAATCTTGGCGTAGCTGGGGAAAGACTCCGCCAACCGATATTTTCAATATGGGTGTTCCTGCGTTATTGAAAAATCCAGTCCAAGTTGGCATCAGAGGAATAGCTCACGCGGAACGCGCCAGGAGAACCGACCCTAATCAGATGAAAAAGGCCGTGTGGTGACTTGGCTTTCGCTTTTTCAAGCGCGCCTTCAGCATAATCGTCCAAGAACGCCTCTTTTGTGTTTATGTCAATCGCTACAAACTTGCCAGCATACTTTTTCTCGTACTCTGCCTTGTAGCTTTCAAGATAGATTCTTTCGCCTTCCTCAGCGATTGCTTTCGGGTTTGTGATTCCTTCGGGCATACTGCACCTCTGCTGGCTGCATTTGATACTACAACGGGACTGCCGCTTGCAACAAGTTCGTAAGAGCTCGCAGGTTGGCGATTGATCTCAAGATGAGCCACTACCCGCGAGCCGGTAGCGCCATAACCACAGCATCCGCGCCAGCGCGGTGGTGGTGTTTCCGCCCCTTGAAGACTAAGATGAGGCGGTGTGAACCCCCTGGCTGCCACCCCGCGCCCACCGCTTCTTGTCACCGGGCTTTCCGGCAACCTCGGCCAGCGCCTGGCACCCCACCTGAAGGAACACCTCCTCGTGGGCGTGGACCTGTTCCCGCCCCAGCTGGACCATCCCCAGGTGCAGTTCTGCCCCCTTGATATCTCTCAAGGGGACGCCCCGGCGGTGCTGGAGGGTCTCATCCGGGACGCCCAGGTGCGTCAAGTAATCCATCTGGCCTTCGTGCTCGACCCAGCCCGCACCGGGGCCATGGCTCGGCAGCGCCAATGGGAGATCAACGTGCGGGGCACGCGGCACCTGCTGGAGGCGGTCGAGCGGGTCAACCGCCGCGACCGCCAAGTGGACTTCTTCCTCTACCTCTCAAGCGTCACCAGTTACGGGCCCCTGCTCCCGTATCCTGTTCGCGAAGACTACCCCCAGGAGCCCCACACCTACACCTATGCCCTGCATAAGAAAGAAACCGACGAAATGTGTCGGGCGCGCCACACCCGGTTGAACGGCTGTGCCGTTTACGTCGTACGGGGCCACATCTTCCTCGGCCCCGGGGTGGACAACTTCATCGTCCGGGCCCTGCGGGGCCGCCCCAGCGACCGCACCTGGCTTGGCCGCTGGGTGCAGCGACGCCGGTGGCGGCTGCCCCTCCTTCTTCCCAGGGGAGAAAAATACCGTGGGCACTACCAATTCATGCACATCGACGACGCGGCCCGCCTTATGGCCTGGCTCTGCCACCACTTCGAGCCGGGAAAGCTGGTGGTTTTGAATGCGCAGGGCCGCGGGGCCCCGGTCACCGGCGACGACCTGGCCCGGCTGTGCGGCTTGCCCCTCCTGCGCCTACCCTCCTATTCGCTGGTAGGACTTCTCTACCGGTTTTTCTGGGGGGTGGGGCTCTCGCCCGTCCCTCCCGAAGCCTTTCCGTACTTCGCCGGCTCGTACCTGATGAATACGGAACGCCTGGAAAGGCTGCTCGGGGCCGATTACCCGCAGGTCATCCACTTCACCGCCGAAGAAGCCGTGCGGGCGACAGTCACTCCCTGATTCGAACACGCCGGCGGGAAGAATCTTTTCTCGGTATCGGAGATTTTTTCAACAAATGTGTTGAAAAGATTGTGGAAAAGCCCGGCGGGGTTCGGCTTAAACGGTGGCGTAACAAATCGTTTCTTGGCTTTGCACAAAAATGCAGCAACAAGCGGGGTGGCAAGAAATTTTAGCGCGCGGAACGGACCGCCAGAGGCGGTTTTGGCCAAAGAATTGCGCTACGGTCAGCCGGAAATCGCACACATCAATACCATTTCTTCGGCGGCTTGAGTTTGATCTCCAGGACATGCTTGGGAGCGCGCAGGTAGTGGAAACGCCCGTAGGGTTTCCACCCCTTGACCACGACCTGGACGAGCACTTCCCCTTCGGGCAGCGGGGGGAAGGCGGCCTTGCCCTCTGAATCGGTCTTGGCACTCCAGGAGCGCTCCTTGTCCTTACGCAAGAAGCGCTCCTGCTTGTACTTGACGTACACGGTGGCGTTCTCGATGGGCTGGCCGGTCTCTTCAGCAGTGATTTCCACCTCCAAACGGACCTGCTTTTCTTCCTCCGCGGGGGCCAGGGGAGGGCTGAACGCCCCCAGCAACACCGCCCCCACCCCTACCGCCGCCCAGCACCATTCCAGCCTCCTCTTCATTTTCATTCGTCCAGTTCCTGGGTGCGTCGGCGCAGCTGCGGGCCCGGGACCGCCTGGGGCTCATAGATTTGGCTGGCCTGCTGAAGCCGGAGCAGGTAGCCCCTGACCCGCTCAAATTGGGAGGTGGAGACCACGTATTCCTCCCGCGACGGCAGGGCCTCGGCAATCCCCTTCTGGGCTCGCCGGATGCGGTCCTTGGTCATGGGATGCGTAGAGAAGAGCTTGGCCAGCCGGCCCTCCTTGTCCTTGTCCTTCAGCCGCTCGAGGAAGTCCACCAGGGCCACCGGGTCGTAACCGGCGTGGTAGGCGTACTGCAAGCCCAGGAAGTCGGCCTCGCGCTCAGCGCCGCGCTGGAACTTCAGGAAGGAGAGCGGCACCGCCAACCCCACCGCCTGCTGGATACCGTAGCCGACCGGCCCGCCCACGAAGATCAGCGGCAGGCTCAGCCACTGGAACAAGGTGGCCTTACTGGCCTGCTTGGTGGCGTGGCGGGCGGTGACGTGGGCGATCTCGTGAGCCAGCACCCCGGCCAGTTCCGCCTCGGTCTGGGCTTCGAGGATCAGCCCGGTATGGACGTAGAGGAACCCACCCGGCAGCGCAAAGGCATTGAAGTCGTCAGAATCAATCACCTTGACGGTGAACGGAACCCGAGCGTCGGAGTGGCGGACCAGATTCTGCACCAGGTCGTTCACATAGCCGTCCACTCGGGAGTCGCGCAGCAGGTGCGAGCTGGCCTCCACCTGGGCGGCCAGTTGCCGGCCGATCTCGATTTCCTTCTCCAGGGAATACAGATTCCAGGAGCCCTTGTTGATGTCGCGCCGGCCGATATTCTCGACGTCCTTGTGCTTCTGGGCCTCGACGCCGCCGGGCAGGCAGAGCCCCGCCAGCAGAAGAACCCAGGCCCGAATCATCCGGCCAGCCGTCATCGAACCGTCTCGAACGCCGTCCTCATCCATTCAAGGGCTTGGACAGGAGCGCCGCCACCGTGCTAGTTTAGCTCGTCCCGCACCATCTTAGCACGGGGCCTCACCACCACAAAAGCCGGGCTCCAGAGGAGGACGCGTCGCGATGGGCTTCGCCACCGATGCCATTCACGTCGGGCAGGAACCCGACCCGACTACCGGGGCCGTCGTCGCCCCCATCTACCAGACCTCCACCTACGTGCAGGAGGAACTGGGCAAGCACAAGGGTTACGAGTACGCCCGCGCCAGCAACCCGACGCGCTCTGCTCTGGAGCGCAACCTGGCCCGGCTCGAAGGCGGCAGGCACGCCCTGGCCTTCGCCTCGGGGATGGCCGCCATCAACGCGGTCATAACCCTCCTCCAGAGCGGCGACCACGTCATCTGCTCTCACGCCGTCTACGGCGGTGTCTACCGCCTCTTCACCAAAGTCCTCAGCCACTTCGGCCTGGAATTCAGCTTCATCGACACCACCTGCGTCGAGAACGTGGAGAAGGCGATCAAGAAGAACACGCGCCTCCTCTACATCGAAACCCCCACCAACCCCACCCTGGCCATCAGCGACCTCGGGGAGATGAGCCAGCTGGCCCGCGCCCGCCGTGTCCCTCTCGTCGTGGACAACACCTTCATGAGCCCCTACCTGCAGCGGCCTCTGGAGTTCGGGGCCGATATGGTGGTGCACTCCACCACCAAGTTCCTGAACGGCCACAGCGACTCCATCGGCGGCGCCGTCATCCTCACCCGGCAGGAGGACTACGACCGGCTGTACTTCATCCAGAAATCCGCCGGGGCGATTCTCGGGCCGTTCGACTGCTGGCTGGTGCTGCGCGGGGTCAAGACCCTGGCGGTGCGCATGGAGCAGCACTGCCAGAACGGCCAGGCCATCGCCGGGTTCCTCGAACCACACCCCAAGGTGAAGCGGGTCTTCTACCCCGGCCTCAAGTCCCACCCGCAGCACGAGCTGGGGACGAAACAGATGAAGGGCTTCGGGGCGATGCTCTCCTTCGAGCTGGGGTCACGGGAGTCGGCCGAGCGCCTGCTGCGCCAGGTCAAGCTCTGCTCGCTCGGCGAAAGCCTGGGCGGGGTCGAAACCCTCATCTCCCACCCGGCCACCATGACCCACTCTTCCGTGCCGCCCGAAGAACGGCTGAAGATCGGCATCACCGACGGCCTGGTGCGCCTCTCGGTCGGCATCGAAGACGTCGAAGACCTGATCGCCGACCTCGACCGCGCCCTCTCCCACGTCTAGCGGTGCCCGTCGGTTTTCGGCTTCTCTACAGCCAGCCGCGCTTGTGGAAGAAGGCCAGCATGCCCACGGGCAGGGCCACAAGCAACAGAGTGGTCAGGAGCATCCCTTGCCACGACTGTAGCAAAGGCAGATCCTCGAAGTTCATTCCAAAGTAGCCGGTGATGACCACGAGCGGCAAAGCGATGGTGGCCCAAACGGTGAGCACCTTCATGATCTCGTTGGTGCGGTTGGCGACGGAGCTCAGATAGACTTCGAGCACGCTCGCCAGCAACTCGCGGTGGTTCTCAAGCATGTTCAGGGCGCGGATGACGTGGTCGTAGAGGTCGCGCCAGTAGGCGGACATATCAGCGCGGAAGTAGGGGGCTCGCAGGCGCATAAAGGCGTTCACCATCTCCCGCATACTGCCCACCGTGCGGCGGAACTCGGTCAAGCCGCGCCGCAGGGCAAAGATCTCTTCCAGCACCTTCGTCGTGGGGCTCTGGCGGATTTCGTCTTCGATCTGGTCGATGCGGTCGCCGATCTGGTCGAGCACGGGCAAGTAGCGGTCCACCATGCTGTCGAGCAGCTCATAAAGCACCCGGTCGGGCCGCTGCAACTTGGGGATCGATTTGATTCGGGGCAGGCGTTCGTTGACCGAGCGGGTGGGCCCTACATGCACGGTGACGATGAAGTCCGGTCCCACGAAGATGCCAAGTTCGCCGAACCATACCCCTAGGGTCTCCGGCACGAAGTGCAGGGTGTTGGCGATCACGAAGATGTGGCTCTCGTACTCTTCGAGCTTCGAGGTGTGCCGCTGGTGGCGACAGTCTTCGATCTCGAGCTCGTGGAAGCCGAGCTCCTGCCCCAGGCGCTCCAGCAGGGGCGACTCCGGCTCCTCCAGGTGGTACCAGCGCAGATGGGGGCTCTGGTGGATGAGGAGCCCGGCCAGGTCGGCGGCCACCGGCTTGGTTTCCGGTGGCTTGACTTCGGCGGGTTTGATTTGGGCGGGTGGCTCCATCCGCTGCCGTCCTATCGCTTGCGCCGGGTGGGCTTGGCCTTCGGTGACTTGGGCGGAAGGGTCACGGCCGCCCCCGTGGCCACGGCGCTGCTCAGCCAATTCAGGTAGTTGGGAGCGCCATCAATCACCGGCAGGCAGATGACTTCCGGAACCTGGTAGCTGTGCAGCTTCTCCACCGCGCGTCGCACCCGATCGAAGAGCGCCCGCGCCGTCTTGATCACCAGCAACACCTCCGGCTCGTCGTTCAACTTGCCTTCCCAACGGTACACGGAGCGGATGGGGCTAGAGATATTAACACAGGCGGCCAAGCGCTCTTCGACCAGCGCCCGCGCAATCCGCTCCGCCTCCGGTGCCGACCCGCAGGTGACGAACACCACCACCTTGTCGGTCATGCCTTCACCACCGTCCGACCCCTTTGCCCCCGCCCGGCCCCCACGATACAATACGCGGCAAATGGCCCACAAGCAGATTCGTTTCGGCACCTCCGGCTGGCGCGGCATCATTGCCGAGGATTTCACTTTCGACAACGTCCGTGCCGCCGTGGCCGCCATCGGCGACTACGTGTGCCGGCAGAACCCGCGCAACCCGCGGGTGCTTGTGGGCTATGACACCCGCTTCTTCTCGGACGAATTCGCCCGCACCGCCGTGGAGGTGCTTTCCCGGCGCGGGGTGCACTGTTTTCTCTGCAAACAGCCCACCCCCACCCCCACCATTGCCTATGAAATCCGGCGGCGCAAAACCGACGGGGGCATCAACTTCACCGCCAGCCACAACCCGCCCGAGTACAACGGCCTGAAGTTCTCCACCCCCGACGGCGCCCCGGCTCTGCCCGAAGTCACCCGCCAGCTCGAGCAGCTGGCGGCGAAATACCTGGAGCGCCAGGACTCCCCGGCCCGCCCCGGCGAAGCCCGCGGCCATGAAGAGATCGACCCGCGCCCGTCTTACCTGGACATGTTGGGCGAAAAGATTGTGGTGGACGAAATCAAGCGCGCCGGCCTGAAGGTGGTCTACGACCCGCTCTACGGCACCGGCGCCGGCTACGTGGACCGATTCCTGACCGGGCACGGCATCGAAGTCCACGCCATTCACGCCTACCGCGACGTGCTCTTTGGCGGGCACGCGCCCGAGCCGGCCGAGCACATCCTCGCCGACTTGCGCCAGGCGATGGCCGCCCGGGGCGCGCATCTTGGACTTTCAACCGACGGCGACGCCGACCGCTTTGGCATGCTCGACCGCGACGGCCGCTTCGTCTCCGCCAACCACATCGTAGCCCTGCTCTTCGACTACCTGCTGGAGACGCGCCCCCACTGGCCCCGCGGGGTCGCCCGCAGCGTGGCCACCACCCACCTGGTGGACGCCGTGGCCCGCCACCACAAGGCCACGGTTCACGAAACCCCGGTGGGCTTCAAGTACATCGGTGAGCTCATCCAGCAGGACAAGATCATCATCGGCGGCGAAGAAAGCGCCGGACTAAGCATTTACGGCCACGTGCCCGAGAAGGACGGCATCCTGGCCTGCCTGCTGGTGGCGGAGATGGTGGGGCGGCGGCAGGCCTCGCTCCTCGAGCAGCTCGAGGCTCTGTTCCGCAAGGTTGGCGCCTACTATCCGGTCCGGGTCAACCTGCACCTCGATGCCGCCATCCGCGACCGGCTGGCAGAACGCATCCGGCGCGATCCCAAAAACTTCAATGGCCGGCGGGTGGCCGGGGTGAACCGCACCGACGGCTTGAAGCTGTTGTTCGACGACGACTCCTGGGTGCTGATGCGGCTGTCGGGCACTGAGCCGGTGGTGCGCTGCTACTGCGAGAGCCACTCTGAGAAGGACACCGCCGCTCTGGTCGAGGCCGCCAAGAAGTTCGTTCTGGAATGAGTCCGGTACCCGTCTCCTCCCCGTCGCCCTGGCGCCGGCTGCTGCTTGGCCTGCTGGCCTTGGGCCTGCTCGCCCTGGTGGTGCACACCGTCTTCGGGGAGCACGGCTACCTGGCCTTGCGCCAGCAGCAGCGGACGCTTGAGGAGCTGCAGAAAGAAATCGGGCGCCTGGAGCAGGAAAACCGCCGGCTAGCCGAAGAGATCGAAGCCCTGAAGAAAGACCCGGGCGCGATTGAGCGAGTCGCCCGCGAGCAGCTGAAGATGGCGCGCCCCGGCGAGAAGGTCATCACCCTGCCGCCCAAGCCCGACTCCCAGACAAACTCCAGCGAAGCCAAAAAACCGTAAACCCCCAAGCCCCTGCTGCGGATGCTCTGGACTCCGCTGCGGGGCCCCAGTCAGCTTGAAGGCGGGGAGTGATTGTGGGAGAATCGTAAAGGAGAGGCCCGCCATGGTGGACAAAGCTACCCGCCGCATCGCCCTGGGCGCTGACCACGCCGGCTATCTGGTGAAGGACCGCATCAAAGAGCTGCTGCAAAAGAAAGGCTTCGAGGTAATTGATTTCGGCACCCATTCCGAAGAGTCGGTGGACTACCCCGACTACGCCAGGCTGGTCGCGCAGAGCGTGGCCCAGGCCGAAAGCGACCGCGGCATCCTGGTTTGCGGAACGGGCCTGGGGATGGCCATCGCCGCCAACAAGACCCAGGGCATTCGGGCCGCCACCTGCAACGACACCTACACGGCCCGCATGGCCGCCGAGCACACCGACGCCAACGTGCTGTGCGTGGGGGCGCGGGTGGTGGATGCCGACCACGCCCTGGCTATCGTGGAAGAGTGGTTGAAGGGGAAGTTCGGCGGCGGGCGCCACCAGCGCCGCATCGACAAGATCAATTCGATGGAGCGGCCGGCCGCGGTGGCTCCGAGCAAATGAGCGCCTCGGCCTCAGCCCGTCTGAACCGCCCCCTGAAAGAGGTCGACCCCGAAGTCTACGAGGCCATCTACCGCGAAACCCGTCGGCAGGCCGACACCCTGGAGCTCATCGCCTCGGAGAATTTCACCAGCGAAGCCGTCCTCGAGGCCACCGGCTCCGTCTTCACGAACAAGTACGCCGAAGGCTACCCGGGGCGCCGCTATTACGGTGGCTGTGAGTTCGTGGATGTGGTGGAAAGCCTGGCCCGGGAGCGGGCGAAGAAGCTTTTCGGGGCGGAGCACGCCAACGTCCAGCCCCACTCCGGCACCCAGGCGAACATCGCGGTCTACGAGACCGTCCTCCAAGAAGGCAACCCGGTCTTGGGTATGAACCTCACCCACGGCGGCCACCTGAGCCACGGCCACCCGCTGAACTTTTCCGGTAAGCACTACAAGTTCATCCCCTACGGGGTGCGCCGGGACACGGAGACGATTGACTACGACGAGGTCGAGCGCCTCGCCCGGGAACACCAGCCCAAGCTGGTGGTCGCCGGGGCCAGCGCCTACCCGCGCCTCATTGACTTCGAGCGGATGGCGGCGATTGCGCAGTCGGTCGGCTGCCCATTCATGATGGACATGGCACACATCGCTGGGCTGGTGGCCGCCGGGATCCACCCGAACCCGGTGCCGCACGCTCATTTCGTCACCACCACCACTCACAAGACGCTGCGCGGACCGCGCAGCGGGCTGATTCTCTGCCGGGAGGAGTTTGCCAAGGCCCTCGATAAGGTGGTTTTTCCCGGCGAGCAGGGCGGCCCGCTCGTGCACGTCATCGCCGCCAAAGCCGTGTGCCTGAGGGAGGCCCTGCAGCCGGACTTCAAGGCCTACCAGCAGCAGATCGTCGCCAACGCCCGGCGGCTGGCCGAGACGCTGGCGAGCCGCGGCTTCCGCATTGTCTCGGGCGGCACGGACACACACCTGCTGCTCGTAGACGTCTACCAGCGCGGCATCATGGGCCGCGACGCCGAGGCCTGGCTCGAAAAGGCCGGCATTACCGTCAACAAGAACGCCATTCCCTTCGACGCGCTGCCTCCACTCAAGGCCAGCGGCATCCGCATCGGTACTCCGGCTCTGACCACCCGGGGAATGAAAGAGGCCGAGATGGAGCGCATCGGCCACTGGATCGCCGATGCCCTCGAGCACCTGGGCGACGAGGCCCTCAACCACCGCATCCGCAGCCAGGTGGGCGAGCTGACCTCGCAGTTCCCGCTCTACACTTCGCGCCTCGCCGAAGTCGAAGCCGCCCTGCGCGCCGGCTAGGCCTCTGGCCGCCGCTCGGTGCCTCGGAGAGACGGATGAAGGTGGCGATTGACATCCGCCGGGTGCGCGACTACGGCCCCGGCACCTACACCCGCAACCTGGTCAACACCCTCGCCCGGCTCGACCTCGAGACTTCCTACGCCCTGCTCGGCACTTCGGCGGACTGGACCGAGCTCGGCTCACTGCCGCAGAACTTCGCGCTGCTCGAGTTCGACCGCGGGGGCACCGGGGCCCGGCACGACCTGCGGCTGGGCTGGGCGCTGCGCCGGCAGAAAGTTCAGGTTTACCACAGCCCCTACCTGATTACTCCCTGGGTGCTTCCCTGCCGCCACGTCGTAACCGTGCACGACACCGCTGACTTCCAAGACTGGCTGAGCGACGGCAGCTCGCTCGCCGACCTGCTTCGCTTCCAGCGGGTCCGGCTCGGCCTGCTGCGCGCCCGCCGCATCCTGAGCGTCTCGCAGGCTACGCGACGCGATCTGCAGCGTATCTTCGGCCTCCCCGCGGACAGGATCGAAGTGGTCTACAACGCCCTCGATGCCCGCCTGGAGCGCACCCCCACGCCGGAGGAGGTGCAGCGCACCCTGGGACGGTACTCGGTCGCGAGCCCCTACGTGCTCTACGCCGGCAACGTCAAGCCGCACAAGAACCTGCCCCGCTTGATTGAGGCCTTTGCGTTGGTCAAAGACCAGCTGCGCGGGCACCCGCACTACGCCGACCTGAAGCTGATCATCATCGGCGAAGCTCTCTCTCAGCACCCCCAGCTGCGCCGGGCGGTGATCCAGAGCCGCACCCAGCAGGACGTGCGTTTCCTGGGATTTGTGGACCCGCAGACGCTGAGCGTCTTCTACGCCCGCGCTGCGGTCTTTGCGTTTCCCTCCCTCCACGAAGGGTTCGGCCTGCCGCCGCTCGAAGCCATGGCGCAGGGGACGCCGGTGGTGAGCTCGAACGCTGCCGCCCTGCTCGAGGTGCTCGGGGAAGCGGCCTGGTTCGTCAACCCGGAAAACGTCTTCGAGCTGAGCCGCGGCATCCGCCAGGTGCTGCTCGACGAACCCCTGCGCAAACAGCTCGTCGAGCGCGGCCGCCAGCAGGTGCGGCGCTTCTCCTGGGAAGAGTCGGTCCGCCGCGTGCTCGAAGTCTACCGGGAAGCCGCCCGGCCCTAGCCCCGTTTCAACTCGGGCTCGACACTTGCCGGTCCAGGCCACCGCTGGGGGAGTGGGAACAGGGCTAGGCCACTACCTCTACCGGCAGCTCGCGGACGCCGCCTTCTCGGATAAAGAAGGCCCGCACCGGCTGGGGGGCGTCCTGGCGCGGGGACACGATGAGATAGGCGGCGTCGGGATAGTAGGCGCGCTCACGGTCGCGGGCCGACGGGGCGTTGTCCCCGGTGGGGTGCGAGTGGTAAATGCCCACCAGTTCGAGTTTCTGCGCCCGCAGGGTGCGAAAGATCTCAAATAGCTCCCGGGGCCGGATTTCATACGCGGTGGGTGAAGCCAGGGCGCTGCGGGCGCGGAAGATCCGCTCCACCTCGAGGCCGTGCCCGGCCAGAAGGCCACAGCATTCGTTGGGCAGGTTGCGCCGCGCCTCCTCGAGCAGAGTCTGATAGAGGCGCTGCGGCAACCTCAGGGTGGCCACGGCATACTCAGCGCCCGGCCCCCCAGCGCTTGCGCACGAAGGCCGGAACGTCCAGGTCGGTGCGGTCGGGCGCAAGCAGATGAGCGGGGGCTTCCCTCGCCCCGCCATTCGCCTTCACCAGGGGACGCACCCCAGGCTGCGGGAGGCGGTCTTGCGCGGCCGGCCGGGCCATCGTCCGTGGCCGGTTGTCCTTGAAACCGGTGGCGATGACGGTGATCTTCACCCCATCCTTCAGGGCTTTGTCGTAGACGGCGCCGAAGATGATGTTGGCGTCTTCGTGCGCCACCTTCTGCACCAGCGCCGAAGCCTCCTGCACCTCGTGCAAGCCCAGGTTGGCGGAGCCAGTGATGTTGATGAGTACGCCGCGAGCGCCCTCGACCGAGCCTTCTTCCAGCAGCGGGCTGGCGATGGCGCGCCGGGCCGCCTCGGTGGCGCGGTTCGGGCCCGAGGCCACGCCGGTCCCCATCACTGCGTAGCCCGTGCCCTTCATGATGGTGGTGACGTCAGCAAAGTCGCGGTTGATGACGCCGGGGATGGCGATGATGTCGGTGATGCCCTGCACGCCCTGGCGGAGGATGTCGTCGGCGACGCGGAAGGCCTCGAAAAAGCTGGTGCCGGGCTCGACCGCATCCAGCAGGCGCTGGTTGGGGATGGCGATGAGCGTGTCCACGCAGGCAATGAGCTCCGCCAGCCCCTGTTCCGCCTGCAGCATCCGCCGCTTGCCTTCGAAGGCGAACGGCTTAGTGACCACCGCCACGGTCAGCGCGCCGAGCTCAAGCGCCAGCCGGGCGATAACGGGCGCGGCGCCGGTTCCCGTGCCGCCGCCCAACCCCGCGGTGATGAACACCATGTCGGCGCCCTCCAGGGCCTCGACCAGCTTTTCGGTGTCTTCGAGCGCCGCCTGCCGGCCGATGTCCGGGTTTGCCCCGGCCCCCAGGCCCTTGGTGAGCTTGGCGCCGAGCTGGAGCTTCAAAGAGGCCTTCGACTGTTTGAGCGCCTGCAAATCCGTGTTGGCGGCGATGAACTCCACCCCCTTCACGCGAGCGCGAATCATCCGGTTGACGGCGTTGCCGCCCCCGCCGCCCACACCCAGCACCTTGATGCAGGCCACGCTGGCCGCTTCGCTGTTGCTGCCCTTTGCTCCGACTCTGCCGTTGGTTCTTGGACTCATCCTCGCGTTCGCCTCCCGAGTTGGATTGTCAGACCCCGGCTGCCCAAGCCCGGCCGGTAAAAAAGTTCCGCAAGAGGGGCCCCAGCCGGCCATGCGGCCGACTGCGCGCCAGGCGGAGCCGGTTGGCGTGCAGCACCAACCCGGCCACGGTGGCGCAGGCGGGATTCGAGAGCGTGCTGCTCGCGCCCGCCAGCCCCTTCGGCAGCCCGATCCGCACCGGCACCTGGAACTCCTGCGCGGTTAGGTCCACCAAGCCCTCCAGCTGCGCCCCCCCGCCGGTGAGCACGACGCCGGCCGTGGGGCCGTACGGGCGCTCCAGGGCCTCGCGCAGCAGCGCCACCCACTCCGCGGCCCGGGGCTCAACGATTTCGCACAACGTCCGGCGCGAAGCCAGCCGCGGCGGCCGCTCGCCGACGCTCGCCACTTCGAACAGGGTATCCTGCCCCAGGCCCCGCAGCCAGGCGCAGCCGTAGCCGCGCTTGATGCGCTCTGCTTCCCAAAGCGGCGTGCTCAGGCCGATGGCGATGTCCTGGGTGAAGTGCTCACCGCCCACCGGCACCAGGCCGCTGTCGTGCGGCGCTCCTTGCTGGAAGACAATCCAGTTGGTGCTGCCTGCTCCGATGTCGACAAGCACTGCGCCCAGCTCGCGCTCGTCCGGCGTCAGACAGGCCTCGGCGGCGGCCAGCGGCTCGAGCACCGTGTCCTGCACGATGATGCCGGCCCGGTTGACCGCGGCAATCAGGTTCTGCGTGGGCGCAGCGGCGCCGGCCACCAGATGGACGTTCACCTCCAGGCGGCGACCCAGCAGACCCAGCGGGTCGCGGATGCCGCTCTGCTGGTCGAGGAGGAACTCCTGCGGGAGCACATGCATCAGCTCCTGCTCGGGCGGCAGCGACACCGCCCGGGCGGCCTCGATGGCCCGGCGGATGTCTTCGCCCATCACCTCGCGGGGCCGAGTCCCCAGGGTGATGCCGCCGCGGCTGTTGAGGCTGCGGATGTGCCTGCCTGCTACCCCCACCACCACGCTCTCGACCGGCAGTCCCGCCACCTTCTCGGCCGCTTCTACGGCCTGGCGAATGGCCCCCACGGCGGCGTCGAGATGAACCAGGGTGTCCTTGCGGAAGCCCTTCGACTCGGCGATGCCGGCCCCGCGCAGGTCAATGCGTCCGTTCTCGCCCGCCTCGCAGATGAGCGCCGCCACCTTGTTGCTGCCAAGATCCAGAGCTGCGAGTTGTCGCTCGCGCGTCTTCATCGGGGTGTTGTCCCCGGGGCACCATCCGGATTCAAGACGATTTGGCCGCGATAGCGCAAGTCCACGGAGCGCACCGTTTCCCCGCTCTGCTGCCAGAGGGAGCGGTGTTGGAGATAGGTCTCGAACTTCTCCTGGTAGCGGTCGTGACCGAAGTGGAGCCAGACGCTGCCGTCGGCTTCGCTGACCGTGGCGCGCACGTCGTCGGGGTCGCTCAACTCAACCTCCGAGAAGCGGGCGCTGTAGTCCTTTCCCTCGCGGTCGAGGTCGGCCAAGAAGGAGAGATAAAGCTGCATCCGAATGCGGCGCTCATCCGGAGAAAGCGTCTCCGGCAGCCCGCTCAGCACAGGAAAATCATAGGAGCTGCCCTCCGGCGCAGGCAGGACCACTCCGTTCGCATCGACGAGCGCCAGCCCGGCGCCCTGGCGGAGAAATGCCACCGGGATGCGCTCGCGGATATGTACCCGGAGGCGGTTCGGCAGCAGCCGCTGCACTGTGGCCGCCTCCACCCAGGCGATTTCCTGCACACTCTCGCGGCGGGCGCCAAGCGGCACGCTGAAGATGCTTTCCCCCACGTCGGCAACAAACCGCTCCCGGACCGCCGCTGCCGGGACGTGCTCGGCTCCTTCCACTTCCACTTTCTCGAGATCCGCCACCCGGAACAGCGTCCCCGCGGTGGCGAAGCGATGGACCGCGAAGCCCCCCCCGCCCACGGTGGCGACCGTTACCGTCCCCACGAACACCCGCGCGGCCACCCTGAGCCCCTGTCGCCAGGAGGCGCGACGGCGGACCTCCACCGGTTGGCGGGGGCGGCGGAAGCGAGCCGCGTCGTCCGCGTCCCAGTCGGCCCCGGCAGCTTTGCCGTTGCCGCCCGTTACCCTAATCGGCCCAGACAATGACTTCCTCCTCCAGGTTGTAGCCAAAGGCCTGGCGAACGCGCTCGCGCACGAAGCCAATCAGGCCCAGCAGGTCCTCCGCGGTGGCCTGGAACCGGTTGACGAAAAAATTGGCGTGGCGTTCGGAGACCACGGCGCCGCCGAGGCGATGCCCCTTCAGGCCCAGCTCGTCAATCATCTTCCCCGCCGAGGCACCGGGCGGGTTCTTGAAGATGCAGCCGGCGCTCTTCTCGTTGAGCGGTTGCGAGGCCCGGCGCTTCTCGTTGCACACCTTGATGGCGGCGCGGATCTCCTCGTAGGGCTTCTCCGGAAGCTCCAGCTCGGCGCTGATCATGATGTCGCCCGCAGCGAAGGAGGTGTGGCGGTAGTGGAAGCCGATGGCCGCGGAAGGCAGGGTCTCGATGGTGCGGGTGGCTGCCCGGTAGAGCTCCACGCTCTTGACGAAGTGGCTGATCTCGATGCCGTAGGCGCCGGCGTTCATCCGCAGGGCGCCGCCCACTGAACCCGGCACCCCGATCAGGCCTTCGACCCCGCCCAGGTTGTGCTTGGCACACTCCGTCACCGTGCGGCCCAGGTCCGCCGCGGCCGCTACCCGGACGCAGTTGCCATGAAACTTGGGACGAGCTTCTTTGTCGGAGAGATGCAGAAGCACCCAGCGCAACTCGCCTTCGCGCACGAGCAGATTACTGCCGCCGCCGAGGAAGCGCCGCGGCAGGCCCTCGGCGTCGAGCAGACGGACGAGCTCAGGCATGTGGCGCGGCTCATGAATCACCAGGATGTCGGTAGGGCCGCCGACCCCGAGCGAGGTCCAGTCGGCCAGCCGCTCCCCCGGGCAGTGCTCGACGCCCAGATCGGTGAACGCGGCCAGGACTCTCGGGTTCTCAACCCGCATTGGTCACCCCCAGAGCCGCGGGCAGGCGCTGGGCCAACTCTTCGGCCGCCTTCCAAATGCTGCCGGCGCCCAGCGTCACCAGGGCGTCGCCAGGCTGCAGCTGGCGCAGGACGGCCTCCATCGCCTCCGGCATCTGGGCATAGAACTCGATGTGGCGGTGCCCGGCGGCGGCGATGGCGTCGGCCAGGGCGCGCCCGGTGATGCTTTCGATGGGCTTCTCACTCGCCGCGTAGATCTCGGTGAGCACCAAGACGTCAGCGGCGTCGAAGCAGTGCAAGAATTCATCCCAGCAATGTTGGGTGCGGGTGTAGCGGTGCGGCTGGAAGAAAACCACCAGGCGCTTGAAGCGGCAACCGCGGGCAGCCTCGAGCGTGGCCCGGATCTCCGCCGGGTGGTGGCCGTAGTCGTCAATCAGGGTAACGCCGCCGGCCGTGGCCTTGACCTCGAAGCGACGGCCCACCCCGGTGAACTTCCCCAGGCCGCGCCGCAGGCGCTCCATGGGCACGTTCAGCTCCCGCCCCACCGCGAGCGTGGCGAGCGCGTTGCGGACGTTGTGGAGGCCGGCGAGCGGCAGGCGGAAGCGGCCGAGGTCGTCCGCCCCGGCCCGCACCCGGAACGCGCTCTTCCAGCCGCGCAGCTTGATGTCGGTGGCCACGAGGTCAGCGATTTCTGTGGTGCCGTAGGTGATGACGCGGCGCTTGAGGCGCGGGATGATGGCGCGGACGTTGGGGTCGTCAGCGCACAGGATGCATGCCCCATAGAAGGGCACTTTGTTGAGGAAGGCGACGAAGGCGTCTTGGATCTCTTCGAGGTTCGCGTAATGGTCCAGGTGCTCGCGGTCGATGTTTGTGACCACGGCGATGACTGGGGCGAGCAGCAGGAAGCTGCGGTCGCTCTCGTCGGCCTCGACCACGATGAACTCACTCTTCCCCAGGCGGGCGTTGGTGCCGGCCTGATTCACGCGCCCCCCCACCACAAAGGTCGGGTCGAGCCGGGCGCTGGCCAGCACGCTGGCGATAATCGACGTGGTGGTGGTCTTGCCGTGGGCGCCGGCCACCGCGATCCCGTACTTCAGGCGCATCAGTTCGGCGAGCATCTCCGCCCGGGGGATGACGGCGATCTTTCGCCGGTGCGCCTCCTGCACTTCGGGGTTCTCGGCCGGGATCGCGGTCGAAGTCACTACCACCTGGGCATCCCCGATATTCTCGACCCGGTGGCCTTCATAGAAGCGCGCCCCCAGCGAGGCCAGGCGCTCGGTGACGGGCGAGCGGTGCAAGTCGGAGCCGGACACGGTGTAGCCCAAATTCAGCAGCACCTCGGCGATGCCGCTCATGCCGATGCCGCCGATGCCCACGAAGTGGACATGCTGGCGGGGCGGGTAGTTGAGACGGGTCGGCGTCATCGGGCCACACTCTCGATCAGGTCGGCGATACGGGCGGCAGCGTCCGGCACCGCCAGCCGCCGCCCCGCCGCTTCCATCTCGCCCAGGCACCGGGGAGCATCAAAGAGCGCAAAAACTTCCTCCGCCAGCCGCTCACCGCTGAGCGAGCTCTGCTCGAGCAGACGAGCGGCTCCTGCCGACACCATAGCTGCAGCGTTGCGGAGTTGGTGCTGGTCGGTGGCGTGTGGGAACGGAACCAGGATGGCGGCGCGGCCGGCGGCGGAAAGCTCCGCCACGGTGCTCGCCCCGGCGCGGCAGATCACCAGGTTGGCCTGGGCCATGCACGCGGGCATATCGGCGATGAAGGGCCGGACGTCGGCATTGATTCCCCGGCGGGCGTAAGCGGTGCGCACCGCCTCATAGTCGCGCTCTCCGGTCTGGTGGATGAAGCGGAGCGAATGGCGGCCGGCGCGCCAGCGGTCGAGCGCATCCACCACCGCCTGATTGATGGCCAACGCCCCGCGGCTGCCGCCGAAGATGAGCAGGGTGAAGGGGGGGTGGTGCTCCTTCGCAGGCACGCGGAAGAACTCCTCCCGCACCGGGCTGCCGGTGCGGACAGCTTTGGTTCCGAACCGCGAAACGGTCTCTTCGTAAGTGACCGCAGCGCGGGTCACCAGCGGACCGAGTAGCCGGTTGGCGAGGCCGGGCTCGGCGTTGGCTTCGAAGAGCACCGTCGGCCAGCCGCCGAGCGCGGCGGCGAACATCGCCGGGCCGGAGGCGTAGCCTCCCACGCCGAAGACGACTTTGGGCCGGAATTCGCGGAGCAGGCGAACGCTGCCCCAGAGGCTCCGCGGCAACAGGGCGAGGCTGCGGAGCTTGCCGCCCCCGCTCACGCCCTTGAAGCCGGCGATGGGCAGCGTACGCAACCGATAGCCGGCCGTGGGCACAACCTTGGCCTCAATGCCGTCCTCCGTCCCCACGAACAGCAGCTCGCTCGTGGGGTGACGGCGGCGCAGTTCAGCGGCCACGGCCAGCGCCGGGAAAACGTGGCCGCCCGTGCCTCCACCCGCCATCATCACCTTCATTGCCTCCATCCGTCAGTCGGCATATTGGCTGATGTTCAACAACAACCCAACGCCCAGGAGCATCACCAGCAGGCTGCTGCCGCCGTAGCTGATAAACGGCAGCGGAATGCCCTTGGTGGGAAGCAGCCCGAGCACCACGCTCAGGTTGATGAGGGCCTGCCCGATCACCATGGCGGTTACCCCCACGGCCAGCAGCCGCGCCAAGTTGTCCGGCGCGCGCAGGGCGATCCGCAGGCTGCGCCAGAAAAACACGGCGAACAGGCCCACCACCAGCGTAGCGCCAATCAACCCCAGCTCCTCGCCCACCACCGCAAAGATGAAGTCGGTGTGGGCCTCAGGCAGGTAGAAGAGCTTCTGCTTGCCGTCCATCAGACCGACGCCAGCGATCCCACCCGAGCCCACGGCCAGCAGCGACTGAATCATCTGGAAGCCGCTACCCTGGGGGTCGGAGGCCGGGTCGAGGAAGGCGCGGATGCGGACCAAGCGGTAGGGCACGCGCACGATGAGCAGATACGCGGCCGGGAGGGCAGCCAGGGCCAGATAGGCGAGGTAGCGAATCCGCATACCTGCGACAAAGAACATGGCCCCAGCAATCAAGCTCAACACGGCCGCCGTGCCCAAGTCCGGCTCGACCACCACTAGGCCCACCAGCACAGCAGTGATGCCAGCGGCGGGCAAGAGCGTGCCGGGAACGTCGTTCACGGCGTGCCGGCGGCGCTGCAGGAAATAGGCCAGGAAGAGAATCAGCACGAGCTTGGCGAGCTCCGAGGGCTGAAGCGAGAGCGGTCCCCACCGGACCCAGCGGTGGGTGCTGCGCGACGGGTCGAGGAACAGCACGGCGACGAGCAGAGCCACCACCACGAAGAGAGCCGGGAAGACCAGGGCGGGCTGGGCCAGACGGTGGAAGTCAAGCTGCAAGACCAGAAACAGTCCGGCCAGCCCGAGGGAAAGCCAGACGAGCTGCCGAACCAGGAACATCGCCGGCCGCCCGGACAGCTCCGTGGCGTACATGGCCGAGGCGCTGAAGACCATCACCACCCCGACAAGCAACAAGACCACGGTGGCGCCGAAGAGCACGCGGTCGGGACGGTAGTGTTTGGCCATTCTAGGACGCTCGCTTCCCCGCCAGCCGCTGGACTTCTTCCTTGAAGACGCGGCCGCGGTGCTCGTAGTTCTCGAACTGGTCGAAGCTGGCGCAGGCGGGCGCCAGCAGAACTACGTCCCCGGGCACGGCCAGGGCGGCGGCGCGCTGGACCGCTTCCCCCAAAGTCTCGACCATTTCGGTCGGGAAGCCGTCGGCCAGCTGCGCGGCCATCTTTTCCCGGGCCGCCCCAATCAGCAGCACGTGCCGGGCCCGCTGCCGCAGGGCGTCACGCAAGGGCCGGAAGTCGCCGCCCTTGTCCTTGCCGCCCAGGATGACGATCAGCCCGCCGGGAAAGGCATGGATGGCCTTCAAGGCGGCATCCACGTTGGTGGCCTTGGAGTCGTTGTAGTAGGAGACGCCGTTGATTTCGGTGACGAACTCTAAGCGGTGCTCCACGCCCTCGAAGGTCGCCACCGCAGCGCGGATGTTTTCGGCCGGGACGGCAAGCAGCCGCGCCGCGCAGACCGCTGCCAGGACGTTCTCCAAGTTGTGCTCACCCTTCAAGCGAACGTCGTCGCGGGTGAGCACGCGCTCCCGGGCGGCCGCGTCGGCGTAGACAATCCAGCCGTTCTCGAGGAACGTCCCCACGTCGAGACGCCGCTGGCGGCTGAACCAGAAGCGCTGGGCGCGCACTTCGGGAGCCAGCTGCGACGCGTAGCTGTCGTCGGCGTTGAAGATGGCAAAGTCTTCCTTCTGCTGGTAGCCGAAGAGGCGCGCCTTGGCGGCCACGTAATCGCTCATCGTGGCGTGGCGGTCGAGGTGGTCTGGGGTGAGGTTGAGCAGGGCGGCCACCCGGGGCCGGAAGCTGGTGATGGCTTCGAGCTGGAAGCTACTCACCTCGACCAGGTTGACGGTGTCGTCCCGGGCGGTGTCGACCAGGCTGATGAGCGGGGTGCCGATGTTGCCGCCCACCTGCACGCGCCGGCCAGCGTGGGCAAAGAGCTTGCCGAGCAGAGCCGTGGTGGTCGTCTTGCCGTTCGAGCCGGTGACGGCCACCACCGTGCCGCGCAGGAAGCGCCAGGCCAGCTCGAGCTCGCTGATGATTTCGATTCCCTTCTCTCGCGCCCGCAGGAGCGCCGGCAGCGTCAGCGGGACGCCGGGGCTGAGAACAATCAGGTCGGTGGCGAGAAAGTCCGCTTCCTCGTGGCCGCCGCAGCTCACCCTGACTCCCAGGGCGCGCAAGGCAGCGGCATCGGCCGCGACCGTCGATTCGGGGCGCAGCTCGCTCACCGTTACCCGGGCGCCGCGGGCGGCGAGGAACCGAGCCGTGGCTGCACCGGTGCGGGCCAAGCCGACCACGAGCGCGCGTTGGTCCTTTAGCTCCATCGTCCTCTCACCGCAGCTTCAGCGTACTCAGCGAAAACAGCGCGAACACCAGGGCGGCAATCCAGAACCGGATGATGATCTTCGACTCCGTCCAGCCGATGAGCTCGAAGTGGTGGTGGAGCGGGGCCATACGGAAGATGCGCTCCCCGCGCAGCCTGAAGGAGGCCACCTGAAGGATCACCGACAGGGCCTCGATGACGAAGATGCCGCCGATGAAGAAGAGCAGGATTTCCTGCTTGATGATGACCGCCACCGTGGCCAGGGCGCCGCCCAGGGCGAGCGAGCCCACGTCGCCCATGAAGATCTCGGCGGGGTGGGCGTTGTACCACAGGAAGCCGAGGCCGGCGCCGGTCATGGCCCCGCAGAAAACGGTGAGCTCGGCCACCTGGGGCATCTTGGAGAGGTCAAGGTATCCGGCGAAGCGGGCGTGGCCGGAGATGTAGGTCAGGGCGGTCAGGGCCGCGGAGGCGATGGCCACGCAGCCGATGGCGAGGCCGTCGAGCCCGTCCGTGAGGTTGACCGCATTCGAGGACCCCACCAGCACCAGGGTGATGAAGACCACAAAAGGCAACGCCGCCACCGGGTAGAGGTACCAACCATTCATCAGAGAGTCGATGACCAGGTCGGGGCGCAGCTTCTTGAAGAACGGAAAGAGAATCTCCGTGGAATAGAGGCCGTCGCGAAGCGAGAGCAACACGACGGCGATGGCGACGGCGGTCAGCACCTGGAGGGAGAACTTGGTGCGGGCGCGCAATCCCAGGCTGCGCCGCTCGACTACTTTGGTGTAGTCATCGGCAAAGCCGATGGCCCCGTACGCCACTAAGCTGAAGAGCGCCAGCCACAGGAAAGGGCTGGTCAGGTTTGTCCACAACAGCGCCGGGATCACGATGGCAATGAGGATCAGCAGCCCGCCCATGGTGGGCGTGCCGGCCTTGGGCTGGTGGGCGGGAACTTCTTCGCGAACGAACTGGCCGATCTGGAACTCTCGCAGGCGACGGATGAGCCAGGGGCCGAGCAGCAACATCAGCAACAACGCCGTCAGGCTGGCGAAGGCGGTGCGGACGGTGATGTAGCGGAAGACATTGAGCGGGCTGTAGTAGGGTTGCAGCCATTCGTAGAGGATGTGGTAGAGCACGGCCTACTCCCTGCCCGCCGCCGCCGGGGCTGATTCCGCAGCGAAGCGGGCCCGCAGCGCCTCCAGCACCGTTTCCAGGGCCACCCCGCGCGAGGCCTTGAGCAGGACCCAATCGCCCGCCTGCACGGTCCCGGCAAGCCAGTCCGCGGCGGTCTCCTTGGCCTCGAAGAAGCGGGCGCGGTCGGCCGCCATCCGAGCGGCCACCGCGCCCTCGACGATGTAGCGGGCGTCGCCGGCCACTCCAGCGAGGAAGTCAATGTTGCCCAAGGCGGCAATCCGTTCGCCCGCCTGACGATGCAAGTCCGCCGAGGTCGGGCCGAGCTCTTTCATCTCGCCCGCCACCAGCAGCCGGCGATGGGCATCGGGGGTGCGGCTGAGAGCGTCGGCCATGGCCGCCAGGGCGCGCGGGTTTGAGTTGTAGGCATCGTTTACAACCGTGAAGCCGGGAGCAAAGCGGACCAATTCACCTCGCATCGGCGCCGGCTGGAACCGGGCGAAGACAGCGGCAGCATCGGCCGGCTCAATCTTGAAGAGGCTGGCCACCGCAAAGGCGGCCAGGGCGTTCGCGATGTGGGGGCGGCCGGGAAGCGGCAGGTGAACGCGGGCCCGCTTGGGCCCGAACACCAAGTCGAACTCGCTGCCGGCGCAACCGTGGTCGGCGATCTGCTCGACGCGCGCCTCAGCGGCCTTCTCCATTCCGAAGTGCAGCACCTTGCCGCTGAAGCCTTCACCGAAGCCTTTGACCTGAGGGTCGTCGGCGTTCAAGACGGCGATGGCGGGCGGAGCCAGGTTGTGGATGAGCTCTCGCTTGGCTTCGGCAATCTCCTCGACCGATTGGAAGAATTCAAGGTGCACCGGAGCGACGTTCGTGACCAGGCCGATGTTGGGGGCGGCGACGGAGCAGAGCTTGGCAAGCTCACCCTTGTGGGCCATCGCCATCTCCAGCACCGCCACTTCATGCCCCGCCTGGAGACGCAGCAAGGTGAGCGGCAGACCGTACTCGTTGTTCAGGTTGCCCTCAGACTTCAACACCTGGTGCCGCGTCGAAAGCAGCGCGGCCAGCAAATCTTTGGTGGTGGTCTTGCCGGTGCTCCCGGTGACCCCGATCACCACCCGGCCCCAGGAGCGGCGGGCGAAGCGGGCCAGCTGCTGCAGGGCCTCGAAGGTGTCGAGCACGCCCACCAGGTGCTTGTGGATTTCGCTCGGATAGGTCATCCGGCGCTCTTCGCTGACAATGGCGGCCACCGCGCCCCGCTTCAAGACCTCCTGCACGAAGTCGTGGCCGTCGTGGCGCGGGCCTTTGATGGCAATGAAAGCCTCGCCGGGGCGGATGGTGCGAGAGTCGATGGAGAAGCCGGAGATGGTCTTGTGGGTGAGGGCGAAGGAGGCGGCCACCCGCAGAGCGTCGCTCAACCTTCCGAAGGTCCACTGCATCGAGGCTCGGTCTCCTTCCCTCTCC
Source organism: Acidobacteriota bacterium (assembly GCA_016210855.1). Lineage (GTDB taxonomy): Bacteria > Acidobacteriota > Terriglobia > Acidiferrales > 2-02-FULL-67-57 > 2-02-FULL-67-57. The sequence goes on along the minus strand of JACQTJ010000042.1, from coordinate 11,332 downwards.
TAGCGGGCGTTCGAGCCGGCCGCTTCCGCGCGGACGAAGCCGCGGCGGGCGAGCAGCCGCCGCGCCACCTCAGCGTCGCTCCAGGGCTCGACCCGGTCGCGATAGACCTGGGTATTCTGGTGGCCCTTGCCGGCCAGCAGCACGATGTCGCCCTCGCGGGCCATCTCGAAGGCCTTCTCGAAGGCGCGCTCGCGGTCCACGTCGATGAGGTAGCTGCCCCCGGCCTTCTGCACTCCCACCACGATGTCGTTGATGATGCGCACCGGGTCCTCCGAGCGGGGGTTGTCGGTGGTGAGGATGACCTGGTCGGCCAGCCGGCCGGCGATTTCGCCCATCAGGGGCCGCTTGCTGCGGTCGCGGTCACCGCCGCTGCCGAAGACGATAAGGACCCGGCCGTGGGCGAGTTCGCGGGCGGTTTCGAGCAGGTTGGTAAAGGCCAGGTCAGTGTGGGCGAAGTCGACCACGACGGCAAAGGGCTGGCCAGCATCAATGCGCTCGAAGCGGCCGGGCACGCGCTCGAGGCCGCGGAGGCCCCGGGCGATGGTCTCAAGCGGCAGGCCCAGCCCGAAGGCGGTGGCCGCCGCCGCCAGCAGGTTCGCGAGGTTCGAGCGGCCGACGAGCGGCGACTGGATGGGGACACTGCCGGCCGGGGTTTGCAGGGTAAACTCGCTGCCGGAGAAGCTGATCTGCGGCCGCCGGGCGGTCACCAGCTTGGCGTTCGCCTTCAGGCCGAAGAGGACCACCCGGCCGCGGCAGAGGGGTTGAAGCTCGGCGGTGCGAGGCTCGTCGGCGTTCAGGACGCAAACGGCGGGGGGCTCGGCTCCGCAGCCGAGAAAGAGCTTCTTTTTGGCCTCGAAGTAGTTGTCCATGGTCTGGTGGAAGTCGAGGTGGTCGCGGGCGAGGTTCGTAAAGACGGCAGCTTCGAACGGGCAGGCGTAAACGCGGTCGAGGGCCAGTCCGTGGGAAGAGACTTCCATCACCGCCCAGCCCACACCGGCCTGGCGCAGCTCCGCCAGCAAGCGCTGCAAGTCGGCTGACTCCGGCGTGGTGTTCAGCGCCGTCACCGCCCCGGCAGCGGTGCGGTATTCGACTGTGCCGAACAGACCCGCCCGCTGGCCGGCCGCCTGCAGAATGGATTCGAGGAGGTAGGTGGTAGTGGTCTTACCGTTGGTGCCCGTGACGCCGATGAGCTTGACCGCCCGGGCGGGGTGACCGTAGAAGTTGGCCGCCGCCTGGGCCAGCGCCTTTCGAGCGGAGCGCATTTGCACCCAGGTGGCCCGCACCTGGGGTTTGGGCGGGCGTTCGCTCAGAACAGCAGCAGCGCCGGCGCCAACCGCCTGGGGGATGAAGTTCTCGCCGTCGAGCTTTTCCCCGGGGATGGCCACAAACAGGTCCCCAGGCCGCACCTGGCGGGAGTCGTAGCAGACGCCGCTGACCTCAACGCTGAGGGAGCCTGAGACCCCCAGCGTCTCCAGCCCCTCGAGTAGCTTGCCCAACTCCATCCCCGAAAACCTTCCAGTCTACCTCAATTCACATCGGCCGGGTGAGCGCGGCCGGCAGGGCCGCCCGGAACTCCACCCAGACTCGGCTGCCGCGGGGCAGGCGGGTTCCCGGGGCCGGGCTCTGAGCCACGGCGACGCCGCTTCCGGCGAGGACCGGCTCCAGCCCCAGCCGCGCACACCTTTCCACCGCCTCCCGCAAGGACAGCCCGGCCAAATCGGGCACGGCCACCGAGTCACCGTTCATGAGCACGATGCTGCCGGCCCGCAGGCTCGTCCGGTGGGAGGCAAAGGTGGCAGCAGCTGATTCTTCTTCCCGGCTCGCTGCGCGGCGGGCCAAGGCCGGCACAGGTTTCATGTCCTCCTCCAGCCAAGAGGCAGGCTCGAAACGTCCCGGCTGGAAGTCTTGGACAGCGGCGCGCTCGGCGCGCAGCCGGGACCGGTCAGGGGCAACGGGCAGGTCCCGAGGGACGTTCAGGTAGGCGAGCACCCGCTCGGTCACTGCCCGGAAGACCGGGGCGGCTACTTCCCCGCCGTGGTAGAGCGGCCCGCGAGGCGAATCAAGCACCACGACCACGGTCACGGCCGGGTCGTGGATGGGCGCGAAGCCCACAAAGGAGGCGATGAAGTCGGTCCGGGAATAGGTCCCGGAGGCGTCAATCTTTTCGGCGGTCCCGGTCTTGCCGGCGGCGGAGTAGCCGGCCGGCTGGGCCTCCCGGCCCGTGCCCTGCGCCACCACCCCCGCCAGCATCCTGCGGAGCTCCTCAGCCACACCCACAGGTATGATGCGCTCGGAGGGGGAGGACGGCAGCGATTCTCTCTGGTTTCCCCGAAGAATCTCGCGCACTACCCGCGGTTGAACCCAGACGCCCCCGTTGGCGATGGCGGAGATAGCGGCGGTGAGCTGGAGCGGGGTGACCGCCACCTCCTGTCCCATGGCGATGGCACCAATCGAAATGCGCGACCAGCGCGAGGCCGGGCGCAGCAGGCCGGGGCTTTCGGCGGGCAGTTCCACACCCGTCGGGCGGCCGAAGCGCCAGCGGCGGATGTGCTCGGACATCTTGTCGTCGCCCACGCGCAGGGCCAGCTTGATGGCCCCGACGTCACTCGACTCATAGATCACCTGGCGGACCGAGAGCGGCCCGAAGGGCTTGTGGTCGCGGATGCGGTGGCCGGCCAGCACGATGCTGCCCTGCTGGCAGTCAACCACCTCCTGAGGGCGGGTGAGGCCTTCCGCGAGGGCGGCGGCTACGGTTACGACCTTGAAAGTGGAGCCGGGCTCGTAGGCCAGGGTGATGGCGCGGTTGATGCGCCAGTCGGCGGGGAGAGCGGTAGGCTCATTGGGGTTGAAGCTCGGGTAGTTGGCCAAGGCAAGGATTTCGCCCGTCCGGGGGTCGGCGACGATGAGGGTGCCGCTCGCCGCGCGGGTGCGGGCGATGACGGCGGCGAGCTCCCGTTCGGCAATGTACTGGATGTTCTCGTCTAGGGTGAGGACGACGCTCGAGCCCTCGCGCGCCACCTGGTCGCTGCGCTCGAACCGGCGCCGACGACCGTCGGCGGTGATGATGAGGCGACGGGGGCGGCCGCGGATGAGTTCATCGAGCGAATACTCGATCCCGCCCAGGCCCTGCTCGTCCAGCCCCACGAAGCCGAGCACGTGGGCGGCGAGCTGGCGCTTCGGGTAGAAACGCTTGTGCTCGCGCTGGGAGTAGATGCCAGCTAGGTTCAAAGCCCGGACCCGGGCGGCAGTCGCGGCGTCGAGCTTGCGCTGTACCCAGACAAAGGAGCGCTCCGAGCGAAGGCGGTCTTCCAGAACTGTGGGCTCGAGATTGAGGACGGGCGCAAGCAGCCGGGCGGCCAGCGCCGGGTCGGTCACCTCAGAGGGGACGGCGAAGACTGAATCCACGCCGATGCTGACGGCGAGTTCACGGCCGTTGCGGTCGTAGAGAACCCCGCGCTGGGGGGTGATTTCCAGGGTGCGCTGCTGCTGACGCTGAGCGCGCCGGGCGAGCTCGGGATGGCGGACCACCTGCAGGTCCACCAAACGAACCAGAATCAGGCCCAGCCAGAGGCAGGTGACGGCGGCGAGAAAAACTAGGCGCGTGCGCGAAGCCGCCGGGGCTGGTCGCATTCAATCCTCAGGTCCACCTGAACGGAGAAGTTTTTGTAAACCCACTCCTTATGAATCCAGCCGGGGGCTCCAGCGAGCCCCACGGTGCCCTTCGAGCCGGTCTTCCTGCGACCACCAAGAAGAGTATGAGTCCCCGTGTCGCTACTGGTATCAATCCGCAACCGAAACCCGCGTCGGCGCCCGCTCCGGCTTGGCCCGGGCCAGCACCGGAACCGGAGCCGCAACCTCCACCGAACCCAACGGCACGAGCTGGCCGGCCGCGGGAGCCTGCAGCCCGAGGCGGGTCCGGGCCAGCTGGTCAATGCGCATCGGGTCGAGCAGGGCGGCCTGCTCCAGGCGCAAGGTGCGGTTCCAGTCGAGCACCTGCTCGTGGCGGGCCTGGAGCTCCTCGAGCCGGTAGCCGTTGTGAATGAAACGGAAGTGCAGCCAGGCGCAGAGCAGGATGACGGCCCCACAGACTAGGGCGGCGCCCAGCAGGGCGACGCCCTCGCGGACAGCACCCGGGTGGCGCTGGCGCACCAGGCGTGAATTGTCAATGCGCTTCAGCCAATAGACCTGAACCGGAGAGCCCATTCTCTTCCCTTCATTCCATCCCCTGCTTCTCGGCCGCCCGCAAGCGGGCGCTCCGGGCGCGGGGATTGGCAGCCACTTCCTCGGGGCGCGGCCGCACCACTTTTCGGGTCAGCACCCGCAAGGTGCCGGCGGCGGCCTGCTCCCGAAAGGTGTGCTTCACCAGGCGGTCTTCGAGCGAGTGGTAGCTGAGGATGACCACCCGCCCGCCGGATTTCAAAGCGACGGGGACCCGGAGAAGAAACTGCTCGAGTTCCTCCTGTTCTCGATTCACCGCAATCCGCAGCGCCAGAAACGTTCTTGTTGCGGGATGCAGTTTCTGCCTTCCCTTAGGCTTCCGGGTCCCCGTCACTACTTGTGCCAGGTGGAGCGTGTCCCGCAGAGGGCGGGATCGCACGATGGCCCTGGCAATCTTTTTGGCGTGGCGCTCATCGCCGCAGCGGGCGAGCAGTTCGGCCAAGTCTTGCTCGCGGGCCCGGTTGACCCAGTCGTCCGCTGTCACTGGGCTGTCGGGGTCCATGCGCATATCGAGCGGCCCCGCCGCCTGAAAAGAAAATCCTCGCTCAGGAGCGTCGAGCTGGAGCGTGGAGACGCCCAGGTCGGCCAGGAGGCCGTCCACCGGGCTGGCGCCCAGCTGCTCAAGCACGTCGGGGAGGTGGGCATAGCTGGAGCGCACGAGTTGGAGTCGGGGTTGGAACTCGCGCAAACGCTCCTGAGCGATACTCAAAGCCATGGGATCCTTATCCAGTCCAATCAATCGGCCCGTCGTCAGCCGGGCGAGGATCGCCGCGGCGTGGCCGCCGGTCCCAACCGTGGCATCCACGTAGAGGCCCTCGGGGTTGAGGTCCAGCCATTCGAGCACCTCCTCGACCATGACCGGTGTATGCCATCGCGCCACTACACGCCCAAGTCATCCAGAGTCTTTTCGTCGTCCTGGGTAATCGGGTTCTTGCGAATCTCCTCGAGGAAGCGCTGGTTGTTCCAAACGTCGAGGTAGGTGAGCGAGCCCAGCACCGCCACCTCTCCTTTCATGGCCGCCGACTCCCGCAGCACCGCCGGAATCAGCACCCGCCCCTGCTTGTCCATCGAAACCACCTGGCCGTAGTAGTTGACCAGGTTCAGGAACTTCTTCTTGGCGCGGTTGGTGGAGCTAACCCGGGCCAGCCGCTCCTCGATTTGGTTCCATTCCTCGAGCGGATAGATGCGGGCAAACTGACCGGTCAGGCTGGTGACGAAGAATTGGCCGCTGTAGTTCTCTCGCAGCGGAGCCAGAAAGGCGGCCGGAATCTTCAGCCGGCCCTTCTCGTCTACGCGCGCGGCGTAGCTTCCCCGGAGCATGTCCGCTCCCACCCCTAGCCGCCAGCCCGTTCATTTCGGGCCGGCCGCCTCTAACAACCTGTCTTGCTACCCTGGGGTCAAGCTGGGCGGGGTAGAGCCACCACTGCACCCACCCGGGAGACCACTGCCTCCCACTTTTGGCCACTTTCTACCCCTGGCCCCCAGCCTTGTCAAGAGGAAAGTTGAGGAGAATTCAGGCGGATGTAGGGCGGGAAACCTTCCCTTCCCCAAGCAATTGGGCTAGGGGAGGGGGCAACGCTACTTCTTGTCCAAGATGTTGTGGTCGCGTCGGGCTAGCGCGGCCGGGAAGGCCGGGCTTCGGGTAATTGCTGGCGCAATTCCCACAGCCCTCGCAGCACCTGGCGCTCGTTCTCGGCTAGCGGAGCAAGGAAGCTCGGATTCTCGGGGAGACCCCGCCGCTCTTCCGGCGTGGCCGCCTGCAACTGGCGCAGGCGCTCCATCAAAACCTGGCGGCGATCGGCCGGGAGCTGCTGCCAGGCCTGGAAGATGCGATGAGCCTGGTCGCGCTGCTGGGGGCTCATTTGGGCGAAGAGCCGGGCACGGCGGCGGACTTCGCGCTGTTCTTCGGGGGAGAGCTCAGCGAAGCGCCGGAAGCGTTCGAGCATTCGCTCCCGCTCCTCCGGCGGGCGGCTGTTGAACTCTTCCAGGTGGAAGCGGAATCGCTCTTGCATCTGCGGCGGCATCTTCTGGAATGCCGCGTCAGCGTCGAGCGCCGTCCCCTGCTCTTCGGGCGGCAGGGGCGCAAGACGCAGGAAGAGCACCTGCGCATCCTGCCTCTGGGCGGCCGACCCCCAGCGCTCGAGCATCTGCTGGCGCCGCTCCGGCGGCCGGGAGTTGAACTCTTCCAGCCGCCGGCGGAAGCGCTCCCGGGCCATCGGGGGCAGCTGCTGAAACAATTCGTCGGTCTCGAGCGCGCGCTGCTGCTCTTCCGGCGAAAGCGGCGCCACCCGCAAGAATAGCGCGCGCAGCGGCCGGTCTGGCCCGCCCGGTCCGCGGCCGCGCAGTCCCGGAGGCCGCACCTGGGGCTGCTCGGGCGGCGGCGCAGGGGCCTGTGCTCGCGCATCCCCGGCTGCGATTGCAAGAGCCAGCCCCGCAAGCGCCAGCAGGTTTTTCAGTCTCGACGTCACAGCTTCTTCTCTTCCTTCCCCGCAGGCTCAAACAAGATGTCGAATTCTTCGAGCAATTCGTAATTCTCGAGCAGCACCGGGTTGTCCAGAGCCGCGAGTTCGTCGCCCGCTTGGAGCCCCGGCGTTTCCCCACCCGGCGCCGGCTCGACGACCTCCGGCGGCGTCTGCGCCACCGGCGGCGGACCCGTCGTGGGCGGCACCGACCGCCAGAGCAGGAGTCCAATCACGGCCACAACCGCCCCGGCCAGGGCGACAGCGTAGGCCGGGCGCAGGCCGAACCAGACGGGCCGCTGCGCTTCTTCTTCCAGGCGCGCCTGCAAGGCGGCGTCGAAACCGGGTGAGGGCTCGACAGCTTCCCATTCGCCGAGCACGCCCAGCAGCGCTCGCAACTCGTCGCGGCGGGCCCGGCAGGCGGCGCAGTCGGCCAAGTGCAGGTCGAGCCGCCGCCGCTCGGTGTCGCTCAAGCGGGCGTCGAGATAGGGAATGAACTCCTCTTCCCGCAGGTGTTCGCTCATGCTCGTGCTCCCAACAGGGGTCTCAGCCGGACGCGCAAAGTTTCGTAGGCCCGGAAGAGCAGCGACTTCAGGGCGCTCTCCGAGCAGTCGAGAATCTCGGCGATTTCGGCGTAGTCGAGCTCCTGGTACTTGTGCAAGAGTACGGCCAGGCGCTGCTTTTCGGGCAGGGCTTCGACCGCCTGGCGAATCTGGGCGCGGCGTTCGGCCTCAAGCATCTTCTGCTCCACGCTCCCTTCTGGGTCCGCCACCTCCACCGGGGCGCCGGTGGTCTCTTCCCTGCCCTCGAGCGAGGTCTCCCGGGCCCGGCGCATCCGGCCGTCGCGCAGGGCGTTCAAGGCGACGTTGGTGGCGATGCGGAACAGCCAGGTCGTGAACTTGGCTCGGGGCCGATAGCTCGTCCGCGCCCGGTAGACGCGGAGGAAGACCTCCTGGGCCAGCTCCTCGGCCAGGGCCGTCTCGTGCACGATGCGGTAGAGGAAGTGGATGACCGGGGCGCGGTACTTCTCCACCAACACATTGAACGCAAGCGTGTCGCCGCCCTGGAGCCGGAGCATCCAGTCCTTGTCGCTCGTGGCCACGCGTGGCTCCGTTCCTATCTAACCCGATTTCGGCCCAGAGGTTGCGCCATCTTGCGCTCACAGGGGGGAGAGGAACCGCAGGGCGAGCATCAGCGCCACCCCGATGAAGACCCAGACGGCCATCAGGATGCCGGGCTCGCGGTTGACCTCCGGCATCAGGTCGGAGGCGGCCACGTAGAGGGTGGCCCCGGCCGCGAGCGACAGCCCGTAGGCCACCTGAGAGCGCAGGAGCCACATGGCGGCGAGTCCTCCGAGCGTCGCCACCCCCATCAGCACCGTCGCCCCCATGGCCTTGCGGGAGCCTTGTCCGCTCGCCATCACCACCGAGGCCACGGTGAAGCCATCGGGAACTTTGTGGAGGAACACGGCGAGGAAAACAACCACGCCCAACCACGTGGAGACGATGAAGCCGGAGGCGATGGCCGCCCCATCGAAGAAAGCATGGATGAGCATGCCGAAGATGGCCGCGTACCCGGCACCGGTCTCGGCGAATTCCTCGGGGTGGGTTTCCTCTCCGAAGTGCAGGTGGGGCACGATGGTGTGCTCAAAGAAATGGACGAGCAGGTAGCCGAGCAGCACCAGCCCCAGAGCCCACTCTCCCACCAATTGCTGGCTCTCCGGCACCATCTCCAGGAGCGCTGTGGCCAGCATGAAGCCTGACCCCAGGGCCACGAAGTATTTCAGTACCTCGCGCTTCCAGTGCCGGCGGACAACGAGCAAGCCACCGAACACGTTGGCGATGCCAGCGGTCAAACCGAGCAGGAAACTGAGGGCGACGTTGTTCATCCGATCTCAGGCTGTGTGGCGGATGTAGAGGACGTCGCCATCGGCCACCCGGTAGTCCTTCCCTTCCAGCCGCACCCGGCCGCGCTCGCGGGCGGCGGCCAGGCTGCCGCACTCGACGAGCTCTCGCCAGGGAATCACTTCCGCCTTGATGAAGCGGCGGGCAAAGTCGGAATGTACCATCCCGGCGGCCTCGAGGGCCAGCGTGCCGCGGGGCACCGTCCAAGCGCGGCACTCAGGCTCGCTGACCGTGAAGAAAGTGATGAAGCCGAGCAAGCCGTAGGCGGTATGCAGGACGCGGTCGCGGGCCGACTCCTTCAACCCGTAGCTCGCCAGGAAGTCGGCGGCTTCGCCGGGGTCAAGCTCGGCCAGCTCGGTCTCGATTTTCCCGCAGATTTCGGTGAGGGCGACGCGGGGCCGGCGGGCGGAGCCAGCCACGCCGTACTTCTCCGGAACGCCCTCGATGGCAGGGGCATCCTCGTCCCCGGCGTTCAGCACCAGCAGCAGCGGCTTGGCGCTGAGCAGCATGAAGCCGCGCAGCAGGCGCTGGTCTTCGGGACCGAGCTCGACGCCGCGCAAGGGAGTCTCGGCGGCGAGAGCCGAGCGGGCTTTCTCGAGCACGGCGTGCTCGTGTTCGAGCTCTGCCGCGGCAGCTTTTTTGAGGTCGCGGGCGAGTTTCTCCAGGCGTTTCGTAACGGTGTCGAGATCCGTGACCAGAAATTCGGTTTCGAGCTGGGCGATGTCCCGGCCGGGGTTGGCGTCTTCCCCGAACAGCCGCACCACGTGGGCGAAGGCCTCGGCCCCGCGGACCAGGCCGAAGACCGCCGCGTCTTTTTCGGGCTCGCTCATAAGCGCCGGGGCGTCGAGGAACTCCAGATAAGCGTAGGTGAGTTTCTTAGGGTGGTACAGCTTGGCCAGCGCCTCCAAGCGTGGGTCCCGCATCTGCCCGACCCCTACGTGAGCGCCATAGGCTTCCGCATGCACATGCGGCCCGCAGAGGATTCGAAAGAGGGATGTCTTGCCGACTTGGGCGAAACCCAGGATCGCGGTGCGCACCGAGCGATGGTAGCACAGAGATCCTGGCGTCGAAGGAACAGCGGCACAAAGGGTTTCACGGGCGAAGGTTTTCCGCTAGAATCGTAGCGAAGCAGAGGGGCAAGGCAGGTGGTGGGCGCTGTAGGATTCGAACCTACGACCTCTCCCGTGTGAGGGGAGCGCTCCACCGCTGAGCTAAGCGCCCACGTTCCAAAGCTCGACGACGATTCTAAGCGAGCAAGGGCGGAGCCGACAAGGGGCCATGGACCATACCCAAACCGGGGCCCAGCTGGCCGAGCTGCAGCGGGCCATCGCCACGGTCATCAAGGGCAAGGACGACGTCATCAAGCTGGCCCTGGTCGGCCTGTTCGCCCGCGGCCATCTGCTGATCGAGGATGTCCCCGGTGTCGGCAAGACCATGCTGGCCCGGGCTCTGGCCCGCTGCTTCAACTGCACGTTCCAGCGCATCCAGTTCACCTCGGACCTGCTCCCGAGCGACGTCATTGGCATCTCCGTCTACAACCAGCGCGAACAGAGCTTCCAGTTCAAGCATGGGCCGGTGTTTGCCAACGTCGTCCTCGCCGACGAAATCAACCGCACCACCCCGAAGACGCAGTCGGCGCTGCTCGAGGCCATGAACGAGCACCAGGTGACAGTGGACAACCACACCTATCCCCTGCCCCAGCCCTTCCTGGTGCTGGCCACCCAGAACCCCATCGAACACCACGGCACCTATCCACTGCCCGAGTCGCAGCTCGACCGCTTCCTGCTGCGGGTACGGATGGGCTATCCGGAAGCCGCGAGCGAAAAAGAAATCCTGCGCACGGAGAACGACCCCCAGCAGGCGCTGGAGCGATTGCGGCCGCTGTTGCCGGCCGACGAAGTGCTGGGCTTCCAGGAGCAGGTCCGGCAGGTGCGGGTGGACGAAGCCCTGCTTGACTATGCGCTCACCATGGTCAACCGCACCCGGGCCAGCGAGCACCTGAGCCTGGGCGTCAGCCCCCGCGGCTCCATGATGCTCCACCGGGCCGCGCAGGCTCTGGCCTTCCTCGAAGGCCGCGGCTACTGCGTGCCCGACGACTTCAAGCGGCTGGTGATTCCGGTCTTCGCCCACCGGGTGGTGGTGAGCACGCGCTACGCCTCCACTCTGCGCAAGGCCGAGCAGGCAGAAGCCATCCTGCAGGAGATCCTGGACTCGACGGAAGTCCCGCTCTAGGGGCGGCGGCTATGCGCGAACTGGCCCTGAGACTCGCCCGCTTCCACCCCGCCTTGGAAACCTACGTCAAGCGGATGGACGAGCGCGACTGGACCGGGGCGCGGAATTTCTTTTTGGCCCTCTTCTGGCTGCTGATTGCCCTGGTGCTGGTGCTGAACGGCTCGGCGCTGCGCGACCGCGGCTTTGCCCGGCGCGACTGGGAGATGATCGTCACCGGCTGGTTCTTCAGCCTGGTGGGACTCATCATCACCGGCTACGTCACGGTGAAGCTGGTCCCGGCCATGGCGCGGGGCACACCGCTGCGCTGGCTCTTCTATCAGGTGGACTACAAGCTGACCCGGGAGGGCGTGTTTTACGTGGTGGGGACACTCATCATCGCCCTGGCGGCGCTCAATACCGGCAACAACCTGCTCTTCATCGTGGTGGCAAGCCTGCTGGCCGGCATCCTGATGTCGGGCGTGGTCTCCCGCATTGTGCTCACTGGAATCGAGCTCAGGCTGGAACTGCCCGACCACGTCT
>JACQTJ010000040.1 GCA_016210855.1 Acidobacteriota bacterium | reverse complement strand
GCTCATTGGCGGCGTGGGGGTGATGAACATCATGCTGGTCTCGGTCACCGAGCGCACCCGGGAGATTGGGGTGCGCAAGGCCATCGGGGCCCGCCGCCGCGACATCATCTGGCAGTTCCTGAGCGAAGCCATGACTCTGACCGGCGCCGGCGGGGTTGTGGGCGTTGTCATCTCTTACCTCATCAGCACCGTCATCCGCTCGACCGTGCCCAACCTGCCGAGCTACGTGCCGCTCTGGGCGGTGATGTTGGGGGTGAGCGTGGCCGCCGGCACCGGGCTCTTCTTCGGGATGTACCCGGCGGTCAAGGCCGCCCGGCTCGACCCCGTCGACGCCTTGAGGTACGAGTAAGAACAATCGGCAGCCGCTGGGAGTCAAGGCTAGGCCGCAAGAGCCCCATCTCGCCCTGAGCCCGCCAGGGCGAAGGGTCGACGCCCTCCGCTACGAGTAGGACAGACATTCCTGCTTGCCCTGAGCGCAGTCGAAGGGAGGAATCTGCTTTTGCTATAGTGGCGCTGTCACGCCTTGAGGTGAACCGATGGAAACGCTCTTCCCCGGCCTGAGCGCCATGGAGAACTTGCACCCGCTGTTCGTCCACTTCCCCCTGGTGCTTCTGCCGTTGGCGCTCGTCTTCCAAGTCTTGGCGCTGGCGCGCCAGCGCGAGGAATTCGGGCGTGTGGCGGTGTGGCTCCTCTGGCTGGGGACGCTCGGGGCCATAGCCGCCGCGGGCACCGGCATGCTGGCCGAAGAAGAGGTCGAGGTGCCCGAGGCGGCCTTCGAGGTTATCGAACGGCACGAGATCCTGGGGAAAGTCGCGGCCGGGCTGGCGATCGTGCTTTCGGGTATCGCGCTGTTCGGACGCCGCGTGGCGGCTCGGGCGGTCCCGACGGTCGTGCTGATCGGGCTGCTGATTGTCACCGGGATTCTCGTGCTGGGGGCCGACCGCGGCGCGCAGCTCGTCTACCAATACGGGGTTTCGGTGCAAAAACCGGCTGGGGCTCCCTAGCGCAAAGAGGCCTTGGCCCCCAGGCTCTCCAGGAACTTGATGGCCACGCCCTTGCGCTTCTCGCGCTCGTCCAGCCGCACCACCTGGGCCCGGTATTCGTGGTTGATGGCCCCCGGCGTGCTCCAGTAGGGGTACATCACCTGCAGGCTGACTCCCTTGAAGTAGGGCTGGTCGGAGAGGAAGTAAAGCCCGCCTTTGGCGACGTTGTCGGTGCGAGTGATCTCATCCACCGGCCCGCTCTCCAGCACCCCGCGGACCCGGATGGGCAGGCGCAGCTTGTTGCGGCCATGGGTGCGCCGCTCCCCGCGGGGCTCGGCGGCCTTGCGGGCGGCTTCGCGTTGTTCCTTCTCGTGCAGGGCGCGGTCCCGGTCGGCCTTGCTCAGCCCGGTGAGGTAGTTGAGTCCTTCGGGGATGTCCCAGGCCACCCGGCCGCGGAGAGCGCCCAGGGCGTCGTCAATGACGGCGTCCACGTCCGAGAACTGGTCTTCTGCCCAGCCGTCCTTCTCGATGGCCACCTGGCGGCAGAGGCGGAGCAGTTGCATCAAATCGTCCAGCTCAAAGCCCTCCTCGGCGGCCACTCGGGTCTGCTCGCGGATCAGCTGGTCGATGGAGGCGTAGTTGCCGCGCAGCATGGCTTCGGCGCAGGCCTCGTACCAGGTGCCCGCCACCCGCACCAGTTCGTCGTAGGGGAGCAGGGAAAATTGACACTCGGCGGCCCCGCGCAAGCGCTCGCCGGCCGCCGCCGCGTACCGATCCCGGCGCTCGGTCTGCCGCGCTTGGGCTTTGGTGGTTTCCTGCTCTTCCTGAAAAGCCATCAACCGACCCGGGGACTCCTCGTCAGGGGTGAGGGCGGCTAGCAAAGCCTACCACAAAGGGGAGCGCCAGGGAAAGCCCGGGCCGCTGGCGCGCTCAGCGTTTCGGCCCGAGCAGCTTGGCCCCGCGAATCCGGGTCATCGCCGTAAGGGTTATGCACCCGGCCCGCCTCACTGCATGATGCTGTGATAGAAGCCGTAGGTGGCCTGACCCAGCCCGCCCAGGAAGAGCAGTGGCAGCAGGTAGTCGGTGAGGACGCGCGCGAACGGCAGGGGAAAATCTAGCGGACTGTAGCCGGCGGCGAAGTAGTATAAGACCGCGGCCAGCAGCATCCACAGCAGTCCCCGCCGGATCAGCGGCCCGCCCTCCCGCTGCAAAGTTGCGCGCAGGTGGGGGATTTCCGGCAGGGGCTCGCGGCAGAAGGGACAGTCCGTCAGGTGTTCTTCAACGTACTTACCGCAGCTGACGCACTGGCGTTCGCCCATGCGCTCCTTCGGTGGCGAAGAATGCCTCGGGGAGCCAAGCTAGGGCGAAAACCGGGGTGTTGTCAAGCTTTCCAGCCGCAGAGAGGTCGGGGGGTTACTCCCGGCCGTGGCCCTCGAGGAAGGCCCGCAGCTTGCGGGAGCGGGAGGGATGGCGCAGCTTGCGCAGGGCCTTGGCCTCGATCTGGCGGATGCGCTCGCGGGTGACGGCGAACGACTGCCCCACTTCTTCCAGGGTGTGCTCGGAGCCGTCGTCCAGCCCAAACCGCATCTTGATGACCTTCTCCTCGCGCGGGGTGAGGGTCTTGAGCAAGCTGGCGGTCTGCTCCTTCAGGTTGAGGTTGATGACCGCGTCCGAGGGCGAGACCACCGCCTTGTCCTCGATGAAGTCGCCTAGGTGCGAGTCCTCTTCTTCGCCGATGGGGGTTTCCAGCGAAATGGGCTCCTGGGCGATTTTCATCACCTTGCGCACCTTGAAGACCGGGATCTCCATGCGCTTGGCGATCTCTTCCGAGGTGGGCTCCCGGCCCAGCTCCTGCACCAGTTGCCGCGAGGTGCGGATGAGCTTGTTGATGGTCTCGATCATGTGCACCGGGATGCGGATGGTGCGGGCCTGGTCGGCGATGGCCCGGGTGATGGCCTGGCGGATCCACCAGGTGGCGTAGGTCGAGAACTTGTAGCCGCGGCGCCACTCGAACTTGTCCACCGCCTTCATCAGCCCGATGTTCCCCTCCTGGATGAGGTCGAGGAACTGCAAGCCACGGTTGGTGTACTTCTTGGCGATGGAGACCACCAGGCGGAGGTTGGCCTCGATCAGCTCCTGCTTGGCCTGGGCCGACTCGGCCTCGCCCCGCTGGATCACCTTCAGCGTCCGGCGCAGCTCTTCCGGCGAAACCTCGGCCAGCTCCTCGAGCCCCCGCAGGCGGACGCGGGCCTCCCGCAGCTCCCGGCGGATCTCCGGGACGTTCTCTTCCGAGGCGAGGTCCACGCGGCGGCTGAGCTTGCCGAGGTCACGGTCGAGGAGGTTGAGCTCGGTCACCGTCTCCCGCAAGCGCTCGATCAGGCGCTTGCGCTCGGCGGGGTTGTAGTCAATCGAGCGCAGCAGGCGCCCGGCCTGGGCCCGTGTCCGGGCCAGTGCCCAGCGGGCCCGGATGGCCCGCCGCGTCTTGCGGGAGCGGATCTTCGCCAGCCGCTCCGCCTGCTGGCGGGCCTTCTGCTCAACCTTGGTGAGCTTGCCGATGATGCGGAGCAGGTGGCGGGTCTTTTCCGCCATCAGCTCCTCGGTCAGCTCGTCGTCGTCGATGCGCACCACTTCCTTGATGGACTTCTCGCCGCTGCGCAGGGCCTCGCCCAGCGCGATCACCTCCTTGATGACCAGCGGCGACCGCGCCAGCACCTTGACCACCCGGAGCTGGCCCCGCTCGATGCGCTTGGCGATCACCACCTCGCCCTCGCGGGTAAGCAGCGGTACCGTCCCCATCTCCCGCAGGTACATGCGCACCGGGTCGTTCGTCTTCTCGAGCGCCCCCGGGGTGAGATCGAGCTCCACTTCCTCGCCCCGGGCCTCTTCGACCGCGCGCTCCTCGCCCTCCTGCTGGAGGCGGGTGGGGGGCTTTTTCGGGGCTTCCTCGAGAATCTCGATGCCGGCGTCGTCGAAGGCCGTCAACACGTCGTCAATCTCGTCGGAGGAATGCACCTCGGCCGGCAGGAGGTCGTTGACCTCGTCGTAGAGCAAGTAGCCGCGCTCCTTGCCCATGGCAATCAGCTGCCGCACCTGGTCGTATTTTTCTTCAATCGCCAACTTCAGACTCCTTCGCGCAGTCCCGAGAGAGACCTAGCCCTCAGTATCCGAGCTAACCCATTGATTTCATTTGCCTTGATAGGATGGCCCCAGCTCCCGGCTGCCCCTTGCCTTCCCCTGCTGCCCCCTCAATCCTTAGATGAGTCGGCGCGAGCGAGGGTTTGCGAGAAAAACCCACCAACGTTAGCAGGTTCCCCGCCCCGGCGTCAATAGCCCCAGCTCTTCGGCAGTGTCTTAATTTGGTTTGACATTTGGCCTTAAGACACTACCAGCTCTCCCTAGCCGAAGTCGGCCAGGGCTTTGCGGAGGGCCTGCTTGCCCGCCAGCAGTTCCCTGAGCAGGTGACCTAGCTTCCAGCTACCGGGCTCCCCCTACTTTCCTTTTTCCGCCTCCCGAAGACGGAAAGTCCACCGGGAGGGTTGTTCGGAGCGGGGGCCCTTGAATTCGAAAATAAACACAATCCAGCGGCTATTGGGCGATTCCGAATTCGGAATCGGAAGGATTTTCAACCGGCTGCGTCCCTTACCCAGCTTTTCAGCGCCCTCAGGGACATTCTCTCTTTGCTCTCCCGTGATTCGTCCCAGCATCGCGCCCTTGCCTGACTTCAGACTCAGGGTGGGAGTTCCTTGTTGTGTGCCGAACTGGAGCCGATACTCGCCCGGAGGAAACTCCACTGAGTCAAGCCGCAAACCGTACGGGATCTTGACCTTTTCGTCGAAGAGAACAACGGATTGGGCCGCGGCCGCCGGCGGGCTGACAAGCAGGCCCAGCAGCAGCAAGAACGAGACGATAACCGGAGGAACTCCTAGCCTGCGCATGCTCTCCTCCTTGAACCCTGAAGTCTGCCTGCTCGTCCCCCGCAAAGCCTGCGCGCAAACATGTTTCTCTTGCCGAAGGGACGGCTCACTGCCACTGTTCTTCCCGGAATCTTTTGGGGACGAATTGCAATTGGGAGATACTCTAGCCTTTCGGCTCGGTAGCGTCAACAGCCAGTTCCCCGCCACAGGCTTCAGTTCAACTCGGCGAGGGCTTTGCGCAGGGCTTGCTTGCGCGCCAGCAGCTCCCGCAGCTCCCCGCCGCTTTTCTTCCGCTCCGCCTGTTCAATATCGCCCTGCACGCCGCGCAGTTCCGCCTCGAGCTTCCGCCGCAGCATGGCCGCCAGGCACGACCGCGCCTCTTCGAGGGTCCCGCGGGCGTTGGTGCTGTCGTCGAAGGCCATTTCGAAAAGCAGGCGCCGCTCCGCTTCGCCCACCGGCTCAGCCAGCCGCTCGAGCGTGAGCGACTCGCCCGCTCGCCCCAGCCCCAGGGCCTGCTCGAACACCGTCTCCAGGCCCGCGCCCTTGTGGGCCCCGGAGTCTTCAAGCTCCGTCAGCAGGTCGGCGCGGATGGCCTCGTTCTCCAGCAGGATTTGCAGCAGTCGGCGCTCGGCCGGTTTCGCCGCGCTTTCAAGCACCCGGGCTTGCTCCGGGCGCAGCTTCACTTCCGGGCGCCGCTCCGCCGCTGCCCGCCGCAGCTCTTCCCGCAGCAGGGCTTCTTCGATTTGCAGCCGTTGCGCCAGCTCCGTCGCCCACTCCGAGCGGCGGATCTTGTTCGGCACCCGGGCAAGATACGGCAACAGGTAATTGAGCGCCGCAATCTTCCCCTCCTGGCGGCGGAAGTCGAATTGCCCCCGGGCCCGCTCCGCCAGGTACTCGAGATAAGGAAGCGACTCCTTGAGCTTTTCCCGGTAAGCCGGCCCGCCTTTTTCCCGCACGAAGAGGTCGGGGTCGAACCCCGACGGCAGGGCCAGCACCCGCACCTGAAAGCCCTGCTCCAGAAGCAGGTTGAGCGAGCGCTCGGTGGCGGCTACCCCGGCTGTGTCCGGGTCGAAGCTCACCACCACGTTGCGGGCTGAACGGGCGAGCAGCCGGACTTGCAGATCGGTTAGGCTGGTGCCGCAGGTGGCCACGACGTTCCCGACCCCCGCCGCGTGCACCCCGATGCAGTCCAGATACCCTTCGACCAGCACCGCGTAGTCCTGCTTGCGGATGGCCTCCTTGGCGCGATGGAGGTTGTAGAGCACCCGGCTTTTGGAATAGATGGGGGTCTCGGGCGAGTTCAGGTACTTGGGCTGGTCGTCGCCCATCGCCCGCCCGCCGAAGGCCACAACGCGACCGCTCTCGTTCCAGATGGGAAACATCACCCGGCGGCGGAAGCGGTCGTAGAGCGTCCCCCGCTCATCCTTGTTCACCAACCCGCTGGCTTCGACCAGTTCATTCTTCGCGGGGAGACCCCCGCCCGTCTGGGTGCCGCGCTCCCGCAGGCGTCGCAGCAGTGCATCGCCCATGCCGGACGCGTACCCAATCCCGAATGTCTGGATGAGCTGGTCGGTCAACCCGCGGTCGTGCAGGTAGTCCCGGACGAGTTTCCCTTCCTTGGTTTGATTCAATTGCTCTTGGAAGAACTGCGCCGCCTGCTCGTGCAGCTCGACCAGCGCCGAGCGCAGCCGCGTGGCCTTGGCTTCCTCGGGCGTGCGCGGGCGGCGCTCCGGCAGCCGCACCCCCACCTTGTCGGCCACCAGCTTCAGGGCCTCCGGGAAGCTCACCTTCTCCATCTCCATCACGAACTTGAAAACGTCCCCGCCCGCCCCGCAGCCGAAGCAGTGGTAAATCTGCTTGACCGGATGGACGGCAAACGACGGGGTCTTTTCGGAGTGAAACGGGCAGAGGCCCAGGAAGTTCTGCCCGCTCTTCTTCAGGCGCACGTAGTCGCCCACCAGGCGCACGATGTCCGCCTGTTGCTTCACCCGCTCGGCAATGCTCCCCGGCTCCGCCACTACCCGCCTTTCCGCAGGGTTGCAACCGTCACCCCGGCGCCGCCGTGTTCGCGTTCGGCTTCGCGCCACCCCTCTACGTGGGTGTGCTCGGCCAAGAATTCCGCCAGGGCTTTCTTCAAAGCGCCGGTGCCGATGCCGTGCACCAAGCGAACTTCAGTCTTCCCGGCCAGCACAGCTTCGTCCAGGAACTTGTCCACTTTCTCCAGAGCTTCTTCCACCCGCAGGCCTCGGACGTGCAGCTCCGGGACAGCGGGGGTCTTAGGTGGGGGCGGTTCGGCCTTCTTGAGCGTGACCGATGTCTTCGGCACCGCGGCGGCTTCTGCTTCTTCGACGTCGTCGGCGCGGGCCCGCATGCGCAGGCTGCCGATCTGCACTTCAACCGTCGTGGCGTCGAGCTTGCTGAGGATGACGCCGCGGCGGGCGATGCCCCGCAGCTTCACCCGCGCCCCCGGCACCAATTCTTCCGGCTTCACCCGCGGCCGGGCCGGCTGGGGGGCGCTCTCGCCGAGGTGAGCCACTACCGTGGTGTCGAACTCGTCCTTCAGCCGGGCATGCACTTGGCCGAGCTGCCGCGTCCCGGCCTTTTCCAGCCGGGCGCGGAGCTTGGGATCCCGCACCGAGTCCAAAACCTGACGCAACTCCTTGCGGTGCTCACCGAGGATGGCCTGTAGGCTCTTTTCCAGTTCGGAGAGCTTCTTCTGTTGTTCCTTGAGCCACTGCTGTTGCAACTGCTCCCGCTCGGCCCGCAACCGTTCGAGTTCGCCGCGGACCTCGGCCTGGAGGCGTTCCAGCTCTTGCTGGGTCTGGTGGAGTGAGCGAATGAGGGCGGCGTTTTCGCCGGCCTCGGCGGTGAGCTTGGCCCGCGCGGCTTCGACGATTCCCGCTCCCAGGCCCAGGCGCCCCGCCATCTCCAGGCCGCTTGAAACCCCTGGCACCCCCAGAAGCAGCCGATACGTCGGCCGTAGGTTCACTTCATCGAATTCGACCGCAGCGTTTAGGGCCCCGGGGGTCGAGGCGGCGTAGGCCTTGAGGCGCTCGTGGTGGGTGGTCGCCACCGTCAAAGCCCCCCGCTGGCGGAAGTGCTCGAGTAGGGCGATGCCCAGGGCAGCCCCTTCCTCGGGGCTGGTGGCGGCGCCGAGCTCGTCGAGCAGCACCAGGGCGCGCTCGCTGGCTTCCTCGGCCATCTGCCGCAGGTTCAGGATGTGCGCGGAAAAAGTGGAAAGGTTTTCGACCAGCGATTGCTCATCACCGATGTCCGCCAGCACGTGCTCGAAAACCGGCAGCCGGGCTTCTTCGGCCGGCACGGGAATCCCGGCCTGGGCCGCCAGCGCCGCCAGCCCCAGGGTCTTCAAGGCAGCGGTCTTGCCGCCGGCGTTCGGCCCGCTGATGACGAGCACGTGGTGCTCTTGATCCAGCCGCAGGGAAATCGGGACGACTTCGCCGTCCACCGCGGCCCCGCGCGCGGCTTCAAGCAGCGGATGCCGGACAGCGGTCAGGGTGAGGGTGTGGTCGGTGTTGAGGGCGGGCAGCGTGCAGCGGAAGTCACGGGCGTAGCGAGCCCGGGCGAAAATCAGGTCGAGCTCCCCGAGGAGGAAGGCAGCCTGCTCGAGAGCCGCCTGGCGCGCGGCCAGGCGC
>JACQTJ010000036.1 GCA_016210855.1 Acidobacteriota bacterium | reverse complement strand
GCTGCGCCGGCTGTTCAACCGGCTGGTGGCGGCGCTGCGGCGGCACGGCCCGCTCTTGGTCAACGCCAACAAGACCCGCATCAGCTTCCAGGCGCGGATGCGCTTTGCGGGCGTCCAGGTGCAGAAGGACGCGCTGCTCGCTGGGTTGACCCTGACCCGGCCGGTCAAGGACCCGCGCTTCTTCCGCGTGGTTTTCTATGGCCCGCGCGCCTACGGCTACTTCTTCCGGCTCACCGAGCCGCGCCAGCTTGACGCCCGCTTGCGGCAGTATCTGGCTGAGTCTTACCGCGTCGGCCAGCAGGAGCACCTGCGGTAATATTGCTTGTCATTCCGAGCCCCTGCCCCCGAAAGCCAGCCTTGGCAGGCATTCGAGGCGAGGAACCTGCTTTTGCAGTCCTAGGAAAAGCAGATCCCTCGACTTCGCCCCTCGGCTTCGCTCGGGGCAGGCTCGGGATGACATGAGAATGGAACAGGGATGGACGAGTTACCGCTGGCGATTCAGGAAAAACTGCGCGGGCTGCCGGGAGCCGAGAGCGGCCTGCAAGTGGTCGAGGTAATCCTAGAGGACGGGCGCATCGTGCCGGACGTAACCGTGGTGGGTTGCGCCTACGTCGAGCAGGCTGGCTTCGAGCCCGAGCAGGTGGCCGACGTCCGCCTGCCGGCGGCTCCCCCCAGCGGCCGCAAGGCAGTCGTCTTCCTCCTGCTGCTTCTCCTGGGGATTTTTGTGATGTTCTACCTGCTCTGGCAGCTCAAGCCGCAGTAGATTTGCAACCACGGATGCCCGTCGGGGCACACGGATAAACACGGATTGAAGGGGGACGTATGAAAGCGCATGTTTCGTTCTTTAGCTTCCTCTGCCTCATTTGCCTCTTGCCCGCCTCCGCTCAGCAGATTTCGTCGCGCTGGATGGATGAGCTGAACTGGCTGGAATTCCGGGAGCTCGTCCCGGCAAAGGTGAAGACCGTGCTGCTGACCACGGGGACACTCGAGCCGCACGGGGTCGCGAACAACGGCGCCGACAACCTGGCTCCGGTGAAAATCGCCGAAGCGATTGCCGAAGACGTGAATGCCCTCATCGCTCCGCACATCCCCTACGGGGTGACCGGCTCGATGGCGCCCTACCCCGGGGCCCTGCACATCCCGGCCGAGGTCTACGCCCCCTACGTGCGGGCGGTGCTCGAAGGCCTGGCCAAGAACGGCTTCAAGAACATCGTCATCGTGAACGGCCACGGCGGCCCCCAGACCGAAGTCCTGCAGCGGGTGGCGCAGGAAGTAGCGCTGGCTCGCGGGGTCAACACCCTGGTGGTGAATTGGTGGGCGGCCTGTCCCGAAGCTGCCCAGGAAGTCTTTGGCAACCCCGGCGGGCACGCGGGGGAAAACGAGACGGCCTTCATCCAGGCCATCAACCCGAAGCTGGTGAAGCGGGAGCGGCTCGCGCAGGTGACGGCGACAGCGAATCCGGCCCCAGGCGCCTGGGCGGCGACGCCAGCGCCTTCAAGCATCGGGCTCTACCAGAAGGGCGCGGGTGCCCCGAGCGACTTCGACCAGCGCAAAGCGGACGACTACTACCGCCGCGTCATCGCCTGCGTCGCGGCGCTCGTCAAGGACACGCTGCGGAAGTGGGAGCAGGCCGGGTTCAACTAGAAGCCATTGCATAACCTCTCTTGAAGGGGCCTCAGGGGCTAAAGCCCGTGGTTTTTTTGGCGTTTGCTGTCAGGGCTGAAGCCCTGACCCGCCAAACAGAGGTGATGCAAAAGCTTCTAGTGTCGCCCCAGCCCAATTGTCATGCCGAGCGAAGTCGAGGCATCTGCTTCAATGTGAAAACCAGATCCCTCGGGATGACAAGGCGGGGCCTTGTCAGCGGCGGGTTTTGAGCACCCGGGCGGTCAAGAAGTCCCAGAGGATGAGCATCTGGCCGCGCGGGTCCTCGCCCACGCCGAGCAAAAACTTCCCGTCGGGGCTGAGGCGCACCAGATAGACCGTGGTCACAGACTCGGGCGGCTCGAAGATGCGCAACGCTTCGGCATCCGCGGTGCGGTAGAGGGCGGCGATGCGGAAAGGCGGGGCCAGCGCCAGCACGCCCGCGCCGTCCGGGGTGAAATCAAGGCCGTAGCCGGCCCGGCGCCACGCGATGCCGCCTTGGTCGTCGAGCAGGACGAACTCGGCGTTTTCGTCGCGCACCTGATTGGCCAGCAGGCGGCGGCCGTCGGGCCCGAGCGCCACCACCGCGGTTTCCCCTTCCAGCTCGCCCCGGAGATTCCGGGCCGGGCTGAACCGGTGGACTTCCTCCCGGGCCACGATGTCCCAGAGGACGGCGCGGCCGTCTTCGTAGGCCGCGAGCAAGCGGGCGCTGTCGGCGGCAAACCGCAGCCGCTCGACCCGACTGGCGGGCTCGACCCCCAGGTCGGCCCAGAGCTCGCGGCTCGACACTTCCGACAGCAACGTGTGGCCAGCCCGCGTCCCGGCGGCCAGCGTGGCCCCGTCGGGCGACCAGGCGAGCGCGGTGATTTCGGTGCCTTCTGGCAAGGACAGCGTGGCTTGCCGCTCAAAGCCCGGATAGGTGCGCAGCTCGAGGCGGTTCGGGCCACCGAGAGCCAGGCGCTGGCCGTCGGGGCTGAGGGCGAAGGTCGAGCCGGACGCGTCGAGCAACTCTTCCCGGTCGGAGTCCAAATCGAAACGGGCCAGGAGATTGCTCGCGCCGATGAGGACTTTGCCGTCCGCCGCCCATTCCACCACTGGGGGGCGGAAGCCCTGCTGGGCCGGCACTCCCGCCGGCCACAGCACGAGAGCCAATCCCAGCGCGAATCCCGCCCATCGCCTTGCCATAGTGTCGGCGGAGTGTAGCTCACTCGGGTGGCCAGCAGAACAGCCGCTTGAAGTCGGCCGCCGTGGCAACGGGGTTCAGCGTGCGATACTGCGCGGCGATGCGCCGCCGGGCTTCCTCGGCGGAGAGCTTCGCCGCCGCTTTGACCTGCTGCGGGAAGGCCCGCGGGGTCAACTGGTAGACCCCGCTTTCCCAGGCGCCGGTTTCGGCTTGCGTGCCCCAATGAACGATCAGCAAGCGAAGCTGGAGTTCGAGCAGGGCTCGCTTGAAGCGCTGGTTCTGGCGCTTCGAGGTCCAGCCCAGGGCGTGTCGCAACTCCAGCACCGGCAGGGGGCCGTGCCGGTAGAGCTGGTGGGAGACGGCGTGGGCATCGGCCGAGATCTTGCCTTCGTGGTAGAGCTGCTCGTATTCGTCCGCGCGGCCGTAGTTGCCCTCGAGGCGATAAAAGCACGGCAGAAACT
>JACQTJ010000038.1 GCA_016210855.1 Acidobacteriota bacterium | reverse complement strand
GCTTCCGCCGAGCCGCTGCTCGCCGGCGGCCCCGGACGATGGCGGCGGGCAGCGCGGTGTTCGCGGCGGTGGCGGAGCTTCTCCATCCTCTTCCGCTCCAGGTCGACGCGCACGCTCAGAAACTTGATGACCGGCTCGGCCACCTTCAGCCGGCGCTCGAACTCCCGCAGGGTCTCGCCGGTGCCTTCAACTTCAAAGAGGGCGAAGTAGCCTTCCCGCTGGCGCCCGATGCGGTAGGCGAGCGGCCGCTTGCCCCACTTCTCGAGCTTCGCGACCCGGCCGCCGGCCCCCGTGACCCCCTGCTGCATCTGCTCGACCAGGGCGTCAATCTCCGCTTCCGGCAGGTCCGGCCGGATGATGAAAACCACCTCGTAGATTCGCATGCTCACCTCGATCAAGAACTCACTTCCTGGGTTCCCCCACGGCCACCCGGCGATTGAAGCGGGTCATGGCCTTTTTCGGGCCTTCCCGCAGGATGACTCGCACTGCCTCGGTAGCTTCAGCCACCATTTCAGCCGCCAGCCGCCGCTCTTCCGGGCCCATCGGCGTCAGCACGTATTCGGCCAGGTCGCCGACCTCGCCGCCTCGGGGCTGGATTCCCAACCGCACCCGCAGGAACTCTGTGCTTCCCACCTCGGCCACCACCGACTCCAGGCCGTTGTGGCCGCCGGCGCTACCGCGCTCCCGGATGCGCAATTGCCCCCAGGGCAAGGCCACGTCGTCGGCGACCACGATCAAGTCCGCTGGCTTCAACCTCTCAGCCCGCAGCAGCTCGGCCACCGCCACGCCGCTCAGATTCATGTAGGTCTGCGGCTGGGCCAGCAGCACTTCCTTGGCGTCGAGCCGCCCCCGCCACAGGTGCGCCCGAAAGGCACGCTGGCGGGTACGGATGCGGGCCTCTTCCACGAGCCGCTCGACCACGGCGAAGCCCAGGTTGTGGGGGGTATGGGCGTAGTCGCGGCCCGGGTTGCCCAGCCCCACAATCAACCGCATCCGACTACTTCTTCTTCTCGTTCTTCTTCTCGGTCTCGGCGCCGGGGGCAGCTGCGGCTCCCTCACCTTCCGCTTCCGCCTTGCCCTTGCGAACCACTTCCGGCTCCGCCGGAGCCTCGACCGCCACGGCGGCTTCGACCGCCGGCTTCTCCTCCTCCGCCTTGGGAGCCACCACGTGGGCGATGACCCGCTCCGGGTCGGTCAGGATGCGGAGCTTGCGGTTGTCAATCTTGAGGTCGCCGACGCGGACGCTGTCCCCGATACTGAGCCCGCTGACATCGACGCCGAACTCGTCCGGGATGTCGCTGGGCAGGCATTCCACCTCCACCTCGCGCTGCACCGGCTCCAGGATGCCCCCCTGTTGCTTGACCCCCACCGCTTCCCCGCGGGTGTGCACCGGGACTTTTACCTTCAGGCGCACGTCCATGGCGATGCGCAGGAAGTCCACGTGCAGGAGCGAGCCCTGCACCGGGTCGGGCTGCCAGTCGCGGATCATGGCCGGAGTCTCGCCCTGCCCCTGGATCTTCAGGGTGAAGACGGCGTTGTGGCCGGCCTCCGAATGCAGGATCTTTTCCACCAGGCGCGGGTTCACGCTCACTGACGCGGGCTCGGCCGCGCCGCCGTAGACCACGGCCGGCACCAAGCCGGCGCGGCGCAGCTGCCGGGCCTGGTTCTTGCCCCGCTCCGAGCGGGGCTGAGCTTCCACCGTCAACTTTTCCATTCCCTCTCTCTCCTAGACGCCAGGGCGGCCGCGAATCTTTGGGCTGGGCCGCCCGAAACCTTCGCTCCACTCAGACGAACAGGGTGCTGACCGAAGCCTCCTCGTGGATGGAGCGGATGGCCCGCGCCAGCAGCGGGGCCACGCTCAAGACTTTGATGCGATCGCAAGCCTTGGCCTCCGGGCCGAGCGGGACCGAATTCGTTACCACCAGCTCGCCCAGTTTCGAGTCGCAAATCCGCTTGATGGCCGGCCCCGACAGCACCGGGTGGGTGCAGGCGGCATAGACTTGCTTGGCCCCCTGCTCGTGCAGGGCCTGCACGGTCTTCACCAGCGTCCCGGCCGTATCCACAATGTCGTCAATGATGAGCGCGGTGCGGCCTTCGACCTCGCCGATGATGTGCACGACTTCGGAGACGTCAATGTCCACGCGGCGCTTGTCCACGATGGCCAGGGGGGCGTCCATTTTCTTGGCGAAGAAGC
The DNA here is from genome assembly GCA_016210855.1 of Acidobacteriota bacterium. GTDB lineage: Bacteria > Acidobacteriota > Terriglobia > Acidiferrales > 2-02-FULL-67-57 > 2-02-FULL-67-57. Next base: position 7,676 of record JACQTJ010000038.1, on the reverse strand, counting down.
GGGACCGCTCCACACCGCCGGCGTCCGGGGCCACCACGGTCAGCTCCGCCAGGCCTTTGCGGACAAAGTATTCGAGCAGCACCGGGGTGGCATAGATGTGGTCCACGGGCACGTTGAAGTAGCCCTGGATCTGCGGAGCGTGAAGGTCCAGGCACAAGGCGCGGTTCGCGCCCGCTTTCTCGAGTAGGTCAGCGATGAGCTTCGCCGAGATGGGCACCCGCGGCTTGTCCTTGCGGTCCTGGCGGGCGTAGCCGTAGTAGGGCATCACCGCGGTAATGCGGGCGGCAGAGGCCCGCTTGAAGGCGTCGATCATCAGCAGCAGCTCCATCAGGTGGCTGTCCACCGGATGGCAGGTCGGCTGGACGACGAACACATCGACCCCGCGGACGTTCTCGTGGACTTGGAAGTAAATCTCCCCGTCGCTGAACCGGCCCAGGCTGGCGTCGCCCAGCGGCAGGCCCAGGTACTGGCAAATCTCTTCGGCCAGCGCCCGGTTGGCGCCGCCGCTGAACACTTTGTATCGGTTTCCGCTCACGTTCTCACTCCGCTGCGGAGTCAGGAGCCCGGCGGCTGCCTGGCTGGGGAGCCAGGATTCGAACCTGGGTCTTCTGCTCCAAAGGCAGATGTCCTACCGTTGGACGACTCCCCACCTCAGCCACTGCTGGTAGCGGCGTCGCGGCAGGGTCTCGACCTGAAACACCGTCGCCGCCGAGGCCCAGCGCGCCGCCGCCCGCTCGGCAGCCGCCCGCTGGGAGAACAGCGCGTAAACAGTGGAACCGCTTCCCGAAAGCCCCGCCTGCCGCGCACCGGCCCGCAGCAACGCCGCCTTCATTCTAGCAAGTTCCGGGAAGCGCGGAAAGACAACCGGCTCGAAATCGTTCCCCGGGGTCCAGAGGCCAGCCGCCAACGACCGCGAATCCCTTATCATAGCCGTTTGGGGTCGAGGCGTCAACCGCGCCCGGCTGGTCGCCCACGCGTAGGCAGCGCGGGTTGGAATCGTCCGGGGCGGCGAGAGCAGGAGGCAGGGGACCGGCTCGAGGTCATCGAGCGGGTGAGCTTCGTCCCCGCGGCCCACGCCCAGGGCGCATCCGCCCAAGAAAAAAAAAGGGACATCGGCGCCGACGCTTGCCCCCAGGCGGAACAATTCTTCTTCCGGCAGTTCGGTGCGGGTGAGGCGCAAGAAGCCGAGGAGCGCCGCCGCGGCGTCGCTCGAGCCGCCGCCCAGGCCCCGCGCCACGGGGATGTTCTTCTCCAGCTCCACTTCCGCCCCGCGGCGGATGCCGAGGAGACGGCGGGCGCGGCTGAGCAGGCGATGGATGAGGTTGCTGGCACCGCCGGGAGCGCCGCCGCCGGGCACGCGCACTACGACCTCGGGCGAGTGAGTCAGGCGCAGCCGCAGGCGGTCGTGGAGGGTGATGGTTTGATAGAGAGTGCGGATCTCCCAGTAGCCGTCCGGGCGGCGACCCAGGAGCTCCAGGCTGAGGTTGATCTTGGCGAAGGCGGGCAGTGCCAGCCAGGGCGACGCCATCAGCGGAGGCCGCCACTCACTTGGGCGGCTTGGTCTGGGTTTCCTGGGCCAGGCGCGACTTGAGGTCGCGCAGCTTGGCTTCCAGCCGGGCGAAGGCGTCGGAGTCGAACTCGGTCTTGGGGGTGCGCTCCCATTCTTCCCGGGAGCGCTCCCAGGCCTTTTCGGCCAGATCGAGCCGGCCCAACTTGTAGTAGAGGTCGCCCAGGTGGTCGTGGATGGTGGGGTCGCGGCTGATGCGCTCCACCGCCCGCCTCAGGTACTCCTCGGCCTTGCCGAGCTGGTTCAGGCGGAAGTAGGCCCAGCCCAGGCTGTCCAAGTAGGCGCCGTTGTAGGGCTCGATCTTCACAGCCCGCTCGAGCAGCTCGACCGACTCCTCGAGCTTCATTCCCTGGTCGGCGAACATGTAGCCCAGATAGTTCAAGGTGACGGCGCTCTCGGGATTCATGGCCAGCACCTTGCGGAACTGCTCTTCGGCCAGGTCGTACTTTTTCTGCCGCTCGTAGAGGGCCCCGCGCAGGAAGTGGACGTATTCCATCTCCACGCCCGGCTGGGAGAGCTTTTCCGCCTCGGCGACGGCGGCCTCCGCCTCCGGGAAGCGCTTGTTGCGCTCGTAGATCTGGGCCAGGGCCAGATAGATCTGGCGGTCGGCCGGGGAGGCGTCGAGCAGGCTGCGGGCGAGCTCTACGCCCCGCTCCAGTTCGCCGCGGTCACCGAGCAGGGTGGCGAGCTGCAGCTTCAAGTCCGCGTCCTCGGGAAAGCGCTCCAGGCCCTGCCGGGCCCTGGCCACGGCGGCGTCGAATTGGCGAGCCTGCCGCTGGGTCTCGATGATCTGGGCGTACCCGCGCCGCGCCTCCTCTTCGCCCAAGGGGAGAAGAAGCTCGAACACCTGCACGGCCTCCTCGTAGGCTTCCGTCTGCCGGTGCAGGGTCCCCAAGCGTTCCAAGACGATGCTGCGGCTGTGCCGCTCTTGCTCGTCGTAGTCTGCGGAGGCTTGGGTCATGCGGGCCACCATCTCGGAGAGCACCGCGATGGCGCCGCGGAAGTCCCCCTGGGCCTCATAGAGGAAGGACTCGTTGAAGGCCATCTCCAGGCTATCGGGGGCGAGCTGCTTGGCTTTCTCCAGCGCCGCCCGCGCTTCCGGAAAGCGGCCCAGGTGGCGGTACACCTGGGAGAGGCGCAGCTGGGTCTGGGGGTCTTCCGGGTCGACCTCGGCCAGAGCCCGGTATTCGCTCAGGGCCTCCTCCAGCCGGTCGGCGCGCACGAGGCTTTCAGCCAGGCGCCGCCGCAGTTCCAGGTTGTCTTCGTCCTGCTCGAAGGCGCGGCGGTACGTCTGGATGGCATTGTCAAAGTCGTTCGCCTGTTCGTAGGCGTAGGCCAGCGAGGCCAGCAGCTTGCCCGAAGGAGAGCCAGCCGCCGCCTCCTGGAGGAGGTCAATGGCCTTCTGGTACTGGCCCCGGTCGCTGTAGAGCAAAGCTAGGGCGGCCAGGGCGGTTTCCGACTGGGGCTCGACGCCCAGCAGCTTCTTCAGCGCGGCTTCGGCCTGGGCCAGGTCGTTGTTCATCCGGTAGAGCCGGGCCAAGTTCAGCAGAGCCTCGGTGTCGCCAGGGGCGAGCCGGGTGATGTGCTCGAACTCTTCGATGGCCAGCGGCAAGGTCTGCTGCGGCTCCGCCGGGGCACCCGGCTGCAGCTCGCCCAGGGTCTGGAGGTAGATGTGGCCGAGCAGCCGGTGGGCAGCCAAGTTGTCGGGGTCGGTCTCGAGCAGTTGCCGGGCCTCCAGTACGGCCTCACGGATGCGTCCGCCGCGGCGGTAGGCATCGGCCAGCTCAACCACCAGTTGGGCGGAGCCGGGATCGTACTTCAACGCTTCCTTGTACTCTTCGATGGCGCGGCGCTGGTAGTCGCTGCGGCGGAAGAGCTCCGCCATCTCGTCGTACATGTGCGCCAGGGTGAAGTGGTAGTAGGCCTGGGCGCGGGCGTCGGCCACGGTGCTGGCCGCGGAGGGCGCCGCGGCAGGCGGCGAATTCTGTGCGGAAGCGGTCAGTAAGGTCCCGAGCAGCACTGCCAGCAGAGAAACGAGCCGCCACACTTTTCGGTGGATCCTCACCCGGATGATTCCTTTGGCCCCACGCTCAAACCGCATTATCCCACAGCCAGTAGGATGCCGCCACTCCCCTCGAGGTGTCCTTTGCCGGCTGCGGGACGCCGCTCACAGCAGAGGCCTTGGCCGTCGGTGTCGGAGAGGGTGAAGTCCGCCACCGCCTGGCCCAGAGCCACTTGCGCGCGCGGAGCCTCTGGTAGAATACCCTTCCCCATGAAAGCCCGAAGGAAACAGACCGCTCCGCCACCGCCGGAAGCGGGGGAGGCCCGCATTGCGGCGCTGCTGGCGGAAAAGCGTCTCTTCAAGGCGTCAGCCGCCTTCCGCCGGCAGGCGAACTGCCGCGACCCGAACGTGTATGCGCGGTCGGCGCGGCGCCCGCTCGAGTTCTGGGCCGCCTGGGCCAGGGAGCTCGAGTGGGCGAGGCCCTGGAAGAAAGTGCTGGAGTGGAAGCCGCCGCAGGCCAAGTGGTTTGTGGGCGGGAAGCTGAACGCGAGCGTCAACTGCCTCGACCGCCACGTGCGGGCTGGGAGCAGACGGCGCACCAAGGCGGCGCTCCTCTGGGAGGGGGAGCCGGGCGACCGCCGCACCTACACCTACTGGGACCTCTACCGCGAGGTGAATCAATTCGCGAACGTCTTGAAGCGCCTGGGCATCCGCAAAGGCGACCGGGTGGCCATCTACCTGCCGCTCATCCCCGAGGCTGCCATCTCCATGCTCGCCTGCGCCCGCCTCGGGGCCATCCATTCCGTCGTCTTCGGCGGCTTCAGCGCCGAGGCTTTGAAGGATCGCATCAACGACGCCCGGGCGAAGCTCTTGATCACCGCCGACGGCGGCTACCGGCGCGGCAGCGTCCTGCCCTTGAAGCAGTATGCCGATGAAGCCCTGGCCGCGTGCCCTTCGATTGAGAACGTGGTGGTGGTCAAGCGCGGCGGGCAGGAGTTCCCCGTGCACATCCGCGAGGGTCGCGACCACTGGTGGCACCGGCTCCTGCAGGACGCCCCGGCCTGGTGCCCGCCCGAAGCCATGGACTCCGAAGACGCCCTCTACATCCTCTACACCTCCGGGACCACGGGCAAGCCCAAGGGCATCGTCCACACCACCGGCGGCTATCTCGTCGGGTGCCTCGCCACCACCCGCTGGGTCTTCGACCTCAAGGAGGACGACGTCTTCTGGTGCACCGCCGACATTGGCTGGGTGACCGGGCACAGCTACACCGTCTACGGGCCGCTCGCCGCCGGCACCACCACCGTGATGTACGAAGGCGCGCCCGACTGGCCGGCGCGAGACCGCTTCTGGGACATCTGCGAGCGTTTGGGTGTGACCGTTTTTTATACTGCGCCCACCGCCATCCGCGCCTTTATGAAGTGGGGCGCCGAGCATATCCAGAAGCACGACCTCTCCCGGCTCCGGCTCATCGGGACGGTCGGCGAGCCCATCAACCCGGAAGTCTGGGTCTGGTACCACGAGACGGTCGGCGGCGGCCGGTGCCCGGTGGTGGACACCTGGTGGCAGACCGAGACCGGCCACATCCTCATCACGCCCCTGCCGGGCCTGACCGCTCTCAAGCCGGGCTCGGCGACTTTCCCCTTTCCCGGCATCGCCGCCGAAGTCGTCGACGCCCACGGAAAGCCCGTTGCGGTGGGCGGCGGCTACCTGGTGCTGACCCGCCCCTGGCCGGGAATGCTGCGCGGCATCTGGGGCAACCCGGAGCGCTACCGGGCCGCCTACTGGTCTCGCTTCCCCGGCCTCTACTTTACCGGCGACGGCGCGAAGAAAGATAAAGACGGCTACTTCTGGCTGCTCGGCCGCGTGGATGACGTGCTGAACGTCGCTGGCCACCGCATCGGCACCGCTGAAGTCGAAAGCGCCCTCGTCGACCACAAGGCCGTCGCCGAGGCCGCCGTGGTCGGTGTCCCCCACGAGGTCAAGGGCGAGGCCATCGCCGCCTTCGTCACCCTGAAGGACGGCACCGGGCACTACGACGAGTTGGTGGAAGAACTCAAGGAGCACGTGGTGAAGAAGATCGGCGCCCTGGCCCGGCCCGAGCGCATCATCTTCTCCGCCGACCTCCCCAAGACCCGCAGCGGGAAAATCATGCGCCGCCTGCTGCGCGACATCGCCACCGGGCGGGCGCTGGGGGACGTCACCACCCTCGCCGACCCCTCCGTCCTCGATACCCTCAAGGGCCGCTACGCTGAAGACGCCGAATAGTGAAACCTTCTTCGTCATGGTCGGAACCATCATAGGTCTGGTGATAGGAACGATTCTGGTTGGCCTGTTAGTTGCCCCTGCTGTTCAGCGTTTGCGGACGGAAAAAGAAAACTTCGCTGGAGTCGAGCTTCCGCGCAGGCGGCGACCATTTGCTGATCCAGACATCATGGAAGAGAACCGAAGGCAGCAAACCCGCCGCCAAGCAGTAGAGAGGATGAACAACTCAGTTCTCCACTACGAGAATGCATATAACGATGCCAAGTCTTTGGGAATCGTAATCGTTGTCTTGCTGATTGCACTCGTCAACATCATCCCATTCGAGGTCGGTGTTGCGTTGCGCCTGCAAGCGGCTTTGCATGTCGTACTGACATTAAGCGTTTTGGGACTGCTGGCATATGTTTCTAGAGAAGTCTTTCCCAATCCAGGGCGACTTTTCAGCCATGAATACTTGGTCACACATTTCAGCGCGTCGTTTCACCCGGAAAACCTTTTTGATTTGGCTCAGATGTCCGTTACACATGATCGTAGCGACGGTGGCACCTTACGAATCTCACTAAAGTCAGATATCTTTCTGACGGGTTACAGGTTTTTCGTAGTCATCACTGACTCTGAACGGCAGCGCTACTATTTCGTAGGCTATGGGAAGGTTGACGACAGCACGAGCCTTACGAGGATTCACCTGGCAAGTGGAGAGCAAACTTACCTAGTGTCAATTGGAGATTTCGACTGGAGACGACGCTCCCCCGCAGATGTGCACTTGGTTGGACACTTATTTGTTTTCTTACCTCAGCCGAAGCGCTGGCAACTGACGGGTGGTGAGCACCCCCGGTTTTTCCAATGGGTGGTGTCGGAGGCCAACTACCTCGTTTACGGAGCTGCGCACTGCACTTGGGATGACTGCGATGTTGGAATTACTTTTGCGCGGCGACAGACGCTATGGAATATGGAAGACTGGACAATCAATGTGGATGTGAACACGTCGGATGAAAGAACAAACTTGAGAAGACTCCTGCAAGGGTACACCAATTCAGTCACTCAAGCTACCGGCATGCAAAGTCAGAGTCTGCCTCACGGGCAACCCATTTAGGAGAGAAACCCGATGCCGAGTATTTCTGCCACCGATGGCCGGCGACCCTTCGACTTCGCCTGCATGCGGCAGGCTTCGCTCCCTTCGACCAGGCTCAGGGCAAGCAGGGCAGGCTCTACCACCCTGGCCGACTCCTCCGTGCTCGAATCCCTCAAGTCCCGCTACACCGAAGACGCGGAGTAACCCATGCGGCAGGGGACAAGCCCCTGCCCTACCCAAGACGTGCATGCGCCGTTCGGTTGGGTAGGGGCGGGCTTTGCGCCCGCCCGCGGCAGGGGACCCTTCGACACCGCTCCCTTCGACCAGGCTCAGGGCAAGCAGGGCAAGCAAGCCCTTGCCCTACCCAAAGGTCGGCAAGCTCTGGTCGCTTCCCGGTCCTGCTCCCAGACTAAGAATTTCGCTCTCCGGAGGGAGGCTGGACCTGTTCAAGATCGGCGCGCCTTCTGCCCCACCCGCTGGTTGCCGGGTGCTTTTTGACTACTTCGGGGAAAATCACCTTCGCCCTTTCCAGCGCCTCATCTATGTTCTGGCAGATATTTTCCGACCCGACATGTTGCTCGAATTCCGCTTGGCGCATGAGACGAGCGGGTTGCTCCCTGGCCCCCTCCAGAATCAGGCCCCGACCGGAGCCGCGCACATGGTCCGCCACGCTCTCCAACGCCTGCAAGCCGGTTGAATCAATGGCCGTCATATTGCGAAGTCGGAGAATGATGATGGGCGGCAACTCCGACAGGCGCGACACAATTCCGTCG
>JACQTJ010000039.1 GCA_016210855.1 Acidobacteriota bacterium | reverse complement strand
TGCTGGCCCGGCTCACCCACGCCACCCCGCTCATCGCCGACTATCCTTTCTCGACCCGGCTGCCGCTGCCGGGAATGATTAGCTTCGAGAACAACCAAATCCAGCTCGTGGACCTGCCGCCGCTCGACCCTGGCTTTCCCGAGGCTTGGGTGCCGCAGGCCATCCGCAGCTCCGACGCCGTAGCCCTGGTGGTGGACCTGGGCGAGGTGGCCGTGCTCGACCAACTCACCGACACGCTAGCCCAGCTCGAGCAAGGAAAGATTCTGGTCGGCCAGAGCACGGGCGAACTGTCTCTCGACTCCGCTTCCCTCGACTTCGCTCGGGACGAGCTGGACAAACCTCGTGGCTTTGCCCGCAAGCGCGCGCTGTTCGTCGGGAACAAGTGCGACCGCCCCGGGGCGCGGGACAATTTCGAGGTCCTGAGCGAGCTCTGGCGGGAGCGCTTCCGCCTGCTCGCGGTTTCGGCGCAGACGGGAGAAGGCCTCGAGGATTTGCGGCGGGCGCTCTTCGACCTGCTCGCCGTCGTGCGGGTCTATACGAAGACTCCCGGCAAGAAGGCTGACCTGACCGCCCCGTTTGTGTTACCCCAGGGCGCCACCGTGCTCGAGGTCGCCGCCCGCGTGCACAAGGACCTGGCCGCCGGGCTCAAGTTCGCCCGCCTCTGGGGTCACGGCAAATTCGACGGCCAGATGGTGCCCCGCGACCACGTGGTCGAAGACCAGGACGTCATCGAGCTGCATGCCTGAGGGCCACTAGGCGCAGTCGGGGGCGAAATCCCCCCACCCCGACTCCCTGCCCCTTGGGGTGGTGTGGCGAACCGATTCAATTCAAAAGACTTGCAGGCGAATGCCTTTGGCACGGGGCTTGCACCAATTCCCGGGTGCGAGGATGAGTGTGGACGCCGAGCCGACCGCACCGCCCGGGGCCGGGCAGCCCGTGGAAAAGACCCGACGGGTCCGGGGTGTGGTCTACATCAACGGCCTGCGCTGCAAGGGCTGCGGCTTTTGTATCGCTTTCTGCCCACCAAAGGTCCTGGAGTTTTCGAGCGAATTCAACCCTCTGGGGTATCACCCGCCGCACCTGGTTCGTCCCGAGGGATGCACGGGCTGTGATCTCTGCGGCCTCTACTGCCCGGATTTCGCCATCTACGCAGTGATGATCAAGAACGAGCCGGAGGATACCCGCCCGCCGGCCCCGCCCGCCGAAGGAGCGCCGCCATGAAGGCCGATCCGGCCGGCGTCCTGACCGGGACTCACTTTCTCGACGGTGACCAGGCCTGCTGCGAAGGAGCGCTGGCGGCCGGCTGCCGCTTCGCGGCCGGCTACCCGATCACGCCCTCGACGGAGATCGTGGAGCGCTTCGCACAGCGGGCCCCGCAGGTGGGCGGGATGTTCATCCAGATGGAAGACGAGCTGGCGGCCTCGATTGCCATCCAGGGCGCGGTGTGGGCGGGGGCCAAGGCCTTCACGGTGACCTCCGGTCCGGGCTTCTCGCTAATGATGGAGCACATCGGCTTTGCGGCCATGACCGAGACTCCCTGCGTGGTGGTGGACGTGCAGCGCGGCGGGCCCTCGACCGGGCTGCCCACCCTGCCCGGCCAGGGCGACATCATGCAGGCCCGCTGGGGCTCGCACGGCGACTACGAAATCATCGCCCTGGTGCCCAGTTCGCCGCAGGAGTGCTTCGAGCTCACCCTGGACGCTTTCAACCTGGCCGAGCGCTACCGGGTTCCGGCGCTGGTGCTGATGGATGAATGCGTCGGCCACATGACCGAGAAGGTGGTGATTCCGCCAGCGCAGGAGATCGAAATCGTCCCGCGGCGCTACACCGCCCGCCCGCCCGCCGACTACCAGCCCTTCGAGCCCGGCCCCGACGGGGTGCCGGAGATGGTGCGGGCCGGCGACGGCTACCGCATCCACGTCACCGGGATGACGCACGATCAGCGCGGCTACCCGGAGGTGAGCGCGGAGGCCCAGCAGCGGCTGGTGGAGCGGCTGGTGGCCAAGATCCGCGGGCACGCGGAGCGCATCGCGCGGGTTGAAGAGACCTGGACCCAGGACGCCGACATCATCGTCGTCGCCTACGGCATCACGGCCCGCGTGGCTCTGCGCGGGGTCGAGATGGCCCGGGAGCGCGGCGTGGCCGCCGGCCTGCTCCGGCCGGTGGTGGTCTGGCCGTTCCCCGAGAAGCGCGTCCGCGAGCTCGCCGCTCGGGCCCGGGCCTTCGTGGTCGTGGAGATGAACTATGGGCAAGTGGCCCTGGAGGTGGAGCGCGTGGTAGCCGGGCGGGCTCCGACCGTGCTCGTGCCCCATGCGGGCGGCACCGTGCATCCGCCGGAAGAAATCCTCGCCGCCATTCTCGCCCAGGCCCCGGCCCGGGAGGTGGCGCGATGACGGCCCGCACCGATGCGGTGGCGGCCAACCCGGTCGAAGCCTTCCTGCGCAGCGACCGGATGCCGCACATCTGGTGCCCGGGGTGCGGCATCGGCACCACAGTGAACTGCTTCGCGCGCGCCCTGCTCCAGGCGAAGCTCAACCTCGACCGCGTGGTCGTGGTCTCCGGGATCGGCTGCACCGGCCGGGTGGCCGGCTACCTGGAGCTCGACTCCTTCCACACCACCCACGGCCGCGCCATCCCCTTCGCCACCGGCCTCAAGCTCGCCAACCCCGAGCTGACCGTTGTGGTCTACAGCGGGGACGGCGACCTGGTCGGCATCGGCGGCAACCACTTCATCCACGCCGCCCGCCGCAATGTGGACTTGAAGGTCATCTGCGTGAACAACTTCACCTACGGGATGACCGGCGGCCAGGTGGCCCCCACCACGCCCCTGGGCGCCCTGAGCACCACCACCCCCTACGGCTGCTTCGAGCAGCCATTTAACCTGCCCCAGCTGGCCGAGTCTTCCGGCGCTGTTTACGTGGCTCGCTGGACCTCTTACCACGTCCGCCAGCTTACCCACGCCTTCGGCGAAGCCCTCCGCAAGAAGGGCTTCAGCTTCATCGAAATCCTCAGCCCCTGCCCCACTCTCTACGAGCGGCGCAACCGCCTGGGCGACGGGCTGGAGATGATGAAATATTTCAAGGAGCAGAGCCTCGTCCGCCACGGCGCCCCCACCAAAGAACTCGGTCTCACCTTCCAAGGGCCCATCGCGGTCGGCAAGTTCGTGGACAGGGAGCGGCCCACGTTCCTCGAGACCCTCAACCAGCAGCTGGCCCGGACCCTCGAGGCCCAGTATGCTGGCTGCGCAGGCGAGCATGTCCGCGATTGAGATCCAAATCGGCGGCTTTGGCGGCCAGGGAGTTATCTTGGCCGGCCTGACCCTGGGCCGGGGCCTAGCCCTCTACGAGGACTACCACGTCTCGCTCACCCAAAGCTTCGGGCCGGAGGCGCGCGGCAGCGCCTGCAGCGTGCAGCTCATCGTCTCCGACGCGCCCATCCTCTACCCCTACCTGAGCCGCCCGGATGTTCTGGTCACCCTGTCGCAGGAAGCCTTTCGGCGCTTTGCCCCGCAAGTGCGCGAAGGCGGCCGGCTCCTGGTCGAGGAAACCCTGGTGCGGCCGGAGGGAGTTCGTCCCGATCTCCGACTCTGGGCCGTACCGGCAACGCGCTTGGCCGAAGAGCTCGGCCGGAAGATCGTGCTCAACATGGTGGTGGTGGGCTTCTTTGCCGCCGTCACCGGGCTGCTCCGGCCCGAGTCGGCCCGCCGGGCAGTGAGCGAATCCGTCCCGCTGGGTACGGAAGCCCTCAACCTGGCGGCATTCGAAAAAGGCTACGCCTGTGGGGTGAGCCGGTTGGCAGCGGCTGGAGCCGAGACAGCATTCCGACCGCTTCCGCTTACCGGTAGAAGTTGATCCCGTCTTTCCCCGGGCCGGCGGCCCCGACGACGGTCTCGTCGCGCTCCGAGAGCTCGCCCTCATCCCCGTCCGCGTCGTTGAAGCAGAAGTTCTTCCGCTCCTCCTCCAAGCAGGCTTCACAGAGCTGGTCGCGGTTGAGGGGGCTGCTGTGCGTGACCGGGGTTGGCTTGCCGCAGCGGTCGCAGTGAAGCATCGTCGACCTCCCGCACCCCCGCCCCCATCCTTGCTCAAAGCACGACCCGTGCCGAAACTCGCCCCCGTCGCCGGGGGAACTACCGCCGGCTCAACGGGTTACGTAGCCGCCCGGGCCGAGCCGTAATTGGAAGACTGCGGCAGGTGGCGCAGTCGGGGAGTATGACGCTAGCCGAAAGACTGCCCGGGGCGGCGCTGCTGGCGCATCCAGCCGGCTAGTTTTTTGCCGCCTCTCGCAGCCGGTTGTATTTCCGCAACACCTGTCGCAGGCGTTCGTGCGGAAGCGCACCCACGGTGCGGTTGTCCGCACCGGTCATGGTGTCCGCCGCCACCAGAGCGTTGATGATGGCCTCTTCGGTGGCCTGCACGGTGGCTTCAAAGATCGGGTTCATGCGGTCGTTGGGAAGCATGGTGAGTTGGACGAGACCCGTAGAGTTTCCCGCTCCGGGGTTGGCGGTCGAGAAAGCGATGAAGATGTCTCCTGAGCCATTGCCGGAGATGCTGCCGTTGCGGGCCAGCCCCAGCGACGCGCGTCGCGCCAGGCGCTTCAACTGCTGGGGCAGCAAAGGGGCGTCGGTGGCAACCACGACAATAATCGAGCCGGTTTCCGCCGACCAGACCAGGTTCTCAGAGATTTCCCGGCCGACCGGCACACCGGCGATGCGAAGCTGGTGTCGCAGGCCGTAGTTGCACTGCACCACCACCCCCACCGTGTAGCCGCCCTGCTTCTCGTCCAGCTTCCGGGAGGCGGTCCCGATGCCGCCCTTGAATTCGTGGCAAATCATCCCGGTGCCGCCGCCGACATTCCCTTCGGCCACCGGGCCCGAGCCGGCGCCCTCCAGCGCTTCAAAGACGTGCTGCGGCTTGACGTGGAAGCCGTTGATGTCGTTCAAGTAGCCGTCCCAAGTCTCCGCCACCACCGGCAGCGACCAGGGCTGGTTGCCCTGGCCGTGCTTGACCCACCAGGCGATGACGGCGTCCCGCACCGTGCCTACGCTGTGGGTGTTCGTAATCATCACCGGGCCTTCCATCAGGCCGGACTCTTCCACCCACGTTGTCCCGGTCATCTCTCCGTTTCCGTTCAAGGAAAACCACCCCGCAAAAACCTGTTCCGAGGACGACTGCTGGCCCCGCGGCAGGATGGCGGTGACGCCAGTGCGGATGGGGCCGAAACCGACCTGTCGCTTCCCTTCGCCGGAAATAAGGGTGCTGTGGCCGACCTCGACGCCGCGCACATCGGTGATGGCGTTGAGCGGCCCGGCGGTGCCGTCGAAGGGAATCCCCAAATCCCGGGCGCGGGGTTTGTTCTGGGCCCGCGCCGCCGGGGAGAGCAGGCAAAGGGCAGCCAGGACCGAGAGAGAGAGCCAACCAGCGCTTCGAGTCATCGTCGCACCTCCAGAGTGGCTAGCGGATTTCGTCCAAATGCTTGCGGGCGCGCTCGAGGGCTTGCTGAAGGCGGCGGGCTTCGCGCGCGGCCCTCGCCATGTCTTTCTTCTCCAGGGCCTCGGCGATTCCGGGCAAGACCTGCGCGCGGTAGCTGGGCCGCGGGGCATAGACCAAATGCTTGAACCAAGGACGGTCGGGGAGACCTTCGGGGTGGATGAAGTCGCGCTCGAGTTGGAGCAAGCGCTCATTGGCGCGACCCAGCTCCGTGCGGTGAGCGTTGGGGTTGCGCAGCCAGCGTCGCAGCCGCGCCTGGGTGCGCCGCGCCGCCCGGGCCAGCTTGTGGGCTTCATCGCCCACCGGGGCCAAATGGCGCGCGAAAAACTCCGGCTCGGCCTGCGGGCGGAGCTCCTCCACATAGGCCGCCAAGGCCTCAGCGTAGGCCTCGGGCTCGAAGGGAAGAAGGTCGGCATTGGCCAGCCGCAGGGCCATCACGCCCCAGAGCCGGGCCATGGCGGCGTGGTAGCGGAACTCCGGGTCGCCGAAGCGGGCCATCCAGACGAAACCGTCGTAGACGGAGTGGTACACCCCATAGGGACCGTCGAAGAGCATATCGAGCGAAGGGATGCCCAGATGGTTGTAGAAGACCGTGTAGTCGGACCCGCTACCCAGCCGCGCGATCGGGGGGCCCGCAGCGGGCGCCGCCCCGGTGGCATAGCCGCGCACGTTGGGGCTCGAGGCCGCCTGCGCCCAGCGGTCATAAACAGGCTGGCCGGTTTGAGGGTCGGCGACGGCCTGGGTGGCTTCAACAATCAAGCGGCGGAGCAACGGCGAGGCACTCACGGAAAAATCCGAGCCGCTGGTGGCGGCGTCCACGTTCAGGCAGGCGACCGCCCCCGCCCGCAACGGCTCGGCGAACTGCTCGCCCCACTCCGTGGAGCCGGTCAGGGTGTACTCTTCGGCGTCCCAGTTGGCGAAGACTACGGTGCGTCGGGGCCGGTAGCCTTCGCGGGCCAATTGCCCCAGCACCTGGGCCAGCTCAAGCATCGTGGCTGTGCCGCTCCCCGGGTCCACCGCACCGTACACCCAGGCGTCATGGTGGTTGCTGAGCAGCACCATTTGATCGGGGAACTCTGTTCCGCGAATCTTCCCGATCACATTCCGGATTGTTGTCCGCACCCGCCGCTGCCGGTTCACCAGGTGAACCCGCAGCCGGCCGTCGCCCACGTGGTAGGTGAACGGCAGCGCTCCTTGCCAGCCCGTGGGCACCGCGGGGCCGCCGAGCCGGCGCAGAATTTCCCCAGCATCCACGGCGGAAAGAGGCACCATGGGGATCTTGGGGAGGATCGAGGACTCTTCCGGCGCAATGCGACGGGCACCGGGCGTGGACGCCCAGCCGGGCGTGAGCGGATCGCCTGGGACGAGGAAGTCGTACACATTCGCGCCCCGCTGCACGTGGCCGGGTGGGCCCCAAGGGCCCTCGGGCCAGACCTCGCCCTGGAAGTAGCCGTCCTCCATCGGGTCGGAGTAGACCAGGATGCCGGCTACCCCGTGCTTTTCCGCTTCATAGCTCTTCCCCCCGCGATAGCCCTCGAAGTAGCGGAGCAAGACGATCTTTCCCTCGAGCGTCAGGCCCATTTCCTGCAGCCGGCGGAAATCTTCCGGGCGGCCGTAATTGGCGTAGAGAAGGGGAGCGTCGAGGTCGGCGTCGGGTGAGTAGGCGTTCCAGGGTAGATGCGCCACGGGGTCGTGGCTGACATCAGTGAGTGGGTCGAGCGGGTGAGCAGGCTCTGCCTGAGCCAGCCCCACGCGCTCCGGGGCCACAATCTCCGCCCGAACCTCTTCCGGGTACGCGAGCAGGACGTCATACTCGGCGAACTCCGCTTCCAGCCCGTACTCGCGGAAGTGCTCCAGGATGTACTGCGACACCCGGAAATTGCCGGGTGTGCCCGCCGTGTGGGGCTGGCGGGTCAAGAAGCGAAGGTGCTCGCGGCAGCGAGCCGCCTCGACCCTCTCCTGGAGCTTGGCTTCGAAAGCCTTTTCCCAGGTCCAGGTGTGCTCGCTGAAGCCAGTGGGCGGTTTTTCCCCCGGGGCGGGCGAAGTCGCCTCGAGCAGTACCACGCCACCCAGCAGAGCCAGTGCGGCGGCAAGCCGCAGGGCTTTGACCGGCCCGGCAGGGAGCGTCATCGGGAAGTCCGGCCCGTGCCGGGCCCGAGGGAGTGCAAGGCTTGCTCGAAGGCGGCGGTGATGTGGTCGAGCTCCGCTTCGGAGACGACGAACGGTGGGGCGAGCAGCAAATGGTCACCCGCCCAGCCGTCGGCGCAGCCTTTCATCGGATAGACCAGGACGCCCCGGTCGCGCAGTTCCTCGCCGAGGCGCTCCGCGACCTTTTGCTCCGCCGGAAAAGGGGTGCGCGTCTTCTTGTCCGCTACCAGCTCCACCGTTTGCAGCAGTCCTTTGCCTCGGACGTCACCGACACAGGGAAGTCCGCGGAGCCGCTCGAGTCGTGCCGCGAAGGCTTGTCCCCGCTGGCGGCATTGCTCGATGAGGTTCTTCTTCTGCACGTATTCTTGCACCGCCAGCCCGGCGGCGACCGAGACCGGGTGGGCCTGGTAGGTGAAGCCGTGCTCGAAGTGGCCGCTGCCGCGCTCGATGGCACGCCAGATTCTCTCGGCCACCAGAACCGCGCCCAGGGGAGCGTAGCCACTGCACAGTCCTTTGCCGAGGAGAATCAAGTCGGGAACGACGCCCCAGTGCTCCACAGCGAACGGCTGCCCCGTGCGTCCCATGCCCGTCATAATTTCATCGGCGATCAGCGGAATGTCGTGCCGGTCGCAGATGGCGCGGATGCGCTGGAGGTAGCCTTCGGGAGGAACCGCGCCACTGGTCGCCCCCACAACGGGTTCGAGGATGAAGCCAGCGATGGTTTGCTCGGCGTCGTTCGCCAAGGCTCGCTCGAGCTCCTCAGCGCAGGCAAGCTGGCAGGAGGGGAATTCCAAGCCGAGCGGACAGCGGTAGCAATAGCACGGAGCAATGTGACCAAATTCGGGCAGCAGCGGCGCGTAGGCTTTCCGACGCCTCGGGTTGCCGGAGAGCGCCAGGGCCCCGAGCGTACTGCCGTGGTAGCTCTGCCAGCGCGCGATGATTTTGTATCGATTCGGGTGGCCCCGCTCGAGCCAGTACTGCCGGACCAGCTTGAGGGCTGTCTCGGTGGCCTCCGAGCCCCCAGAGGTGAAATAGACCCGGGCCCCCTCGGCCAGTGGCCCCGGCGCGAGGCGACGCAGATGCTCGGCCAGCGCTTCCGCCGCGGGGGTGTGAAACTGCGAGCTGTGGACAAAAGGAAGGGCGCGGGCTTGCGCGGCCATGGCCTCGACCACTTCAACGACGCCGTAGCCGATGGTCACCACCGCAGCGCCACCGCCAGCGTCGAGATACTTCTTCCCTTCGGCGTCGTAGAGATAGACACCCTCACCCCGCACGGCCAGCGGGTAGTGCTGGCCGAAGCGTCGAGGGAAGAGTGCCGGGATCATGGAAGCGGATTCGATTCCTTCACGCCGGCGCGGGGGAGAGAGCCAGCTCTTCCCGCAGGACGCGAAGCTCCTCAGCGGAAGGCGGCTCGGTGCGGCCAAGCGGCGAGGCGAGCCGCAGTTCCCAACCAGTCTGGACGCGCACCTCGTCCACGGTGGCGCCGGGGTGCAGGGAGACCAGCAGCATTTCTTTCGTCTCTGGGTCGAAGCCCAGCACTCCCAGGTCCGTGAGGACGGCCTCCGGGCCGCCGCCGGCTAGGCTCAACTCAGCGCGCTCCCGGCCGCCGCCCAGAAAGCCGGGACTGGTGATGAAGTCCACTCGTTCCGGGAAGGCCCGGCGGCGGTGAGGCATCACGACGATGACCTTGCGGGCGAGGACGGCGATCTCGCAGGCCCCACCCGAGCCCGGCAGGCGGATGCGGGGCTTGGCGTAGTCGCCGATGACGGTGGTGTTGAGGTTGCCGAACCGGTCGATTTGCGCTCCGCCCAGGAAGCCCACATCGATCCATCCCCGCTGCAAGTAGTACTGGAAGACGTCCGGCATCGAGCAGACCCCGGCGGCCCCCGCGACGAGAGCCGGATCGCCGATGGAGAGGGGCAGGCGCGCCGGCCGGGCGCCGACCGCGCCGGATTCGTAAATGAGCATCAGGTTCGGACAACGCGTGCGCAAGGCCAGGTTGACCGCCAGATTCGGAATGCCGATGCCGACCAAGACCACCTCCCCATCCCGCAGCATCCGCGCCGCGGCCGTAACCATGATTTCCCGAGCGGTGAATTCCCCACTCATCCTAGTACCCGTAGTTGACCGGCTCGCAGGGCAGTGAAGCCGCCCGCAGCCGGCGGACGGTCTCCCCGAGGCGCTCTCTATATTCCTGGCGACCTGAAACGCCGAATACCCAGGTGGCGAGGTAGGCCTGTAGACTTTCTTCCCTGCGGGAGATCTCCTCCCAGCGCTGGTAGAAGTCGTTGTCGCGGTCGTAATAGCCCTGCACGTAGGAGGGGTGGGCGCCAAAGGATTCTTCGACCACCGCATCCACCTTGAAGCCGGGGAGCAGGGTGCGGTTGGGATCGCGACGAATCAGTTCCCCGGAGACAATCTCCTCAACCACCACCACCACCCGCCGGGCCGCGAAGGCAGCTTCTTTCAAAACTCCGGTGAGTCCCCAAGCCTGTGTATTTCCCTCCTGGTCGGCTCGTTGGGCATGGAGGATGGCGACGTCGGGCTCCAGGGCGGGCACGGCCCACAACTGCTGGCCGGTATACGGGCAGACAACCGGCTTGAGATTGGGGTTCGCCCGGGGCAAGTCCGACCCTGCGAAATTGCGGGTTGGGAGAAACGGAAGGTAGGCGGCCCCGGCCTGCAGACGAAGTGCCAGCCCGAAATGGGAGTACTCCTCGAGTTCGAGGGGCTGCGGACGCGCCTGCTCCACGGCGCGGCGGAAGGCGTGCAGCGAGCCGACGCCGGGGTTGCCGGCCCAGCTGAAGACGAGCTTGCGGGCACAGCCGGCGGCAATCATCTGGTCGAAGAGCAGGTCGGGCGTGAGGCGGATGAGGGTGAGATTCCGGCGGCGCTGGCGGATGAGTTCGTGGCCGGCGGCGAAGGGGATCAGGTGGGTAAAGCCTTCCATAACCACGCTCATGCCATCGCGCACGAAGCGTGCCATCGCCTCCCGCATTGACATCACCTTGGACACGGACAAATCTGTCACCGGAAGAGGCCACCGATTCTAGCAAACCCGCGGGGAGGTGGCCATCCACCTGGCCGCCACCTCTAGCTTTGGAGACGGGAAGCCAGCGCGTCTGCGGTCTGGCATCACCTGTCAAGAAGGGGTTTTTCTTCAGGAGGCGCGGAGTGTAGCATAACGGGCTCCAGGGAGGCGGGCAAGGAAGCCAATGAACCTTG
>JACQTJ010000035.1 GCA_016210855.1 Acidobacteriota bacterium | reverse complement strand
CCTTGAGGGAGCCGTCGTCCATCCGCACCGGGACGTCCACCTTCACCTCGCGGAAGGGCGTCTTGAGCATCATTTGCTGCTCGGCGTTCAGGCCGAGCCGTTCGGCGGCGCGGTCGAAGTTGCGCTCCACGATTTCGCGCGGGTTGAGCGGGGCGCTGCTGCCCATAGGGGCGGCTCCTTGGCGGGTGGCCGGCTTCGGGGGCGCGCTCATTGTCGGTGCCGCTTCCCCCGATGTCAAGCCAGGGAACCCGACGGCGCGCCGAGGAAGAGGGCAGCTCAGGGCAGCGGGATTCTGAAGAGGTTGCGGTGGACGGTTTCCCGGGTGAAGGCATAGATGGAAGGAGTGGGGCCGGGAGAGAGGTCGCTGCGGTCAATCACCTGCACGCCAGGCAGGCGGGCCAGGTCGCGTTCCGATTTGATGCCCGCCGCCGGCAGGGGCGGCAGGGTCTTTCCGGAGCGCACGGGAATCACAAACGTCTTTCCCGCGCCGGTGCCGCCCATGGCCCGGAACGAAACGTGCAGGAACCTTCCGTCCCGCGTCCACCGAATCACACAGCTATCGCAAACACGCACCGGGAGCCCACCGCCCAATGGGTAGGCCTGCAAAACCTCGGCCGCCTCTTCCCCGGAGACCGCGACCCGGGCCAGGGCCCAGTCCCCATCCGGGGAGACTCCGGCCAGGGAGATGACGGGGTCGGGGATCACCTTTTTCCGGTCTGTCCCCTCGCGAGTCATCCGGTAAATAAAATTGAGATTCTCCTCGCTGTCTTGGAAGAACAAATCGCCTCCGGGGCCGAAAACCGGGTAGTGGGCATCTGAGGAAGGCAGTTGGCGGGGAGGAAAGCGGCGGTCGAGCGGAGTCAGCCACAGACGTGACTTGCCTTGGGAATCGAGGGCGGCAAAGGCCACCCACTTGTCGTCTGGGGAGACATGGTAGCTGGTCATCAAGAAGCCAGGCAGCAGGCGCTCGCTGCGCCCCGACCCGAGTTCCGCTTGCCACAATTCTCCGGCGACAAAAGCTCGCGAGGGCCCCTGCCGCAGGTAGTACAGTCTCTTGCCATCCGCGGAAAAATAGGAAGAGAAAACCCCCGGGACCAACCCGGAGACGATGGCATAGCCTTCGGAAGAAATCTGGCGTTCGCCGCTTGAATCGCGAAACCAGAGGTTGCTCTGTCGAGTGCCAATCGAAGTAACCAGGGACCGGCCGTCGGGGGCCACGGCGATCCCCTCCTCCTCGGTCGGGCCGGAGGTGAGCTGCTCGGGCTCCCCGTTGGGAAAGCGCTGGCGCCAGAGGTGGAAGCTGCCTCCGGCATCAGAACTGAAATACATCCATTGTCCGTCCGGCGACCAAGCCGCCGAGGTGCACTTGCCCCCCGGCGGCCCCACCGCCCGGCCGGGGGAACTGCCGTCGAAGGGAACCAGCCGGCAGGGGAGCCAGCCCACGTTGTCCATTTCCGCCAGCAGCACCCATTTCCCGTCCGGCGATAGATAGGAGCGGTGGGCCATGCCGCGCTCGTGAGCCGGCACATAGACATCCCGGGCTTCGCTCCGGCTTTCGGTGGCGGTGACGACGGCCATGTGGATGCCTTTCTTGATCTCGGAGAACAGCAGCCGTCCCGGGTCAATCCAAATCAGGCCGGAGGCATTCGGCAGCAGCAAGCGCGGCTCCCCGCCCAGCACCGGCACCACCCAGGTATCCCAGGGGACGGTGTAGGCGAGGCGTGAGCCCTCCGGGGAAAACACCGGGCTCATCTTGAGCAAATCGTCATGAGTCAATTCCACCGGCTCGCCATCCGGCAGCAGCTTCACGTAAATCTGTCCGGAGCCGAAAAAGGTGTCTGCCCCGCGAATGAAGGCGAGCATCTTGCCATCCGGAGAAAGCGCGGGGGAATTGGCGGAATCGGTGAAATCGGTCAACTGCACGTATTGAGGGCGCGCCGGGCTCGCGGGCTGCCGCCAGCGGGAAACCATCAGCCCGCCCAGCACCAAGACAGCCACCACGGCCAGTGCTAGGCCGGCGTAGGCCAGCAGCCCTCGCGGGCGCCGTCCCAAGGGCTCCGCCCTCACGCTGGCGACGCGGGCGGAATCCGAATCGCGCTTCAAGCGCTTCAAGTCGGCGCGAAACTCCGCCGCGCTCTGAAAGCGCACCTCGCGGTCTTTCTCGAGCGCCTTGTTGATGATGCGTTCCAGCTCCGCCGGCAGTTCCGGATTCAAACGCACGGGGGAGGTGGGAGCGCGATTCAGGATGGCATCAAAGATGACCGCGGTGGTGGTGCCGGAGAAGGCTGGCCGGCCGGTGGCCATCTCGTACAGTACCACTCCGAAGGAGAACAAGTCGGTGCGGGCGTCGAGCTCTTCGCCTCGGGCTTGTTCGGGGGACATATAGGCCACTGTGCCCAGGGCTACGCCGGGGCTGGTGAGGTGCTCCTCTTGGACGGGGGTGGTGGCCGATGCTGAAGCCGAGGGGCCCACCGCCTGCGTCACCGCCTTCCGCTCCGGCGCCAGCTTGGCCAAGCCGAAGTCCAGGATCTTGGCTTGGCCGCGCCGGGTGAGGAAGATATTGGCTGGCTTGATGTCGCGGTGGACGATCCCCTTGGCGTGGGCGGCCTCCAGGGCATCCACCACCTGAATCCCCAACTCCAGGATCTGCTCGATGTCCATCGGCTTGCCGTGAATCAGGGGCTTGAGGGTCCGCCCCTCGAGCAGCTCCATGACAATGAACGGCTGGCCCTCGTGCTGGTCAATGTCGTGAATCGTGCAAATGTGGGGATGATTGAGGGCCGAGGCGGCGCGGGCCTCACGTTGGAACCGTTCCAGGGCTTGGGGGTCCTGGGTGAGCTTCTCGGGAAGGAACTTCAAGGCCACGCGGCGGCCGAGCCTGGTGTCCTCAGCCTTGTAGACCACACCCATCCCCCCTTCGCCCAGCTTCTCCAAGATGCGATAGTGCGAGACCGTCCGGCCGATCATTGGAGGGAACCTACCCGTTGCGCCTCATCATAGGCTCTGCCACACACCGGAGTCAATGCGGCGACTCCGGTCGCTCTCCCGGGCCGAATTGACAGGGGAGAAGGGGGCTGTTAGCATCGGGAGTTCCGCTTACAGCCAAGCAGTGACTGGGGAACCGTGGCCCGTCTGCAGCGACAAGAACTGAAGCACGACGAGTTCGTTGACACCATGGACGAGCTGTTGCTCTACACCGAGCAGCAGGGCCGCACCCTGTTGGTCTTCGTCCTGGCCGTAGTGGTCGGCGGCGGCTCGCTGGGAGGCTTCTACTGGTACTCTCGCAAGCAGGAGCACCGGGCCGAGGCCGCCCTGGGGGCCGCGCTGATGACCCTGGAGTTGCCGGTGCAGCCGGGCCTGCCGCCGTTGCCCGGCGATGGCCCGCGGCAGAGTTTTCCGAGCGAGCGGGAAAAGTACGAGGCCGCCGAGAAGGAGTTTGCCGCCGTGCGGGCGGCGTTTCCGCGAACCCGAGCGGCGCTCTTCGCCAAGCACCACCAGGCGCTCTGCTGGTGGGAGAAGGGCGAAAAGGAGGCTGCGGTTGCGGCCTTGGGCGAGCTCAGCCGGGCCGCCGACCCCCACGTGGCCGCTCTGGCCGGGTTCAGTCTGGCAGGCTTCTACGAAAGCCTGGGCCGCGCGGCCGAGGCGGAGAAGCTCTACCGGCAACTGGCCGAGCATCCCACCACGACGGTGCCGCGGGCGACAGCCTTGCTGGCCCTGGCCAGCCTGCGTGCCGCTGCCGACCCCGCCGAGGCTCGGCGGCTGCTGGTGCAGGTGAAGGCTGAGTTCCCGGACACCTCCATCTCGGGCGAAGTGACTCGCCGGCTCGACCTTCTCCCCGCTCCCTCCACGCCGGCTCCCTCGCCGAAGCAGCCCTAGCCAATCCCGTGGTCATCTCCGGGGTCGCGCTTGTTCGCGCCGGGGGTAAGATAGCCGCCATGGCACTGGCACCGTATGCGATGGAGGTGGCCCACACCGGGGGGCGGCGCTACCAGGAGCCAGTCCATCCCTATCGCAACGACTATCAGCGCGACCGCGACCGCATCATCCACGCCCGGGCCTTCCGGCGGCTGGAGGCCAAGACCCAGGTTTTCACCCGGCGCTACTCTGACCACTTTCGCAACCGCCTGACCCACACCCTGGAGGTGGCGCAAATCGCCCGCACCATCGCGGGAGCCCTGGGGTTGAACTCGGACCTCTGCGAAGCCTTGGCGCTGGTGCACGACATCGGCCACCCGCCCTTCGGCCACGCTGGGGAGCACAAGCTCGATGAGTTGATGCGACCCCGCGGCGACCGCTTTGACCATAACCTGCACGCCCTGCGCATTGTGGAGCGCTTCGAGCAGCGCTACGCTGGATTCCCTGGGCTCAACCTTACTTTTGAAGTGCGCGAGGGCATCATCAAGCACTCCCGCGACTACGCCGCCGGGGAATACCCGGAGCTGGCGGAGTACCGTCTAGGGGAGCGCCCCCCGCTCGAAGCCCAGCTGATTGATCTCGCCGACGAGATTGCCTACAACTCGGCGGACCTCGACGACGGCTACGAAGCCCGCCTGCTCACCCGCGAGGCCATGGCCGAAGAGGTGCCGCTGTTTCGCACCCTGGCCGAGGAGGTCGCCCGCCGCTACCCCAACGCCTCGCCGAAGCTCCAGTTCAACGAAGTCCTCAAGCGCATCATCAACCACCTCACCACCGACCTGATCGAGACCACCCAGCGGACCTTGGCCGAAAAGGGGATCGACTCGGTCGAAGCCGTGCGCCGCCACCCCACGCGGCTGGTAGGCTTCAGCCCCGCCGGCGCCGACGAAAACCGCGCCCTCAAGCAGTTCCTCTTCCGGCAGCTCTACAGCCATCCGCAGATTAACGAAGAGCGGGAGCGGGCGGTGCGGGTGGTGGCGGAGCTGTTCGAGCTCTACCTCGCCCGCCCCGAGCGCCTCCCCCGCCCCTACTTCGAGCAGACCCGGACCGAACCCGTCCACCGGGTCGCCTGCGACTACATCGCCGGCATGACCGATACCTTCATCTTCCGCCTCTACCAGGAAGCGTTTGCGTTGAAGCCCTCCGGTTGAGTTGCCGGGTGGCGCGGGTTGACTTTTCCCGAACGCCCCCCGATAATGGATTCTCTTTTGCGTGTCGCGTTCGGCTGATGTTCATCGGCGTCAAGGAACTGGAGCGGCACAAGCTCACGCTCCGCGAAGAGTTTGTTCCGGGGACGATTGACTTCCGCACTAGGGACTTCCGCCAGGTGGCGCCGCTCAGCGTGGACCTCGAGGCCGAGCTGGAAGGCGCTGAGATTCACATCGTCGGGCGCTTGGCGACGCGGGTCGAGTTGACCTGCGCCCGGTGTCTGGAACCCGTGGAGCGGGAAATGGCCCCCCGCTTCGACCTGGTTTACCGCCCCGTGGCCGCCATCAGCCGCGAGGAACGGTTCGACTTTCGCTCACCGTCCCGAGCGACAGTCGAGGGAGAAATTGGCCCAACGCCGGAGGATTTGGGGGTTGGTTTCTATGTCGACGACGGTCTTTTCCTCGCCGACGTGGTGGCTGAGCAGGTGCACTTGGCGCTGCCGATGAAGGTGGTCTGCCGGGAGGACTGCCGCGGGCTGTGCCCCGGATGCGGCGTGAACCTCAACCGGGAGCGCTGCCGCTGCAGAGCGCCGGCCGTGGACCCGCGGCTGGCCCCGCTGGCGGAGTGGGCGGCGCGCAAGAAGAAGCCCGAGTGATCTCGGGCTTGGAGAAAGAGGGTTTCTATGCCCAACCCCAAACGGCGTCATTCGAAGGCCCGCAAGAACAAGCGGCGCACGCACGACTTCATCACCCCGCGCCAGCTCGGGGAGTGTCCCAACTGCCACGAGCCCAAGCCTCCGCACCGCGCCTGTCCGCACTGCGGGTACTACCGGGGCCGGGCGGTCGTGGCCGTGGAGACCGAATAGCCCGCGCGGGTTCCCGAATCTTCGGGACGAGCGGTCCATGACCACGATTGCAGTTGACGCCATGGGGGGCGACCACGCCCCGCAGGCGGAGGTCGAGGGCGCTGTTCTCGCCGCCCGCGAGTACGGTGTCGCTGTCCAGCTCGTCGGGCAGCCCAACCTGCTTGAGTGGCACCTGCGCAGCCAGAACGCCAACAGCCTCTCCATCGAGATCGTTCCCGCCAGCGAAGTCATCGCCATGGACGAAAGCCCGGTGAAAGCGCTGCGGCGCAAGCCCGACGCCTCCATCCGGGTGGCCACCTGCCAGGTGCGGGACGGCAAGGCCCAGGGACTGGTCACGGCCGGGCACACCGGCGCCGCCATGGCCGCGGTGAAGATGGAGCTCGGGACCCTGCCGGGCGTGGACCGCCCGGCGCTGGCCTCGGTCTTTCCCACCAAGCGCGGCACTGGGGCGGTGCTGGTGGACGTGGGGGCGAACGTGGACTGCCGCCCCCAGCACCTGCAGCAGTTCGCCATCATGGGCGAGGTCTACTATCGAGTGATGTTTGGGGTGGCGCGGCCGCGGGTGGGACTGCTCTCGATCGGGGAGGAGGCCAGCAAGGGCAACGAAGTGGTGCGCGAGACCCACCGGCGGCTGAAGGAGTCGCCCCTGAGCTTCGATTTCGTGGGCAACGTCGAGGGCCGCGACGTCTTTGGCGGCGACGTGGACGTGGTGGTCTGCGATGGCTTTATCGGCAACGTGGCCCTGAAGATCAGCGAGGGCATGGCCGAGGCCATCATTGCCTTGCTCAAGGAGGCCCTCTCCAGCACGCTGACCGCCCAGGTTGGCTACGTGCTCTCTCGGCAGGCTTTCGACGAGTTCAAGAAGCGGCTTGACTACTCCGAGTACGGCGGGGTCCCCTTGCTCGGAGTCAAAGGCGTCTGCGTGATCTGCCACGGGCGGTCGAACTCGAACGCCATCAAGAACGCCATTCGCATCGCTGCCGGCTTTTCAGCCGGGCGCATCAACGAAAAGATCGAGCGGGAGCTGGCGCTGGCTGTCGCCAAGTAGGCGGGCGCCTCGTTCCGAGGGTGCAGGGCGGATGGGGAAACTGGCTTTTGTCTTTCCGGGGCAGGGGTCGCAGTACGCCGGCATGGGCAAGGAGCTGGCCGAGCGCTTTCCCCTGGCCCGGGCGGCGTTCGAAGAAGCTGACCAAGCCCTGGGATTCGCGCTCTCCCGGCTCTGCTTCGAGGGCCCGGAGGAAGAACTGAAGCTGACGGCCAACACCCAGCCGGCCGTGCTCACCTGCTCGGTGGCCGCCTACCGCGTCTTGCGGGAAAAAGACATCACGCCGGACTACGTGGCGGGGCACAGTCTGGGCGAGTACTCGGCTCTGGTGGCCGCGGGCTGTCTCTCTCTTCGCGATGCCGTGGTGACGGTGCGGCGCCGAGGGCAGTGGATGCAGGAAGCCGTGCCCGCCGGCGAAGGAGCGATGGCGGCGATCCTCGGGCTGCCGGCGGACCGCGTGCAGGAGGTCTGCGAGCAGGTGGCTCAGGGCCAGGTGGTTTCCCCGGCCAACCTAAACTCCCCCGAGCAGGTGGTCATCTCCGGGCACGCGGTCGCGGTCGAGCGCGCCATGGAAGCCGCCAAAGCCGCGGGCGCCAAGCGCGCTGTGCGCCTGCCGGTGAGCGCACCTTTCCACTGCGCCCTGATGGAGCTGGCCATTGGCCCACTCACCCAGCAGCTTGCCAGCATCACTTTCAACGCCCTGCGGGTCCCGCTCGTGAGCAACGTGGACGCGGACCTGGTGCGCACGGCGGCGGCCGCCCGCGACGCCCTGCGGCGGCAGGTGCCGGCGGCGGTGCGCTGGGAGGAATCCATGCGGAAGCTGGTGGCGCTCGGCTGCGACCGGGCCGTCGAAGTGGGGCCCGGCAAAGTGCTGAGCGGCTTGTGGCGGCAGATTGACCGCAGCATCGCGACACTGAACGTCGAAGACGCGGCCAGCCTGGAAAAGACCCTGGCCCAGCTTGCCCCGCCGAAGGCGGGGCTCGCCGGGGCGGCCCGGGAGGCGACGTCATGACCGTCAAGGATCGAGTCGCCGTCGTCACCGGGGCCTCGCAGGGAATCGGGCGGGCCACTGCTTTGCTGCTCGCCGAACACGGCGCCAAGTTGGTGTTGGCGGCCCGCAGCGCCGAGAAGCTGGCGGGGCTCGAGGCGGAGATCAAGGCCAAAGGCGGCGAAGCGCTGGCGGTGCCGATGGACGTGGTGAGTGAAGAGCAGATCAAGGCCGGTTTCGCCAAGGCGCTTGAACGCTACGAGCGCATTGACATCCTGGTCAACAACGCCGGCATCGCCCGCGACCAATTGGCCCTGCGGATGAAGCGGGCCGACTGGGATGCCGTGATTCAGACGAATTTGACCGGCGCGCACCTCTGCATCCAGCAGGTGCTGCCGGGGATGCTGCGGCAGCGCTACGGACGCATCATCAATGTAACCTCGGTGGTGGCGCAGACCGGCAATCCCGGGCAGGTGAACTACATTGCCTCCAAGGCCGGCCTGATCGGCCTGACCAAGGCGCTGGCCGTGGAGGTGGCCTCCCGCAACATCACGGTCAACGCCGTGGCCCCCGGGTTCATCATCTCGCCCATGACCGATCCTTTGCCCGACAAGTTCAAAGAGGAGCTGATTGCCCGGATTCCCCTGGGGCGGATGGGGACGGACCGGGAAGTGGCGGTAGGCATCTTGTTTCTGGCCTCCGAGGAGGCGGCCTACGTCACCGGGCACGTCCTCGACATCAACGGTGGGCTCTACCTGGCTTGACCCAGCGGCGAGGGGCGACTAGAATAGGCGGCTCCAATCGTCCTATCCCGCTGGGCGGGTTCAGCCAAGGAGGAAACAAAACAATGGCTGCGGTGCGAGACAAGGTGAAGCAGATCATCGTCGAGCAGCTCGGCGTGGATGAAGCCGAGGTCACCGACACGGCGTCCTTCGTGGACGATCTGGGAGCGGATTCGCTCGACACCGTCGAGCTGGTGATGGCGTTTGAAGAGGCCTTCAGCATCGAAATCCCCGACGAAGACGCGGAAAAAATCACCACCGTCAAGGACGCCGTCGAGTACATCGAAAAGAAGAAGAAGTCCTGATTCCCCTCGTGTACGAACCCGTGTGCAACCGGCACGCCTCTTCTCCGGGGGAGGTGTGTAGATGAAGCGTCGTGTGGTGGTGACCGGCGTGGGCCTGCTCTGCGGGGTAGGCATCGGCACCGAGCAGGTCTGGAAGGCGCTCTGCGCCGGGCAGAGCGGCATCGGCCCCATCACCCTGTTTGACGCCTCCCAGCATCCCTGCCGGTTTGCCGGCGAGGTCAAGGGTTTCGATCCCTTGCAGTGGTTGGAAAAGAAAGAGCTCAAGAAGATGGGCCGCTTCATCCAATTCGCCTTGGCCGCCGCCGACTTCGCCGTGAAGGATGCCCAGCTGACGCTGACCCCGGAGCTGGCCGCCCGCACCGGGGTCTACATCGGCTCGGGCATCGGCGGATTCGATGTCATTGAGCGCGAGCACTCGGAACTGCTCGCCGGCGGCCCGCGCCGGATTTCGCCCTTTTTCATTCCCGCCAGTATCGTGAACCTGGCGGCGGGCTATGTCTCCATCCGCACCGGCGCCAAAGGGCCGAACTCGGCCACCGCTACCGCCTGCTCGGCCAGCGCCCATGCCGTAGGCGACAGCTTCAAGATCATCGCCCGCGGCGACGCCGACGCCATGATCTGCGGCGGCACCGAAGCCGCCATCACCCCGATGGGGGTGGGCGGCTTCACTGCCATGCGGGCGCTTTCGACGCGCAACGACGAGCCCCAGCGCGCCAGCCGCCCCTTCGATGCCGACCGCGACGGGTTCGTCATCGGCGAGGGCGCAGGGATTCTTATTCTCGAGGCCCTGGAAGTCGCCGAGCGGCGCCACGCCGCGATCCTGGCCGAGGTGGCCGGCTACGGGATGAGCGGCGACGCCTTCCACATCACCCAGCCGGCCGAAAACGGCGAAGGCGCTTACCGGGTGATGGAAGCCACCCTGAAGGACGGAGGGGTGAAGCCCGAGGAGGTCAACTACATCAACGCCCATGGCACCTCTACGCCCGTGGGTGACAGGATCGAAACCGTCGCCATCAAGCGCGTGTTCGGCGAGCACGCGAGAAAGCTGCCGGTGAGCTCCACCAAGTCCATGACCGGGCACTTGCTCGGCGGGGCCGGCGGCCTGGAAGCTGGCTTCACCTTGCTGGCCCTGCGCGATCAGATCTTGCCGCCCACCATCAACTACGAAAAGCCCGACCCGGACTGCGACCTCGATTATGTCCCCAACCAGGCGCGCCGGGCCGAGGTCCGCTACGCCCTCTCGAACTCCTTCGGTTTCGGCGGCACCAACGCCGCCCTGCTCTTCAAGCGCTGGGAAGGCAAATGAAAATCGGCGTCTGCCTGAAGCAAGTTCCCGCCAAGGACGCCCCTTTGCGCATCAACGAGGCCCAGACCTGGGTGCGCGAGGGCGATATCAGCTACGAGACTTGCGAGCCCGACAACTTCGCGTTGGAAGCCGCCCTGCAACTGAAAGAGAAGCACGGCGGCGAGGTTGTGGTGGTTTCCCTCGGCCCGGAGCGCGTCCGGCAGGTCATCAAAGAAGGCCTGGCCAAGGGCGCCGAGCGCGCCCTGCACGTCCAGGACGACCAGTTCCACACCCTCGACCCCTTGCTGATGGCGGCCGGCCTGGCCGGGGCGGTGCGCGAGGAGAAGTTCGACCTGATCCTGACCGGCCTGCAATCGGACGACCACGGCTACGGGCAGACCGGCGTCATCTTGGCGGAGCTGCTGGGCCTGCCGCACGCCACCATCATCATGGAGATCCAGGTGCAGGAGGGGCGGCTGCGGGTGAAGCGGGAACTCGAGGCCGGCTGGTTCCAGTGGGTGGAGTTGCCCCTGCCGGCTGTGCTTACCATCCAATCGGGTATCAACAAGCCCCGCTACGCCTCGCTCAAGGGCATCATGGCAGCGAAGAAGAAGGAGATCCGCACCCTCAGCCGCGCCGACGTCCTGCCGGCGGAGGTGGTCGCCAGCCAGGAGACGAAGAAGATCTACGTCCCGCAAAAGACGAAAAAGACGGAGTTCATCGAGGGCCCGCCCAAGGAGGCGGCCACCAAGTTGCTGGAAAAGCTCAAGCACGAAGCCCGCGTCCTTTAGGAGGTAAAGAAGAGTCTGTCATTCTGAGGCCGGAGGCCGAAGAATCTCAAACGGAGCCAAACCGCACCGATGAGATCCTTCGCTTCGCTCAGGATGACCACGTCGCCTTGGTGAGCCGATGGCCGACACCATCCTCGTCATTGCCGAGCAGCGGCAGGGCAAGCTCCACCCGCAGAGCTGGGAGACGCTGGTGGCGGGCCAGCAATTGGCCGAGGCTCGGAAAGCCCGCCTGATCGGCGCCCTCGCCGGAAAAGGCATAACTGGGCCGACCGAGGAGTTCGCCGCCAAGAAACTGGACGAGATGTGGGGGGTCGAGCACAACCTGCTGGAACACTACACCCCGGACGGCTACGCCGCCGCTTTCCGCCAGCTCGTGGAGCAGCTGCGGCCCGTGCTGGTACTGTTGCCGCACACCTACCAGGTGCGCGACTTCGCACCCAAGCTGGCGGCTTCATTCCGGCGCGGACTCATCAGCGATTGCGTCGGCTTCAGCCAGCCCGCCCCAGGCGGGTCCGCCTCGGGCGGAGACGGCGGCCAGACCGTCTTCATCCGTCAGATGTTCCAGGGAAAGACGAACGCCGACGTGGAGCCGGTGGGTGCCCCGCCGCACTTCATCACGTTCCAGGCCGGGGCCTTCCGCGGCGACCAGGTGAAGAGCGGCGACCAGAAAGCCGAGGTCAGGAGAGCCGAGATCAAGCTCGACTCCGGACAGATTCGCACCCAGCCCGGCGAGCTTTTCCGCGAGGCCAAGCAGGCGGTGGACTTGACCCAGGCCGAGATCATCGTGTCGGTGGGCCGCGGCATCAAGGCCCCGGAGAACATCGAGATGGCGAAGAAGCTGGCGGGCCTGCTGGGCGGGGAGCTGGCTGCCTCGCGGCCCATCTGCGACGAAGGTTGGCTGCCCATGGAGCGCCAGATCGGCAGCTCCGGCCAGACCGTCGCCCCCAAGCTCTACCTGGCCCTGGGCATCTCCGGCGCCATCCAGCATGTGGTAGGGATGAAGGGCTCGCGCACCGTCGTCGCCATCAACAAGGACGCCCATGCTCCCATCTTCGAAGTGGCCGACTACGGCATCGTCGGAGACCTGTTTGAAGTCGTCCCCGCCCTCATCGAAGCCCTCGAAAAAGGCTCTACCTCTTAGTATCCTCACAAGTGATGCACGCGGAAAAAATCGAGCGGGAGCAGCTCGAGGCCGATGTGGTGATTGTCGGGGCCGGGCCGGCGGGACTGGCCTGCGCCCTGCGCCTGGCCGAGCTCATTCGCGAGCACAAGCAGAAGGGCGGCAAGCCGGCGCTCAGCGAAGAAAACATCTACGTCGTCGAGAAGGCCGACGAGCTGGGGATGCACTCGCTCTCGGGGGCGGTGCTCGACCCGCGCGGCCTGCGCGAACTGGTGCCCGACTTCGAAAAGCAAGGCGCGCCGCTCGACAGCCCGGTCCGCGACGACGCTGCCTACTTCTTTACCGAGAGGCGGGCGATTCGTTTCCCGGTTACCCCGCCGCCGCTGCGCAACCACGGAAATTACGTCATCTCGCTCGCCCGGCTGGTGCAGTGGCTGGGGCAGCGCGCCGAGAAAGCCGGTGTCAATGTCTTCACCGGCTTTGCCGGCGCGGCCCTGCTCACCGACGGGGAACGCATCGTCGGCATCCAGACCGAGGACAAGGGCGTGGACAAAGAGGGCCGGCGCAAGGAAAACTTCCAGCCGGGTTATGAGCTGCGGGCCAAGGTGACGGTGCTCGCCGAAGGGCCGCGGGGCTCGCTCTCGAAGCAACTCATCCAGAAGTTCAAGCTCGATGCGGGCTGCAACCCGCAGGCGTACGCCATTGGGGTGAAAGAAATCTGGGAGGTGCCAGCGGGGCGGATCGAGTCCGGCACGGTCTGGCACACGATGGGCTACCCGCTGGGGTCGGACATGTACGGCGGGGGCTGGATCTACGGGATGCAGGGCAACCGGATCTCCCTGGGACTGGTTTCCGGGTTGCACTACGCCGACCCGCGCTTCGACCCGCACGTCGCCTTCCAGCGCTTCAAGCTGCACCCGTTCGTGCGCCGGCTGCTCGAGGGCGGGAAGCTCGTCCGCTACGGGGCCAAGACCATCCCCGAGGGCGGCTACTGGGCCATCCCCAAGACTTACGTCAACGGGGCGCTCATCATCGGCGACAGTGCCGGGTTCCTGAATTCGCAGCGCCTGAAGGGAATCCACACGGCCCTCAAGACCGGGATGCTCGCGGCCGAGACCATCTTTGAGGCTCTGGGTGCGGGTGACACTTCGGAAAGGAAATTGGAGACGTTCGCCGAGCGGGTGGAGCGGAGCTGGGTGAAGCAGGAGCTGTGGCGGGTGCGCAACTTCCACCAGGGGTTCGAGCATGGGTTGTGGGAGGGGCTACTGCACGCTGCCTTGCAGTTCGTCACCGGAGGCCGGGGCCTCTACGCGCGCTACTCGAACCGGGCCGGGCACGAGCATTACAAGAAGCTTTCGGAACTGCCGGATGCCCGCCCCGCGGCCTTCAAGCCCGACGGGCAGCTCAGCTTCGACAAAGTGACCGATGTCTACCACTCCGGCACCCGTCACGAGGAGGATCAGCCAGAGCACTTGGTAGTGGCCGACACCAACATCTGCGCGACGCGCTGCGTGGTCGAGTACGGCAATCCCTGCCAGTACTTCTGCCCGGCAGCCGTCTACGAGATTGTCACCGAAGGCGAGCGGAAGCGGCTCAAGCTTAACCCCTCGAACTGCGTCCACTGCAAGACTTGCGACATCATGGACCCCTACGAGATAATCACCTGGGTACCGCCCGAAGGCGGCGGCGGGCCGCACTACGAAGGCATGTAGGCAGACCCCGGGGGCGCGGCGTGCATCCAAACAGACAGGAGACTGGAATGAGGCGGCCGAGGCAAGTTCTAAGCTCGATGCTGGCGGCGGTCCTATTGGCCGGCAGCGGGCTGGCGGGCGTCACCCCACTTCACGCTCAGGACAAGAGCAAGCAGGAAAAGAAGGGGTCGAAGTCGCAGGCTCGCGAGCCCCGCAGCCTCGACACCCGCGAGGTTGTGAGCCGGGTGCTGCGAAATTTCAAGGACGGCTTCGAGGCCCTCAGCCCTTCGACCCTGCGCGATTGGGTCCTCGAAGACAAGTTCTACGACTATCCGCGGTTCGAAGAGGGCGTGACCGTCTTCCTGCGCTCGGTGGGGGAGATGCGGGTCTTCACCCGAGAAGTGAACGTGCAAGTGGAGGGCGGCCGGGCCGTGATGCTCGTGGACGCGGAGATGGTCTTTGCCTCCCGCCACAACCCGGCGCAGACCGAGCGCCGCCGCCAGCAGATTACTTTCGACTTCCAGCGCACCCCCGAGGGCTGGCTCATCACCGAGATCAACCCCCGCTCGTTCTTCCTCCCCTGATAGGCTTCAGCGGCGCTCGGCCAGAGTGACTGTTGCCGTGCGCTTGTCGCGACCGCGGTAGAAAGTGACCGCCACGGTGTCGCCGGGACGCTTCTTGTAGAGCACGCGGTTGATGTCGAGCACGGAGCCGACCGGCTCGCCGTTCAGGGCTACTAGGATGTCGCCACCCACCAAGAAGCGGTAGCGGCCCACCACGGCGACGCGGTTGCCGCCGCGCAGCCCGGCGTCATCGGCCGGCCCGCCGCGCACCACCTCAGTCACCAGCACCCCCCGCTCGGCGGGGAGGTCGAGAACCTCAGCCAGCTCTGGGGCGAGCTCCAGTCCAAAGATACCCAGCGAGGGGCGCCGGGCCCGGCCGTAGCGGATCAAGTCGTTCAGGATGAACTTCAGAGTGTTGACTGGGATGGCAAAGCCGTTGCCGATGCTGCCGCCCGAGGGGCTGATGATTAGGGTGTTGACCCCGATGACCTCTCCCCGGGAGTCGAGCAGCGGCCCGCCGGAGTTGCCGCGGTTGATGGCGGCGTCGGTCTGGATGGCTTCGTCGAGCAGGGCTCCGGTTTCGGTGCGGATGGTGCGCTCCACGGCGCTGATGACGCCAGTGGTCAGCGTGCCCTGAAAGCCAAAGGGGTTGCCGATGGCGAGCACCTTCTGACCCACCTGCAAGCGGCTGGAGTCGCCCAGCGGCACGGTCGGCAGCGACCGGGCCCGGGTGCGGATCTGGAGCACCGCCAGGTCGGTGGCCGGGTCCCTGCCCACCACCCGGGCCTCGTAGCTGCGGCGGTCGGCGAGCGTGACCTGGATTTGCTGGGCGTTCTCCACCACGTGGTAGTTGGTCACAACGTGGCCTTCCTGGTCGATGATGAACCCCGAGCCGGCCCCTTCGACCGGGACGGCGCCGTAGAAAAAGTCCATCTCCACGGTGCGGGTGGTGACGTTCACCACGGCCGGCGAAGCCTTCTGGTAGACGCTCACGTTGTTCTGCTCATCTCCGCTCAAACGCTCCGGCGGCGCCGAGGAAGCTGCGGGCATAGCCTCCGCATCGGCGTTCGCCGGGCGAGCCACCAGAGACGGTTCGGGCAGCGGGGGCGCCTGGTGGCGCGAGCCGGCCCAGTAGCCGGCCAGGATGCCGAGCCCCAGCAGCAGGGCCAGAAAAAGCCAGGTACGGGAGCGCATACCGTCCTCCAACCAGAATGAGGAGTCAAACCCGCGAGCGGCCCGCCAGCCGCCGCCATTCAGCGAGCAGCTTCTCCACCTGCTGCTCGGTGGCGGCGAGCGAGCCGGAACAGTCAATCTCATAGTCGGCGTGGCGGCGCTTCTCCTCGGCCGGGAGTTGGGCGGCTAGGCGCTCCTCGGCCCGGGTGCGGCTCAGCCCGGTCTTTTTCATTAGCCGCTCGAGCTGCTGCTCGGGGGTCGAGACCGTCACGATCAGCTTGTCCAGCCGGCGGTGGTAGCCGGCCTCAATGAGCAGGGCCGCCTCCACGACCACGATGGCGTCCGGCTGCGCGGCAGCCAGGCGGGCAAACTCCATTTCGATTTCAGCAATGACTCGGGGGTGCACGATGCGGTTGAGCTCGGCGCGGCGAGCCGCGTCGGCGAAAACAATCTCACCCAGTCGCCGGCGGTCAATGGCGCCGCCGGCGTGGAGGATGTCGCGGCCGAAGGCCCGCACGATTTCGTCGTAGGCGGGCTGGCCAGGTGCCATCAATTCATGGGCGATGCGATCGGCGTAGAGCACCCGGCAGCCGCGGGCGGCGAGCATCTCCGCCACGGTTGTCTTTCCGGAAGCGATCCCGCCAGTGAGACCAACCTTGAGCATGCCAGGGAGTCGGGACTATCGCACCGCCGCGAGCTTGCTGGGATGCGCGGGGGCGGGTTGCCCGCGGCGCTGCCGGGTCGCCTGCACGGTGTTGACCATGAGCATAGCGATGGTGAGCGGCCCGACGCCGCCCGGCACCGGCGTCAGGGCCCCGGCCACCTCGGCCACGTCCGGGTGGACATCGCCCACCAGGGCTGAGCCCTTGCGGCGGAACTCTTCGAGCCGCTGGGGGTAGCCGGCAAAGAGCTGCTCGGCCGTCGCCGGGTCGTTGATGCGGTTGATGCCGACATCAATCACGGTGGCGCCCGGCTGGACGAAGTCCGGGGTGACGAAGGCCGCCCGGCCCATGGCCGCCAGCAGGAGGTCGGCAGTGCGGGCCACAGCGGGCAAATCTTGTGTGCGGCTGTGACAGATGGTGACGGTGGCGTGCTGATGCAGGAGCAGCAGGGCCAGCGGTTTGCCCACGATGTCACTGCGTCCAATGACTACAGCCCGGCGGCCCTTGATCTCGATGCCGCTGCGGGCGAGCAACTCCATCACCCCGGCCGGCGTGCAGGGACGCAGTCCGGGACGGTTCGCCACCAGCGCCCCCACGTTCATGGGATGAAAGCCGTCCACGTCCTTGGCTGGGTCAACGGCTAGCAGAACGCGCCGGGTGTCGACCTGGCGCGGCAGGGGGAGCTGCACCAGGATGGCGTCAATCTGGGGGCGGCGGTTCAGTTCGCCGACCACGGCCAGCAAGTCGTCGGTGGTGATGGTGGCCGGGGGGGTGAGGCGTTCGCTGTACAGCCCGAGGTCCTCGCAGGCGCGGATCTTGTTGCGGACATAGATCTGGGAGGCAGGGTTGTCGCCCACGAGCACCGCCGCCAGGCCGGGGGTGACGCCTGCCTGCTTCAGTTCTTGGATCTGCTGGCGCAGCTCGTCGCGGATCTGCTGGCCGATCTCGGTTCCGTTAAGGATGTGCGCTGCCACCATCGTCTCCTGTGAAATCTGTCGCCCATCTTAGCACAGCCCTGCAGGGGGATTCGGGTCGAAGCGGGCTGCTCACGTTGCCAAAACCGTGGCCGGGTGCTAGAGTGGCGCGCGTATCCGCCGGGAGGTGAGGCCCGTGGCCGTTGACGCCGAGTTGCTGAAAATCCTGGTTTGCCCGGTGTGCAAGACCCCGGTGACGCTCACCCAGGACGAGAAGGGC
Organism: Acidobacteriota bacterium; assembly: GCA_016210855.1. GTDB lineage: Bacteria > Acidobacteriota > Terriglobia > Acidiferrales > 2-02-FULL-67-57 > 2-02-FULL-67-57. The sequence continues at coordinate 895 of JACQTJ010000035.1, read as the reverse complement.
TTGCGCTGCGGCACCTGCCGGCGCGTCTATCCCATTCGCGACGACATCCCCATCATGCTGGTGGACGAAGCCCGCGTCGAGTCGTAGCCGGCCATGTCCTCGTCCGCGCCTGCCTCCGCCGCCATTCTGCCGGGATTGACCGCGGGCTCGCGAATCCTGATTCTGCGACTGCGCTCGCTTGGCGACGCCCTGTTAGCCACGCCGGCGCTCGCCGCCGTCAAGCAATGGCGGCCTGACCTGCGGCTCTCGGTGCTGCTTTACCGTCGTTTCGCCCCGATTCTGGCGGGCAACACAGACCTCGACGAGGTGATTGAGCTTGACGCTGAAGGGTGGAGAGCGCCCTGGCGGCTGCCGGCGGTGGTGGCCGAGTTGCGCCGGCGGCGCTTCGCCGCCTGCTTCAACCTGCACGGGGGAACGCTGAGCGCCCTGCTTACCCGGGGGAGCGGGGCGCCGCACCGGGTCGGACTCAGCCGCTTCCGTTTTGGCTGGGCGTACACGAAGGCGGCTGACCCGCGTCGGGTCTTCGGACGCGATCGTCTGCACGCGGTCGAGAACCAGATCGCGCCCTTCTATGCGGCGGGGTTGCCGCAGGGCGAGATCCCGCCGCTGCGCATCTTCCCGCAGCCGGCGGCGCAGCAGGCGGTAGCCGCCAAGCTTGCAGCCCGCGGGCTGCGCCCGGGAGGGCGCTACGCGGTGTTGCAGCCGACGGCGAACTTCTTCACTAAGGAGTGGCCCTTCGAGCGCTACGCCGCCCTGGCGGGGTACCTCGAAGAACAGCACGGCTTGACGCCGGTCTTCACCTGCGGGCCCGGAGAGGCCGCCAAGCTCGATGCGGTGGCCCGGGCCTACGGCAAAGCTCTTCTGCGGCTCGACCCGCTGAGGGTGCCGGAGCTGG
>JACQTJ010000037.1 GCA_016210855.1 Acidobacteriota bacterium | reverse complement strand
TCAAACCTGAGCCGCCGGTAGAGCCTGACCGCCGACTCGTTCTCCGCCGTCACGGTGAGCGACACCCCGCGGTAGCCGCGGCCCCGCAGCCCCTCGAGCGACGCCTCCATCAGGTACCGCCCCAGCCCATGTCCCTGCCGATCCGGCGCGATGCAGAGCTGGGTGACGTGGGCGATACCCGGAGCCACCTGCGAGGTGAGCACTGCGCCCACCAGGCGTTCTTCGGCGTCGGTCCGCTCCACGGCCACGAGCGACGTCCGCGGCTGGAAGACCCCGCAACCGGGGAAGATGACGATGTTCTTCAGGAACCGCAGGGCACCGGCGTCGTGGCTGTACTGGTCGTTGATGTGGCTGTCCACGTGGTCGCGGTAGGCGTCCACGATCAGGCGGGCCATCTCCTCGAAGTAGGCGTCCTCCCAAGGCCGAACTGCCACCGCGGCCGGGAGCGCGGGTGCCGGCGGCCCGGCCTCCGGCCCGAGCCCCTTGTACATGAAGAGCCGCGGAAACGATCGGAAGTCGCGGACCAGGAACACCGGCCCCAGGGGCTCGGTGCCGCTCTGGGGGATGAGCTGGGCCTCGATGCGCCACAGGCCGGGCGACTGCTGGATGGTGTCGAGGGCGTGCTCGACGAGCAGGGTGGCGATGCCAGCGGCTGTGCCGGTGGGCCGCTCCTGACGGTAGGCTTCCAGCACGTAGAGGTCGCCGATGAGCGCCTTGTGGTCCTCGTAGACGAAGAAGCAGTACCCGGCCACCCGCCCGCCCACCCGGGCCACCCCCCCGGGCAGGGTGCGGGCATCCACGTGCTTGCGGATCATCTCGGCGGAGGGCCGGTAGTCCCAGTACAGCTCCTCCCGCCAGAGCTTTTGCTCCTCTTCGAGGAGTTCGTTCAAGTCGCGGGCGCGCAGCTGGCGCAGCTCAACGATTTCAAAAGCAGCCAGCTGCGGGGCAACGGCCATTGCGTGGACCTGGGCGGGGATTATAGCACTTCCGGCTTCCTGGCCTTTCTTACTTGCATCCGGGCGGGGCCCGGCCGAAGATGAGCGGCGTCGAGGAGGGTCTGATGCCAGACGGTTTCTATCCGCCGGAGATTTGCGCCCTGCCCGAAGCCGACATTCCCTTTGCGGGCGTGCGCGGGTGGCTCCTGCAGGGGGAGACGGGTTCGGTGGTCTTTTTCGACCTCGCCGCCATTGGCCGGGTGCCGCCCCACGCCCACGGGGCCCAGTGGGGTTGTGTGCTCGAGGGCGAAATGGAGCTCACCATCGGCGGTGAGACCCGTACCTACCGCCGCGGCGATAGCTATTACATCCCCGCCGGGACGGTGCATTCGGCCACCTTCAGAACCCGGACCTTCGTGATTGACTTCTTCGCAGAGCGGGACCGCTACCGGCCCAAGCGCTGACGGGCGGGGTTAGGGCTGGCAGATGAAGACGAAGGCCGGGGGCAGGTTGCGCCACACCACTTCCCGGCTGACCTGCGAGAAGTAGCTCTTCAGGAAGCGGTTGACGGTAAAGCGCACGAAGTGCCCGTCGGTCTTTTGTAGATAAGCCAGCAGCCCGTGCAGGTACTGGTACTGGGTGAAGACCCCGTCGGGGCTGAGCAGAGAGACCAGGCTGCGAACAGCGGCTTGGCGCTGCCGGTCGGGCATGAGCGTCAGACCGAGGGAAGAGACAGCCGCGTCCACCTGGCGGATGCCGCGCCGGGCCAGCTCTTCGGCCGCGTGCTCGGCGCCGGCGGCCACCACCACCAGCCGCGGGTCGGGCAGATTCGCTTCCAGGTAGGCGCGGAAGCGGGGATTGATCTCGAAGCTGAGCAGTGTGGCCTGGGCAGGCAGGCCTTCGAGCAAGGCGCGGGTGATGGCCCCGGTGCCGGGCCCGAACTCCACCACCACCCGAGCCCGCCGCAGCGGCAGCGGGGCCAGCATCGCCCGGGTCAGGTAGCGCGAACTCGGCACCACCGCGGAAGTGGTCTGGAAGTTATTGAGCGCTTCGCCCGAGAAAGTCTTCAGCTCGCGTGGCTCCGCCATCCTCCCCCTACTCCTGCCGCTGCAGGCACCGCACTCCGTAGGCAAAGGCCGCCAGGGAAAATACCACAAAAGCGGCGGCTTCGACGAGGATGTGCAGGGGATCGCCCAGCCCGATGGAGCTGAAGCGCAGCAGGTCTACGTGCCAGGTGAGCGGGTTCAGCCGGGCAGCGGTTCGGAACCAGGCCGGCAGCAGCTCCAGCGGATAGAAGACGGAGCTCGCGAAGAGGAACACGAAGTAGAAGAGGTTGACCACGGTGTTGAAGGCGTCGTTGCGGCGCATCCTCAGGGCGAAGATGGCGAAGAAGAAGAACCAGCCCACCATCCCCACCACCACGCCGGCCAGCAGCAGCGGCAGCAGCTCCAGCCGCACCGGAACCCGCAGCCACAGCGCCCCCAGGCCGACCGTGATCACCGCCTGCAGGACCGCCAGCAGCACGTTGAAGAGCACTTTCCCCACCAGGAACTGGGCCCGGCTCATCGGGTAGGTGAGCATCTCGTAGAAGATGCCGTTGTCGCGGTCGCTGAAGAAGCCCCAGGCGGTGTTGGTGGCGATGCCGAAGCCGGCCATCCCCAGCACCCCGGCCAGGAAGAACGAGGTGTAGTCCACGCCCAGGGTGGCCAGGGGGGAGCCGAAGGTGTAGTTCATCATCACCCCGAAGAGCAGGAAGTAGATGAGCGGGTAGAAGAGGTCGAAGAACATCCAGATCAGGTTCGTGAAGCGGATTTTGCCTTCGCGGTAGAGGACAGCAGTGATGGCGGCCATGGCGTCGGCGGCCGGGCCTAGAGCCTCGGCGCTTCGCCCTCCTTCATCAACTCGATGAAAATATCTTCGAGGCTCGCCCCCGACACCTCGACCTTGAGCACGTGGCCTTTGCGGGCCAGCTCGCTCACCAGTTCAAGCACCCGGGCCTCGTCGGCCTTGAGCGCCACTTCCACGGTGTTTTGGTCGATGCTCATCCGCACCGGGTGGAGCCGGCCGAGCTCGGTCTCGATCGAGACCGGCAGTTGCTCAAAGGTCATGGCCACCTCGTACAGCCCCCGATGGAGCAGCTTCAGGGCGTGGAGGTCGCCGCGGGCCACCTCCCGGCCCCTGTTCATGATCAGGATGTCGTCGCAGAGCTCTTCAGCTTCGCTCAGCACCTGGGTGGTGAGGACGATGGTGCGGCCGCGGGCCGCCTCCTCGCGCAGGTAGCCGAGCACCGCCCGCTTGAGAATCGGGTCCATGCCGGTCGAGAACTCGTCGAGGAACATCAGCGGCGTATCTACCATGAACATCTTGGCCACCTGCACCCGGCGGCGGTAGCCGCCGCTCAGGTCTTGGACCTTGCGGGCGGCTTCCGGGGTGAGCCGAAAGCGCTCCATCACCGCCTCGGCCCGCCGCCCCGCCTCGGGGCCGCGGAGGCCATGGAAGCGGGCGAAGGTGAGCAGGTTGTCCCGCACGGTCAGGAACATCTCTGCGGCGCTTTCCTGCACCACCACGGAAATGCGCCGCCGCACCTCGAGCGGTTGGGCGACCACGTCGAAGCCGAGCACCCGGGCCCGGCCGCTGGTTGGCCGCAGCAGCGTGGTGACGATTTTCAGCAGGGTGGTCTTGCCGGCTCCGTTCGGCCCGAGCAGTCCGAAAATCTCTCCCCGGCGGACGGAGAAACTCATCCCGTCCACGGCGCGCACCGGAGGCCGCCGCCGCGACTCGTAGACCTTCAGCAGTTCCTGCACTTCAAGGGCAGTGTCGTCCATCTCTCAGGCCTTCCCACGGGGCCGGCCGAGAAATCTGCGGTCGAACCCTTTACTCTTGTCCGATTGTGGTAAGATGCGGCCGCTCGTACGCTCGCCGGGGGTTGCTATCGCCTGTGGCCACGCCTCGATACGTACGCCGACGGGAGCGAGGTCTCCTGGTGGCGATCAGCCATTTGCTGAGCGAGCTGCGCTATCCCACCACCCGCCGCGCCAAGATTATAGTCGGAACCTTGGCCGCGCTGGTCTTTTCTTTCCTCTGCCTGGCGGTGGTGGGAGGGTTTTTGCTCTCGCGGGCCCTGTGGCTGCGGCAGGCCGGGGAGACCATTGACCCGACCAGCTTCCTCGGCAACGTCGAAGCCCTAGAGTTCCAGACCCCGGACGGACAGACGCACAGCGGCTGGTTTTTTCCGGGACTGCGAGGCGCCCCGGTGGTGGTCATCTGCCACGGCTACCGTTCCAGCCGTTCCGAGGTCTTGACGCTCGCCACCTCGCTCCAGCAACACCGCTACAACGTCTTCGCCTTCAACTTCTCCGGTCACGGGGAAAGCCCGGTGGGCTACACCACTCTGGGGTACAAGGAGACCGAGGAGCTGCTGGCCGCCCTGGATATGCTGGCCGCGCGCACCGACGTGGACACCGGGCGCATGGGCGTGTGGGGCTATTCGATGGGCGGGTTTGCGGCCGTCCTCGCCGCTGATGCCAATCCCCGGGTCAAGGCCCTGGCCCTGGACTCGCTCTACGACGATCCCCGCCAGCTCCTGCAGATCGAATTGAGCCGCGCCGGAGTGGGGAGCCTCCCCGTGGTCGGCCCCATCACTCTCCTCGAATACCGGGTCCTGATGGTGCTTTCCGCGAGCGCGGTGACGCCGTCATCGGCGTTGCGGGGCATGGCCGGGCGGCCAAAGCTCTTTGTCACCGGCGACGACGCCCCCGGCCTGGCCGCCCTTACCCGCCAGCTTTACCAAGAGGCTCCCGGCCCCAAGGAGTTGATGCAGCTCCCCCGCACCAACATGGCCTCCTTGCTCGAAGAGCAGCGCCGCGACTACGAAAACTTGGTGGTCAGCTTCTTCCTCCGCCACCTGCCCCTGGTTGTCTCGAGTTCCTAGCGTTTCCTGCCATGCCCGCTGAGCGGAACCGGCGCCGGTGGCGCCATCGCCTGGAGTACGTGGCCGTGGCCAGCTTGTTTGCCGGCCTGCGCTGGCTGCCGCGGTCGCTGGCCCGGGCCTTGGGAGCTGTCCTGGGCCGCCTGTTCTACTGGTTCCACCGGGGCTGGCGTCGCGTAGGACGCTTCAACCTGCGCCTGGCGTTTCCGGAAAAGTCCGAGGCGGAGCGGGAGCGCATCTTGCAGGCCGCCTTTCGCCACTGGGGTTGGCTGCTGGCCGAGTTCGCCCGGTTCCCGCGCCACACCGCCCGCAGCCTCGCGGAGATTGTCATCACCGATGGGCTGGAGAACTACCAGCAGGCCATCGCCCAGGGACGCGGGGTTCTTGTTCTTACCGCCCACCTGGGAGCGTGGGAACTGAGCTCGTTCGCCCACTCGCTCCGCGGCTATGCGCTCGCCTACGTGAACCGGCCGCTCGACAACCCCTGGGTGGACGCGCTCGTCAACCGCTACCGCTGCCTGGGTGGCAACCGCGCCATTGACCGTCGCAACGCCGCCCGGGCCATCTTCGACGAGCTGCGGGCCGGCCGCACCGTCGGCGTACTGATGGATCAGAACGTCCTCGAGGGCGACGCCAACCTCTTCGTGGACTTTTTCGGTATTCCCGCCAGCACCACTGCTGGCCTGGCCCGCATCGCCGTGCGCACCGACGCCCCGGTCGTCCCCGGGTTTGTTTTCTGGGACGAAAAGCAAGAGAAGTACTGCCTGCGGTTTGATTCTCCCGTGGCGCTGGTGCGAACGGGGGACGAGGAACGAGACGTGGTGGAGAATACGGCCCGGTTCACCAAGATAATCGAGGACTACGTCCGCCGCTACCCCGAGCAGTGGCTGTGGATTCACCGCCGCTGGTCTACCCGCCCGCCCGGCCACCCGCCCCTCTACCCCTTCTGACGGAGGCTACTCCCGGCAGATGCCGCGCTTCGACTGCCGGATGAACTGGACGAAGTAGCGGGCTTCCTCGGTGGCGATTTCCTTTTCGATGCGCTGGAGCGCGTCGCGCAAGGGCAGCTTCGAGCGGTAGAGGAGCTTGTAGCAGCGCTTCAGGGCGGCGATTTTCTCCGCGCTCATCCCGTGGCGCTTCAGGCCTACCAGGTTCAGCCCCTTGGCGGCTACGTCGAATTCGGCGGTCAGAAGGAACGGCGGAACGTCCTGGATGATGCGGACGTTGCCGCCCACCATGGCCAGCTTACCGACACGCACGTGTTGGTGCTGCATGGCGCCACCGCCGAGAAAGACGTAGTCCTCGTCCACCGAGTAGCCCCCCAGGGCCACGCCGGTTGCCAGCGTCACCCCTTGCCCGAGCACCGAGTTGTGCCCGATGTGCACCTCGGTCATGATGAAACAGTCGGGGCCGATGCGGGTCATTTCGCCTTCGCCGTGGGCCCGCTCCACGGTGACGTGGGGGTAGAAGACGGTGCGGTCCCCGATTTCGACCCCGCTCTCCCGGGTCGTCTGGCCGCGCACCATCGGGGTGTGGCCGAGCACCACGCCCGCGTGCACGTGGCAGTCCCGTCCCAGCCGCGTCCCCCGATGGACCACCACGTGGGCGTCCAGGCGGGACCCGTCGCCGATTTCGGCGTCCTCTTCGAGGACGCAGTAGGGGCCGACCACGCCCCGCTCCGGCAGGCGGGCCTGGGGATGGACAGTGGCGGTGGGATGGATGTGCACGCTGTGTGTCCCGGCGGCCGGCAAAGTGGCCTACCGCCGGGCCGCGCGAATCTACATTATACTCAGCGCCCAGAGCAAGCGGGCCCGATTGCGGGCCGCGCCCGAATGCGGGCAAGGGAGAACACGCCATGCCGAAGACAGCCGGAGAGCTCGCCGCCTACGTGGGTGGGGAACTGGTGGGCGACGCCCGGGCCAACATCCGCGGCGTCGCGAGCGCCGAAAACGCCAAGCCGGGCGACCTCATCTACATTGAATCGGACAAGCTGCTGCCCGCCGCGCTGGCGTCGCCGGCCAGCGCCGTCCTGGTGGGCAAAGGCGTCTTTGCCCGTGACAAGACGCTCATCCGGGTGGCAAACCCGAAGCTGGCCTTTGCGCGGGCGGCGGCCCTGCTTCTGCCCGAGCCGCCGTTGGTGACTGACCGCCATCCGACGGCCCTCATCCATCCCACCGCGCGCCTGGAGGAGAGCGTGGCCCTGGGGCCCTACGTCGTGATCGAGGAGAACGCCCGCATCGGCCGCCATACCCGGATCGGCGCCGGCTGCGTGGTGGGCGCAAACTGCGAGATTGGCGAAGACTGCGTGCTCTTTCCGCGGGTCACGCTCTACCGCAACGTGCACCTGGGCCACCGAGTGCGCGTGCACAGCGGCGCCGTCATCGGCAGCGACGGCTTCGGCTACGTGCGCACAGAAGCCGGCTACGAGAAGTTCCCCCAGCGCGGCACCGTCGTCATCGAAGACGACGTCGAAATCGGCGCCGGCTGCACGATTGACCGCGGGGCTCTGGATGAAACTCGCATCGGCCGCGGCTCGAAACTCGACAACCTCGTCCACGTCGGCCACAACGTTCGCATCGGCCCCGATTGCGTCATCGCCGCCCAGACCGGGATCTCCGGCAGCGTCTCGATCGGCGCCCGGGTGATGATCGGCGGGCAGGTGGGCTTTGGCGACCACTGCCGGGTCGAGGACGACGTTGTCCTGGGCGGCCAGGCGGGGATCCTCCCCGGCAAAATCATCCGCCGCGGGCAAACCGTCTGGGGCACGCCCGCCCGCCCGCTCGACGAGTTCAAGAAGACCTACCCCTACTGGGCCCGCCTGCCGGAGCTGGTAGCGCGGCTGGATGCCCTGGAGCAGAAGCGCGCCTCGAAGTAGACGGGCGCCGCGATTGACACCGTGCGCAGCCCGCCCCTACACTTTCGGCGTCCCCGTCGTCTAGTCTTGGCCCAGGACGTCCCGCCTTCCGCGGGAAAACGCGTGGTTCAAATCCCGCCGGGGACGGATTTCAGTCCCTGGCCCTGAGCGAAGTCGAATGGGCCGGGGACGCCACCCGGGCTTTTTCTTGCCTCTCTTCAGCCGGTAGGAGTAAGATGGCTGGCACCGTGGGTGAAAGCACCGGCTCAGGCTGTTCAGGCTGAGGTCCTGTAAAGACGCCTCCCGTTGGTTCTCCCGGCCCCCAACCTTGTGCTTGATTCACCCGACGACCGGCAATGGCTGATTCCCACAAGCCGCCCGGCTCACCGCCCCCGCAGGACCTGACTGGGACGACGGTGGGGCGGTTCGCCATTCGCGCCCGCCTGGGCGGAGGCGGGATGGGTGAGGTCTACCGGGCCGAGGACAGCAAACTCAGACGCCCGGTGGCCTTGAAGCGCGTGGCTCCTCAGCTCCGCGCCGATGACCGCTACCGGCAGCGCCTGCTCAAGGAAGCTGAGCGCGCCTCCGCCCTGAGCGACGCCCACATCGCCGGCATCTACGACGTGCTCGAGCAGGACAGCGAGCTCTTCTTGGTGATGGAGTACGTCGAAGGGGAGACGCTGCGCCAGCGCCTGGCCCGGCCGTTGAGCGTCGCCGAGTTTCTGGAAACCGGCATGCAGTGCGCCGAGGCCCTGGTGGCCGCCCACGCCCGCGGTATCGTCCACCGCGACCTGAAGCCGGAAAACATCATGCTCACCCCGACCGGCCAGGTGAAGATTCTCGACTTCGGCGTGGCCAAGCGCCTGCCGCGGCCCGAGGAGACGGCCTCGACCGAAACCCTCGAGTCCGCCACCGGCGGCGGCTTGAGCGGCACGCCCGCCTATATGGCCCCGGAGGCGCTCCTCGAAAAGGAAACCGACGGCCGCGCCGACATTTTTTCTCTCGGCGTGGTCTTCTACGAAGCCCTCACCGGGCGGCACCCGTTCCGCGCCGGGAGCTTCCTGGGCACCTCCGACCGCATCCTGCACGAAACCCCGGCGCCGCTCACCGAGTTGAATCCGCGGGCCCCGGCTGAGCTGGAGCGCATGGTCGCGAAGATGCTGGCCAAGCGCCCCGAGGAGCGCTACGCCACCGCCGCCGACTTGCTCGTCGACCTCCGCTCTCTCCAACGTGGCGAGCGGTTCCGACCGGAGTCCCGGTTGTGGTGGCGCTGGGGAGTCGCCCTCGGCGTGGCCGTCGCCCTGGCAGTGGCGGTGCTGGTGCCGCCGGTGCGGGACTGGCTGCTGTGTGCGTTGACGCTCTGCCCCGTGCCGGCCCAGAAGAGTCTGGCCGTGCTGCCCTGTAAGGCCATCGGCGGCGGGGCGGAAAACCAGGCCTCCTGCGACGGTTTGACCGAGACGGTGACCGCCCGGCTGACGCAGTTGACCCTGGCCCCCACCCTGCAGGTGGCCCCAGCCAGCGAGGTGCGGGCGCGGAAGGTTGCCAGCGTGGAAGAGGCGCGCACGGAACTGGGGGCCAACCTGGTGCTGGAAGCCAGCTGGGAGCGGTTCGGTGAGAGTGTGCGCATCAACTTGGTTCTGGTCGAGGCCCGCACCGCTCGCCAGTTGCGCACCGAAACCATCACCGCCGCGGTCGCCGACCCCTTCGGGTTGCAGGACCGGGTGGTGGCCAGCGTGGCCCGCATGCTGGACCTGACCGCCCAGCCGCAGCTGGAAGGCCGCGGCACCGCCCTGCCCACGGCCTACGACTTCTATCTGCAGGGGCGCGGCTACCTGCAAAACTACGACAAGCCAGAGAACATCGAAAACGCTATCAGGCTCTTCCAGCGGGCTCTGGACGCGGATCCCCGCTACGCCCTGGCCCAGGCCGGGCTGGGCGAGGCCTACTGGAAGAAGTACGAGACTAGCAAGGAGATGACCTGGGTCGAGCCAGCGCGCCAGGCCTGCGAGCAGTCGGTCGCCTTGCAGCCCGAGCTCCCCGCCGCCCACGGCTGCTTGGGAACGCTCTTGAACGGCACCGGGCAGTATGAGAAGGCGGCCGCCGAATTCCGGCGCGGCTTGGAAATCGAGCCAACCAGCGACGAGGCCTACCGCGGCCTGGGCCGTGCCTACGAGCACCTGAACCAGTGGGCGGAGGCCGAGCGCACCTACAAGAAGGCAATCGAGGTTCGACCGCACTACTGGGTCGGCTACAACTGGCTGGGGGCGCTCTACTTCCGCCAGGCCCGCTACGCCGAAGCCGCCCGAATGTTCGAGCAGGTGGTGGCCCTAGCCCCCGACAATCACCGTGGCTACTACCTCCTGGGGGCGATGTACTACTTCCTGGAAAAGCCACAGGAAGCCATTGCCGCCTATGAGAGATCTCTCGCCCTCCGCCCCAGCTACCAGGCCGCCTCCAACCTAGGTACGCTCTACTTCTACGACTTGGGTGACTACGCTCGCGCTGCCAAGGCTTTCGAACAAGCGGTGGCCCTCAACAACAGCGCCTACAAGGTCTGGGGAAACCTGGGGGCGGCGCGGGTATGGCTGGGGGATGCGGCCGGGGCGCGAGCGGCGTTCACCCGGGCGGTCGAGCTGGCCGAAGCCGAGCGGACCCTGAACCCGCGCGCCGCGGAGGTGCTGGGCGACCTGGCCGACTACTACGCTTCGCTCGGCCAGAAGGAGAAGGCCCTGCCCCTGCTGCAGCAGGCCCTGAAGCTGGCTCCGGACGACGCCGTAATGATGTTCAAGGCCGCGTCCGTCTATGAGGGTCTAGGTCAGCGCGATAAAGCCCTAGCCTGGCTGGAGAGGGCCATCCGCAAAGGCTACTCCCGGAAGGAAATTGAGCGCGCCCCCGGGCTTAAGCAACTGCGCGCCGATGCGCGCTACCAGCGCCTGCGCGAGCGGCTTATCGCCAGACCCTGAGATTACAGTCTAGGGAAAATTTTTCGAGGAGGGCAATTCCATGAAAGCAAAGAAAACGGACCAGAACCTACGGGTGGCAAGCAACAGGGGGACTTCTCTTCGAGGAGATCCAACGAAAAACTTTGAGCGACGTCAGTGGATGAAAGAGAGCTTGGGGGCGCTGGGGGCGCTCGGACTGGGGGGAGTGGCATTGAGCGGCTGCGCCCGACCCACCACCGAGCCCGGGCCGGCTCCCGGCAGACCCTGGCGGGATGAGAAAATCTTCATCTTCTACTATCCACCGGATTCGGAAAAGCGCGAGCCCGGCCGCTGGGTCGTCGATCCGGCGCACAAGCCGGTTACTCCGGGCCGGAGTGTGACCTGGAAGCTCGTAGGTGACGCGAAGAAAGCCACGCTGACCCTGCCGTCGGAAGTATTCGTCACCACTAGCTTGGAGATACAACGAGGCAATCCTCTCGTCACGTCGAAGGTGAAGCCGGAAGCGACGGCGGGGTTCTATGCGTATGAAGTGGACGTGGACGGGATGAAGGCCGTGGGAGGCTCCCACCCCGGCGTCATTGTCGATTGAAGTCGGCCGCCGCGTCAAGGTCCCAGCGGGCTGAAGAGTGACGGGGTGGTGCCCTCGCGGCTGGCGATGGGCTCGAGCTCCGGGTAGTGGCGGAGCAAGGGCGGGGGCACGCGCACGGGCCGGCCTGTCAGGCGATGAATAAGCTGCAAGGCGTTGGTCACCGCCTTGCCGTGGAAGTGGTTGTTGGTGATGACGAAGGTGAGCCGGGCGGTCTCGGCCACCTTCTGGATGCGCTCGGCCCAGGGCTCGAGTTCCTCCATCGAGTAGAGGTAGTTGTAGCGCTCGGCCCCGGTTGAATTCTCGCGGTCGCTGAACCACTCCTCGTAGTTGCGCCCGTGCAAGCGCACGTAGCCGACCGGAGCGGTGGTGCGCTCACTCGGCCCGAGCGAGCGCCCGATGACGGGTTGGTCGATGTTGCAGAAGCCGAGGCCGCGCTCGGCCAGCCACTCGTAGAAGGCCGGCCGGTTCCAGGAACCGTGCCGCACCTCGACCACCAGCGGGAAGTCGCGGAAGCGGGCGGCGAGTTTCTCGAGATACTCCCGGCTCTCCGGAAGATTCTTGAACGACCAGGGGAACTGCACGAGCAGCGCTCCGAGCTTCCCGGCCCCGAGCAGCACTTCCATCCCGGGGCGAAATTCGCGCTCGTTGGCCGGGGTCAACTCGCGCTCGTGGGTGAACGCCTGCCAAAGCTTGGCCGTAAAGAGAAAGCGCGGGTTGTGAGCCACGCGCGCGAGCCAGCTCCGGGCCATTTCCGGGGTGGCCGGCCGATAAAACGTAACGTTCAGCTCAATGGTGTCGAAGTAGTCAGCAAGATAGCAGGCCTCGTGGAAGTCCCGCGGGCGCGCGGCCGGATAGACGATGCCCGCCCAGTCGTCGTAGGACCAACCCGCCGGCCCCACACGGATTTCTGCAGCAGTCGGCATGCCTCCGGCCTCCCCGCGCGATTGTCGTCCTTTTGCGGGCCAAGTTCCAGCCAGTTCACGGTGAACCCGCGCTTGCGCGGGCCGTGAAAGCTGGCTAGCGCGGGACCGCGACTTTGGGGCCGGCGGCGCGGACCGCCTCGGTGGTTTCGGCGGCGAAGCGCTCGAAGTTCTTGTGGAAACGCTCGGCGAGTTGCAGGGCCTTGGCCCGGTAGGCTTCCTTGTCCTTCCAGGTGTTCTCGGGTTGCAGGAGTTCGGCGGGCACGTCCGGGCAGCGGGCCGGGATGGCCAGGTCGAAGATGGGGTCGTTCTGCGTGGGCACGTCCCGGAGCTTGCCGGTGAGGGCGGCACGGATGAGGGCGCGGGTGTGCGGGAGCTGCATGCGCCGGCCCACGCCGTACGCCCCCCCGGTCCACCCTGTGTTCACCAGCCAGCAGTTCGCCCGGTGCCGGGCGATTTTTTCCTGGAGCATGCGGGCGTAGACACCGGGGTGCAAGGCCATGAAGGGGGCGCCGAAACAGGGGCTGAAGGTGGTCTGCGGCTCGACGATGCCGCGCTCGGTCCCGGCCACCTTGGCAGTGTAGCCGGCTAGGAAATGATAGGCGGCTTGCTCCGGGGTCAGCCGGGCGATGGGCGGCAGCACGCCGAAGGCGTCGCAGGTGAGCATGAAAATGTTTTGGGGGTGGCCGCCGAGGCCGGTGGGCTCGATGTTGTCAAGGTGGGTGAGGGGGTAAGCGGCGCGGGTGTTTTCGGTGAGGGAATCGTCGTCCAGGTCGAGCCGGCGGGTGTGGGCGTCGATGGTGACGTTTTCAAGCACGGTGCCGAACTTGCGGGTGCAGGCGTAAATCTCCGGCTCGGTTTCGGCGGAGAGGCGGATGACCTTGGCGTAGCAGCCGCCCTCGAAGTTGAACACGCCGCGCTCGGTCCAGCCGTGCTCGTCGTCGCCGATCATGCGGCGGTCGGGGTCGGTTGAGAGCGTAGTCTTGCCCGTGCCAGAGAGGCCAAAGAAGAGGGCCACGTCCTCCTCCGGGCCGATGTTGGCCGAGCAGTGCATGGAAAGCACCGATTGCAGGGGCAGGGTGTAGTTCAGGATGGTGAAGACCGATTTCTTGATTTCGCCAGCGTAGGCGCTGCCGCCGATGATGACGAGCTTCTTGCCGAAGTGGACGATGATGAAGGTGCCCGAGCGGGTGCCGTCGCGCTCCGGCTCGGCGTGGAAACCGGGGGCGGAGAGGATGGTGAATTCCGGCACGTGCTCCTGGGTGCAGGCGGGGTCGGGACGGATGAACATGTTGCGGGCAAAGAGGCTGTGCCAGGCTTGCTCGGTGATGACCCGGACGGGGAGGCGAAAGGCGGGGTCGGCGCCGGCGAAGCAGTCTTGGACGAACACTTCGCGCCCCTGCAGGTGCGTGCAGAGCCTCTGGTAGAGGGCGTCAAAGCCGGCCGGCGCGAACGCCCGGTTCACCTCCCCCCACCAGATGTTCTTCTCGCTCGAAGGCTCCCGGACCAGGAACTTGTCGTTCGGCGAGCGCCCGGTGTGGTCGCCGGTGCGCACCACCAGTGACCCGAAGCGGCTGAGCAGGCCTTCGTCGCGCCGCATGACGTGCTCGTAGAGCGCGGCGGTGGGCAGGTTCCAGTAGGCGGCCTTGAGGTTCGAGAGGCCGTGCTGCTCCAGCCCGTAGCGGCTCGGGTTCACCCCGACTACCGTCATTCCGCTCTCCTTATTCCTGTCCGCGCCCAAAGACCACTGGCCCCGCCGACGGCGGGGCTGGTGAGCCCGCTGGGATTCGAACCCAGGACCCTCTGCTTAAAAGGCAGATGCTCTACCGGCTGAGCTACGGGCTCCTGTCAGCGATTCTACCATCTCGCCGCCTGAAAAGAAAAACGGCCCCGCCGTCGGCGGGGCCGTTGAGTCTTGCGGCGGCTTTCTACCAGATGAACTTGAAGCCGAACTGCATCTCCCGCGGCCCGCTCAAGGTGGAGGAGGCCGCATTGGGGCTGAGGAAGTCCGGGTTGGGCTCCACCACCACGAACCGCGCCCCGCCCGCGCGGGAGGTGGAGACGGTTTCGAACGCGTCACCTTCGAAACCGGTAAAGTTGCTGCGGTTGAAGAGGTTGAAGGCCTCCCAGAGGAAAACAATCTTCTTCGACTCACCCCAACGGAATTCCTTGGTCACGCGGAAGTCGAAGGTGGCCAGGCCGGTGGTGGTCGCCGTGTTGCGGCTGAGCCAAAGAGCCCGGTCATTCCCGCCGGTGCCGTTGGGCGTGAAGCGAGAGGTGGCGCCGAAGGAACTGGGAGCAAAGAAGTCGTGGGCAGTGTTGAAAGCGCGGCCGTCCCGCAGCGTGAGGATACCGCTAAAGATGAACCCTTCGAGAATCTTCCGGGCGGTTTCGTTCTCGATCCGCTCGAAGGGCGGGTCCCAGTAGAAGTGGGCCACGAACTTCTTGCGGATGTCGAAGTCAGACTCCGAGTAGTCCCGCTGGACGTCCCGCGGATCAGCCACCTGGCTGAAGAAGGCGAAGAAGGTGGTGCTGCCCTGACCATTATCCAGAGCCTTGGAAGCGGTGAAGTGGGCATCGAACTGCAATCCCTGGCTGAAGCGCCGGTTGAAGCGCAACACGAAAGCGTGGTACCAGGAGTTGACTACGCTCTGGCTCTGGATCACTTCGGCGAACGCTGAAAAAGGCCGCCCGGTGGCGTAGAACGGGAACGTGCCCAGCGGATTTCCGGCGGTGTCGAGGAACGTGACCGTGTCACCCGGCGCCGGCGCATTGAGGTTGATGTCAATAAAGATGGGCAGGCGGTTGCCTCGGCTCACCAGGTAAGACGCCGACACACTCATATCCTTGGTTAGGGAGTGCTGAAGCTCCAGCTCGCCCATATGGATGAGCGGGCGCACGTAGTCGGGCGTAAAATCCGCGAAGGTCGTAGCCCCACTGATGCCTGCGGGCGGCGTGCAGACGCTGTCCGCGCCGGGCGTACCCAAGGGCGGCGTGCAGAAGGTATTCGGGTACTGGGGCCTCGCACCCGGTGGCGCGGTAGAGGAGCTGGGCGGGAACAACCGGATCGAAAAGCGGGTGATGGTGTTGTTTTCAAACAGGCCTGCTGCCAGGGCGCTATTCGAGGTGCGCCCATAGAACATCCCATAGCCGGCCCGCAGCACGGTCTTTTGCCGGCCAAAGATGTCCCACGCCAAACCGATGCGCGGCCCGAAGTTGTTCTTGTCCTGGTTCATCCGCTGAGCCTCGGCCTGTAACTCGGGAGAAAGAGTAAGAAACGCCGCCGACGGAGAGCCGAAGATGCTCTGGTCGGGCTGGGGCAAGCCGGTATATTCGTAGCGGAGCCCGAGGTTCAGGGTCAGGTGCGGATGGAGCTTCCAGGTGTCTTGGACGAAGAAATTCCAGTCAGTGGTGGTGAAGACGATGCGCCCGATGCCTCCGGTTTCGAGGTCAAAGGCCTGCCGGAAGTCAGTGTAGTGCCGGCCGGTGCGCGTGCCATCGTTCTCGGGCGCCAGGCCGGTCAGGGGCACATCGCGGGCGAAGTTCTGGAAGCTGTTGTAGTTGTAGACGCCACCGCCGCGGAAGAGGTTGATCTGGAGTTCGCGGACGTAGTTGATGTCGAAACCAAACCGCAGCAGGTGCCGCCCGCGAATATAAGAGAAATTATCTTGCCACTGATAGCGCTTCTCATTGGGGAAGGCGATGCGGGGCAGGAAGTCGCGCATTCCGCCGCCGTCAATGTCGAGCTGGTTGTTGTGGGTGGTGGAGGGCCCCGGGGCGTTGGGTCGTTGGATTTCCTTATCCCGGCCGATCTGGAAGCGGAATTCGTTGACCGTATTGGTGGTGGGCAGGGAGGTCAACCGGAGCAGAACGAAATCGGTGCGCACGCCATCGAAGCCGTTGGCGAGCGGGGTGTCGTTGGTGCGATCCTGGGTCTGAATGCCGTTCGGGGAGCGCCACTTGTGGAAGTTGTACTGGGCGCTGAAGCTGTGCCGGGGATTAATCGTCCAGTCGAGCTTGCCCAGGGCCACGTTGTTCAGCCCTTTGCGGCCGAAGGGCCCCAGCTCATTCAGCAACGCCTGCCGAGCGCCTTCGCAACGGGCTTGGCCTTGAGCCAGGTTCCCGTCGCCCACCGTCGAAAAACTGCAAATGTCGGCCACGTTGAAGTTCGGGTCGGTGAAGAGGCGTCCGGCAGAATCCCGAACGGTGAGTTCCGTGATGGCGATGCCGGGAAAGTTGCGGTGCTGCTGGTCGTAGTTCAGGAACCAGAAGAGCTTGTCCTCCTTCACCGGGCCGCCCATGGAGAAGCCGAACTGCTGGCGGCGTTCGGGCTGTTTTTCGAAACCTTCGGCCTTGCTGATGGGCTCGGCGGCATTGAAGGCGTCGTCCCGGACGAAGTAGAAACCTTCACCGTGGAAGGTGTTGGTGCCGCTCTTGGTCACGGCGTTCACCGTGCCGCCGGCGGCCCGCCCGAACTCCGCCGAGTAATTGCTGATGCCGACCTGAAATTCTTTAATAGCCGCCTGGCTCACCGTGTAGGAGACGCGGGTGCGCCCCCGGGCCTCGGAGAAGAACGCCTGGTTGTTGTCGGCGCCGTCAATGGTGTTGTTGTTGTAGAGACCGGAGATGCCCCGGTAGCTGACCAGGCCGAAGTTCCCGTCGGGCTGCACCGTGGGCGTCAGCAGCACGAAGTTCTCCCAACGGCGGCCGTTGATGGGGAGGTTCTCCACGGAAAGCTCTGACACGATGGCCGTGTATTCGGTCCGCTCCGGCTCGACGATGAGCGCCCCTTCGGTCACTGTCACCACTTCCTGCGCTCGGGCCACTTCTAGGGGGATATTGACGGTGGCGGTCGAGCCCACTTCCACCACGATACCGTCGCGCTTGACGGTGGCGAAGCCCGCCTGCTCGACCGTTACCTCGTACTGGCCGGGCCGCAAGTTCAGGGCCCGGTAGCGGCCGAGCTCGTTGGTGGTGAGCTCGCGCTCCTGTCCGGTGTCCACGTTGCGGACCACCACCCGGGCCCCCGGGACCACCGCCCCCGACGGGTCCATCACCACTCCTTCGAGCTGGCCGCTCCCCAATTGGGCCAGGGCCGGAAGCCCGGCCAGCAGGACGACCATCCCGAGAACCAGTCGCAGAAAACCGCGGGGAGAAACACACGTGCCAGGAAGCCGAGTCATGCGTGGAACTCCTTTCCGATGGTCTGGTGCATGCGGGTTGCGGTCTTGATGAAACCCGCCAGACTATAAACCAAGCGTTCGGCCAGAATCAACACTAAACCGTCCTTTTCGGCAGCAGCTTTTTGGCCAAAACAGCCGCTTTCAGGGGGCCCGAATCAACGCCTTTGTTTCGAGCAAGATGATGGTTTTGCTCTTTGTTGCCCATCCCCGGCGGTGAGTTCGCGCTATAGATTCTCGTATGCCCGGCGCACCGCTTCTACCGAAAAGTGGAACGCACAGGCCGGGCCGCAACGGGGAGCATGCCAGCGTAGCCGCTTGCCTTGCCGCATCAAGCGCGCTAGAGTTACCCGCTCACCGTTCGAAGGGGAGAGCCGGCGTGCCCAAGGCTTCTCAGCAGGGATTGAAAGTGCTCCTGCGCCACAGCCGGATCCGGCAGCGGGTGCGGCAGCTGGCGCGACAAATCGAGCGCGACTACAAGGGCCAGCCCCTGCATCTGATTTGCATTCTGAAGGGGGCGTGCATTTTCCTGGCCGACCTGCTCCGGGAGCTGAAGCTGCCGGTGTCGGTCGACTTCATTGCCGTCTCCAGCTACGGCAAGGGCAGCCTGCCCTCGGGCGAGGTGCGCATCACCAAGGACCTCGACCAGTCCATCGAAGGCCTGAACGTCATCATTGTTGAAGACATCCTCGACACCGGGCTGACCCTGAACTACCTCTACCGCATCCTGCAGTCCCGCAAGCCCAAGACCCTGAAGATCGCGGCCCTGCTCGACAAGCCCGCCCGGCGCATCAAGGAAGTCCCGGTGGACTACATCGGCTTCAAGATCCCCGACGCCTTCGTGGTGGGCTACGGGCTCGATTACGGGGAGCGCTACCGCAATCTGCCCGACGTTTGCGTCGTGCCCACCGTCGAGGCCTGACCATGAGCCGGGGCGTCCTCACCGCCGCTGACGTCGAGGCCGTGCCCCGCGGCGGCGAAATCCTCGTCCCCCGGGACTCCATCGTGACCGACCAGGCCCGGGAGCTCGCCGGCGAGCGCGGCGTCCGCATCCGCGTCGAAGAATCGGTCGCCGCCCCCGGCTCGAGCCGCCACCGCCCCGTGGCGCTCGGCGCCGACCACGCCGGCTACGAGCTGAAGGAGTTCCTCAAGCAGTTCCTGCTCGCCTCCGGGTACGAGGTGCGCGACTTGGGCACCGACTCCCCTGCCCCCGTTGACTACCCCGACTTTGCCCGGGCGGTGGCGGAAGCCGTCGCCGCCGGCGCTGCTTGGCGCGGTATCGTGGTGGACGGGGCCGGCATCGGCTCGGCCATCGCTGCCAACAAGGTGCCGGGGGCCCGCGCCGCCCTGTGCTATGATCGCGCCACGGCGCGGAACAGCCGGGAGCACAACGATGCGAATGTGCTCACCCTCGGTGCCCGCCTGCTTCGCCCCGAAGACGCCCGCGAAATCGTGGCCGTGTGGCTTGCGACCGAATTCGCCGGCGGCCGCCACCAACGCCGCGTCGACAAGATCACCGCCCTCGAGCGGGGCCGCGCCCCCAAGTAGCCCATGACCGAGCAGCAGCAGTTCGAAGCCCTGATCGAGGCCGTCACCCGGGAGGTCTTCTGCTACCTGGGCGACCGGCAGCTCTGCGAGCTGCGCGGGCTGGAGATTGATGAGCTGGTCTGTCCCGGCTGTGACCAGCGCTGCGTCGAGACCTGCGCCGAGAAGGCCCGCAAGGTGGTGGCTGCCGGGGCCACCCGCCTGACCGCCGGCCCCGGCATCTCCGCGATTCCCGTCGACGTGGCCGCGATGATTGACCACACCCTGCTCAAGCCCGAGGCCTCCCGGGCTGACATCCTGAAGCTCTGCGAGGAGGCCAGGCAGTTCGGCTTCGCCACCGTAGTCGTGAACCCCACCTGGGTGGCGACGGCCGCCGCCGCCCTCCGGGGCACGCCGGTGAAAGTCTGCACCGTGGTCGGGTTTCCCTTGGGGGCGACGCTGCCGCAGGTGAAAATTCAGGAGACGGAAGAGGTGGTGAAGCTGGGCGCCCAGGAAGTCGACATGGTGATGAACGTCGGGGCTCTCAAGTCCGGCGAAGATGGTTTTGTCGAGCAAGACATCCGCGGCGTGGTGGAAGCCGCGCGCCGCGGCGGCGCCCTCACCAAAGTCATCCTGGAGACCGCCTTGCTCACGGATGAAGAAAAAGTGCGTGCCTGCTGCCGGGCCCAAGCCGCCGGGGCGTATTTCGTCAAGACTTCGACCGGCTTCGGCCCCGGCGGGGCCACCGCCAAAGATGTCGAGCTGATGCGGCTGGTGGTGGGCCCGGGGATGGGCGTCAAGGCCGCCGGCGGCATCCGCACCTACGAGGATCTGCAAAAGATGCTCAAGGCCGGTGCCACCCGCATCGGAGCTTCGGCCAGCGTGCGCATCCTCGAGGAAGCCGCCGGCCTGCCGGTCGATTCCAGCGCCCCGGCAGCCGTAGTCCGTTACTGAGTTTGTCCCCGGGCAACGCCACCAGCTAAGGAGACCGTTATGGCGACAGCACCACAGCTTTCCCGGCGAACTTTCGCGCAGCTTCTCGGGATGGGAGCCGGAGCGGCGCTGCTGGCTCCCGTGCAGGGCCGCGGCGGCGAAGAGCGGCTCGCCGCCTGGGCTCGCGGGGAGTGGCGCCCGGCGAAACTCCTGCCGAAAGAGTCCGCGAACCTCGTCCTGCTCAATTCCAACGAAAACCCCTACGGGCCATCGCCGGCGGCCCTCGAAGCCATGGTCGAGGCGCACAGTGTCTCCATGCGCTACCCCGACTACTGGGCCGATCAGTTGCAGGAGCGGCTGGCTGCCTTTCACGGCGTGGACCCCGAGATGGCGGTGGTGACCTGCGGCTCGACCGAAGTCCTGAAGCTCGCCGCCATGGCCTTTCTCGCCCCCGGGCGGCGGCTGGTCGTCCCCCGGCCCACCTTCGAAGCCATGGGGTACTACGCCCGGCTGGCCGGCGCCGAGGTTGTCGAGGTGCCGGTGGGGCCAGACTACCGCTCCGACCTGGCGGCCCTGGCCCGGACGGCGCGGGAGCGACCGGGCTTGGTCTACCTCTGCAACCCCAACAACCCCACCGGCACGCTGGTGTCGGCGGCCGCAGTCAGGGAATTCCTCACCGGAGTGCCGGCGGAGAGCGTCGTGCTCGTGGACGAGGCCTACTACCACTACCCGGATGACCCCGGCTACGGGACGTTGCTGGAGGCGGTGAGAGCCGGGCGCAACGTGGTGGTGGCGCGCACCTTCTCGAAAATCTACGGGATGGCGGGGCTGCGGCTGGGCTATGGCATCGCCCGCAAGGACTGGATCGAAAAGATGCGTCCCCACCAGGTCATCGAAAGCTGGAACGTGATGGCCTGCGCGGCGGCGCTGGCTTCGCTCGAGGACACCGATTATGTCAACCGCAACCGCCGATTGAACCAGGAGGTCCGCGACGCCCTGGCGGCAGCGATGAAGAAACGGGGGCGGGAAGTGATTCCCTCGCAGACGAACTTCGTCTGCATCCACGTGGGCGCCCCGGTGCGGCCCGTCATCCAGGCGTTCCGCGAGCAGGGCGTCTCGGTGGGCCGGCCGTTCGCGGGCCTGGAAGAGCACATCCGCGTCTCGCTCGGCACCCCCGAGGAGATGGAGAAGTTCCTGGCCGGGTTCGACCGCGTGATGGCCTCCGCGGCGGCCCGCCGCATCTGAGCGTGTGCGGCGATTTACCCGCCTGACCAATGCGTTCTCCAAGAAGCTAGAGAACCTCAAGGCTGCGGTTGCCCTTCATTCGAAAGGCTCCCGCAGCTGGGTGATTTTGCTTGTCGCGCCCGTAGCTCAGATGAATAGAGCGCTTCCCTGCTAAGGAAGAGGTCGCTGGGTTTGAATCCCGCCGGGCGCAGTTCACTCTTGACAAAATACGCTAATCCGCGTATCATAATAATAGCAGGGAAGCGCCTTAGGCTAGTCTGAGCTAGGGTGTCTGACTCAAGTTCCGAGGGGCGGTCGTTCTGGCCGCCCCTAATTGTTTTCCAGTCAAATTAAGACACTGCCCGTTCGGTGCAACCGTATGCCCGGGCCGGCGTCTAATGTAAAATAGGGGTTTGTGGCAACGCCGATGAGCGAGACATACAGGGACAATTTGGCCGATGAGGCAGTGTCGGCGGAGGCGGCGCCCGCCCCGGCCGGGACGGCCCCGGAGCTCGAGGCGGGCTGCAGCGAGGCGGATGCCATCAGCTGCCTGGCCCAGGTGGTCGAGGAGCTGAACTCCAGCCTGGAGCTCGACGCCGTCCTGCAGCAGGTGGCCACCCGGGTGAAGCAGTTCATCGACTATGACACCTTCGGCATCCATCTGCTCGACCCCCTGGGCCAGGAGCTGCGCATCCGCTTCGGCATCGGCTATCCCCCCGAGGTAATGCAGCACTGGCGGCTGGGCCTGGGGCAGGGGCTGGTGGGCACGGTGGCCAAGACCCGCGAGCCGTTGCGGGTGGGGAACGTGAAGAACGATCCCCGCTACATCAGTGCCGGGGAAGGCATCTGCTCGGAGATGGCAATCCCTCTTGTCGTCAAGAGCCGCCCCGTGGGGGTGCTGGATGTCGGCTCCCGGCGCTGCGACGCTTTCACCGAGACGCACCAGCGCATGCTCACCTTCCTCGCCGGACACTTGGCGAACGCCATCGAAAACGCCCGCCTCTACGAGAACCTCCGGGAGCAGGCGCGGACGCTGTCGCTGCTGCACGAGGTCAGCCGCGAGCTCACCGCCATCCTCGACCGGGAAGAGCTGCTGCGGCGGGTGGCGCAGCGGGTGAAGCGGCTGGTCGACTACCACGGCTTCCACGTGATGCTCTGGAACGAGGAGACGCAGCTGCTCGAGAACGCCTTCTCGCTCCGCTTCGACGAGCGGCTGGCCATCAAGGCCGGGCTGCCGATGGGCGTCGGCATCTGCGGCACGGCGGCCGCGCTGCGCCAGCCGGTGCGCGTCCCCAACGTCCACCTCGACCCGCGCTACGTCACCTGCGGCGACGCCGTAGACGTCCACTCCGAGCTGGTCGTGCCCCTAGTGGTCAAGGACCGCCTCATCGGCGTGTTGGACCTCGAGAGCACCGAGTACAACGCCTTCACCGAGCAGCACGAGCAGTTGCTCTCGACCCTTACCTCCTACATCGCCATCGCCTTCGAGAACGCCCGGCTGTATGAGAAAGTCCGCGAGGGCGAGCGCCGCCTGGAGATGGACCTGGAGATGGCCCGCGACATCCAGCGGCGCCTCCTGCCCGAGGCCCCGCCCCGCTTCCCGGGCCTCGATATTGCCATCGGCTACGTGCCCGCCCGGCAACTCGGCGGCGACGTCTTCGACTTCCTGCCCTACGCGGACGGCCGGCTGGGCGTAGCGGTGGGCGACGTGGCCGGCAAGGCCACCGCCGCCGCCCTCTACGGCTCGCTCGCCATCGGCATCCTGCGCGGGCACGTGGTCGAACACCCCTGTGAACCCGCGGAGATGCTCGAGCTGATGAATGAATACCTGCGCAAGCCGCGCATCGACAACCGCTTCATGGCCCTGGCCTTTGCCCTCTACGACCCGCGGAGCAAGGTGCTGACCGTGGCCAACGCCGGCTTCCCCCGCCCCGCGCTGATCCGCGGCGGCCGGCTTGAGGAGATTGAAGTCGACGGGGTGCCGCTCGGCATCCTCCCCGACATCCGCTACGAGGAAAAGAAGCTGGCGCTGCAAGATGGCGACGTCATCGTCTTCTGCTCGGACGGCATCCACGAGTGCCTGGACAAGAGCGGGAAAGAGTTTGGCCTCGGGTGCCTTCGGGAGATGCTCGTCGAGCTGGCCCCGGGCTCCGCACAAGAAATTGCCCAAGGGGTTCTCCAGGCCACCGACCGCTACGCTGCCGGCAACGGCGGCGCCGCCGACGACCGCACCATCGTGGTCCTAAAAGTCGCCCGCGACTAGCCTCGTCCTCACGACTCCCTGCCCAGAAGAAGTCCGCCGCCGGGGCTCCGCCTGCGCTACTCTAGGCTCCGTTTTGGGTGAGCCAATGGCGACCCCGAGTCAACCCGGCCTGGTGCGGGCGCTCGGCCGCTGGGACCTGACGGCGCTGGTGGTGAACGGCATCATCGGCAGCGGCATCTTCGGGCTGCCGGCGGTCATCCTCGGGCTCGTGGGCGGCGCCAGCCCCCTGGCTTTCCTTCTGGCCGGGGCCGGCATGGCCGTCATCGTGGTCTGCTTCGCCGAGGTCAGCGCCCGCTTCACCCAGGCCGGCGGGCCTTACCTCTACGCCCGGGAAGCCTACGGGTCGTTCGTCGGCCAGCAGATCGGCTGGATCGCTTGGCTGGTGCGGCTGACCTCGGCGGGGGCCAACTCCAACCTTTTCGTGCTCTATCTCGGGGAGCTGTGGGAGCCGGCCCGCACGCCGGTGGGACGCCTGCTGCTGCTGACGCTGCTCTTCGGGTTGCTTGCCGCCATCAACTACCGCGGGGTGCGGCAGGGCGCAGCGGTGAGCGATGCCTTCGCGCTGGCAAAGCTCCTGCCCCTGGCCGTGTTCGTGGTCGCAGGCTTGTTCTTCCTCCGCGGAGACTATTTCCAGCGCGCCTCCGGGGGCGGCTGGGCGGAGTGGTCGCAGGCGCTGCTTCTGCTGGTGTTCGCTTACGGAGGCTTCGAAGCGGCTCTGTTTCCCGCCGGCGAGGCCCGCAATCCCAAACGGGACGTCCCGCTGGCGCTGCTGGCGGGACTCGCGGTTGTCGCGGCCTTTTACTTTCTCGTCCAGATGGTGGTGCTCGGGACGCTGCCGCCGGGCGCAGTAACGGAGCGGCCGCTCGCCTCTGCCGCCCGGGAGTTTCTGGGTTCGCCCGGCGCCTGGCTGCTCGCGGTGGGGGCGCTGGTTTCAACCTACGGGTGGCTGTCGGGGAACATGCTGAGCGCCCCCCGGCTCACCTTCGCCCTGGGCGAGCGGGGCGACTTCCCGGGCTTCTTCGCCGCCATTCATCCGCACTTCCGCACCCCGCACGTCTCGATTCTGCTCTTCGCCGCGCTGTCCTGGGCGCTGGCCGTAGCGGGGACGTTCCAGTGGAACGCGACGCTTTCGGCGGTGGCCCGGCTGCTCACCTACGCCACCACCTGCGGGGCGCTGCTGGTCTTTCGCCGCCGGGGGAGCCAGGCGGGGTTCCGGGCGCCGGCGGGGGAAATGCTGGCTCTGGTGGGAATCGGGTTCTGCCTGGTGTTGTTGTTCCAGATGGGCTGGACGGAGCTGGCCATGCTGGCGGTGACGATGGCGCTGGCCGGGATGACCTGGCTGTGGTCGCGCCGCCGGGCTCAGCGCCCCGCCTAGCCGCCTTCCAACCTGCGGTGCCTCGGGGCTAGCGTTCCCCCCAGCGGAGCTTGCTGCGCAGGATTTGGAAGTAGTCGCGGCTGGGGGCGACGATCAATTGCACGACGCGGTCGGAGCGCTCCACCCGGACGCAGTCGCCGCTGTGCAGCTCCTCGCCCACCTGGCCGTCCACGGTGACGTAGACGGCTTCGCTAGGGCTATGGAGCTGGACCTCGACCCGGCTCTCGCCCGGGATGACCAGGGGGCGGTTGGTCAGCATGTGCGGGGCGATGGGGGTCACGACCATGGCCTCCACGCTCGGCAGCACGATGGGCCCGCCAGCGGAGAGGGAGTAGGCGGTCGAGCCCGTGGGGGTGGCGAGGATCAAGCCGTCGGCCCGGATGCGGGAGACGAAGCGGCCGCCGACCGAGACGTCGAAGTCCACGATGCGGGCCAACGCCGCTTTGTGAAGCACCACGTCGTTCAGGGCCGAGTAGCGGGTGATGGCGCGGTCCGGGCGCTCCACCTCGGCGTCCAGCATCCGGCGGGTGTCGAGCTGATGCCGGTCGGCCAGCACCGCCTCGAGCACCGCGTACATCTCGTCCAGAGTGATTTCGGTGAGGAAGCCCAGGCTGCCCAGGTTGACCGCCAGCAGCGGCACCGGGTGCGGATGGAGGAGGCGGGCCGCGGCCAGCAGCGTCCCGTCGCCGCCGAGCACCACGATCAAATCGACCCGGGAGGCGATGGCCTCCCGGGGCACGCCGCCCGACTGGCCCAGGCACTGCGTGGTCTCCTGGTCGCAGACCGCTTGGAGGCCGCGCTGCTGCAGCCACTCGAGCAGCCCCGGGGCTACGGCGCAGATCTCTTCCTTCTTGGGCTTGGAGATGATTCCAACAGTCTTGAGCTTCATCGGCTTGCCCAGTTCATTCTACTCGATCCCGAAGGAAGAATGCCGAGCCGCACGCCAACCCGCAATGAACCGGGCGAGCGATTCTACACGAGCACGGCGCGGAGAAAAAACTCCCGGTTGCCTTTGGCGCCCGGCAGGCGCGATTCGCAAACGGCAATCTCGTTTAACCCCAGGGCCGCGGCCGCCCGCCGGACCTTTTCGATCGCCCGCTCATGCAGGGCCGGGTCGCGCACGATGCCGCCCTTGCCCACCTGCCCGCGGCCGAGCTCGAACTGGGGCTTGACCAGCACCAGAAAAACCGCCCCCGGGCGGGCACAAGTCACCGCCGCCGGCAGAATTTTTTCGACCGAGATGAAGGCCACGTCTATTGTCACCAGGTCAACCGGCTCGCCGAGGTCGGCGGGTCTGAGGTAGCGGGCGTTCAGGCCTTCGCGGAGGACGACGCGTTGGTTCTGGCGGAGCTTCCAGTCGAGCTGCCCCTGGCCCACGTCCACGGCATAGACGCGGGCGGCGCCGCCCTGGAGCAGGCAGTCGGTAAAGCCGCCGGTCGAAGCCCCGATGTCGAGGCAGACTTTTCCGGCGGGGTTAACGCTAAGCTCGGCGAGCGCCCCTTCGAGCTTCAGCCCGCCCCGGCTCACGTAGCGCAGCGGCTCGCCGACGAGTTCAACGCGGCCCTCGAGCCCCACCAGCGTACCGGCTTTGTCGGCCGGCTGACCGTTCACCTGAATCCGCCCGGCGAGAATCAGCGCTTGGGCTTCCTTCCGGGTCGGAGCCAGGCCGCGGTCCACCACCAGCCGGTCGAGCTGCCTGCGCCGCTGCTGTCCGGTCACGGTCAGGCGGTGCGCTCGAGGAGGTGGCAGGCGAGCGCTTCGAGGATTCCCCCGCGGGGCCCCAGGAACTCGAGCTCGGCGCAGGCGGCTTCGACCAGCTCTGCGGCCATGCGCTCCGAAGCCTCCAGGCCGTGCACGGCCGGGTAGGTAGCCTTGTGGCGGGCGGCGTCCTTGCCCGCGGGTTTGCCCAGGCGGTCGGGCGAGCTGCGGACGTCCAGGACGTCGTCGACGATCTGGAAGGCCAGGCCGATTTTTTCCCCGTACACGCTCAAGTGCTCGAAGGTCCGGCCGCGGGCGCCGGCAAAGAGCCCCCCCGAGCGGACGGCAGCGCGGATGAGCGCCCCAGTCTTCGAGCCGTGGATGGCCTTGAGCTGTTCGGGAGAGACCTTCTTGCCGACGGCATCGAGGTCGGCCACCTGGCCGCCGATCATGCCGCCGCGGGTGCCGGCGGCCGCGGCCAGTTCGCGCAGGATCTGGGTGCGGCGGTAGGGCTCGGGCTGTGGCATGCGGCCCAGGATTTCAAAGGCTAGGGTGAGCAGGGCGTCGCCGGCGAGTATGGCGATGGCCTCGCCGAATCTCTTGTGGCAGGTGGGCTGGCCGCGGCGGAGGTCGTCGTTGTCGAGCGCGGGCAGGTCGTCGTGGATGAGCGAGTAGGTGTGGATGAACTCGATGGCGCAGGCCAGGTCTTCGACGCCGGCGGTGCGATCGGTCAAGGCGGCGGTGGTTTCCAGGCACAGGATGGGCCGGATGCGTTTGCCGCCGCCGAGCACCGAATAGCGCATGGCCTGGTGGAGCGCGCGGGGCTCGGCGTCTTCAGGGGGCAGCAGGCGGGCGAGGTGCTTGTCGAGACGGGTGCGGTGCTTTTCGAGGCGACTCTCCAGGTTCATCCGGGTTGAGGCGGCCAGGGAGGGACGGGCTCGGTTCATTCCAACTTTGGCCGACCAGTTTCTTGCCGCTCCCCCTGCAGTCCAAAAAATTGGAACGGCACTAGCCGCCGTCTTCGGCCTCGCCGGCGGACTCTCCGCCTTCGAGCTCGAACTTGCGAGCCACCACCTTGCCGTCGGCTTTCTTGAGCAAGATCTCGACCTTGTTCTCCGCCTCTTCGAGCTGCTTCTGGCACTGCTGAGAGAGCCCGATGCCTTCTTCGAAGAGCTTCAAGGCGTCGTCGAGCGGCAGGTCGCCGGCTTCGAGTTTTTTGACGATCTGCTCGAGGCGGTGCAAGGAAGATTCAAAACTCGGCATTCTCGGCATGCCCTCCGACTCTGCCGATTGTACCCCAGGCCCTGGGCGGCGGCAAAGAGCCGAGGCGGCTACCGAGGCTGCAGACGGAGGGTGTGGCGGGCAGCGCGCTCAACGGCCTCGGGCGTGAAGGGGGCCGGGAAGCTGCGCACTTCGTACCAGGCCTGGAATTGATCCTTGTAGTGCGGGCTGGCCACATGACCGGATTGGCCCAGGGTGACGTTCATCAGGGTGCGGTCGAGGTCGGCGAAGTCCACCACTAGGCGCTGCGAGACCCCGGCGGTGCGGTGGGTTTGCTTGACCGTGTAGCGACTGCCCGACTGCGGCTGCCCGCCCACCGAGAACCAGCGGCGCAACAGGGGCAGGCGCTCGCCCAGCGAATGGGCAAAGCGGACCCGAAGTTGGTCGCCCCAGCGCAGCCGGAGGACCGACGGGGCGCGGGTTTCGCGCAGCAGCTGCTCCACCGTCTGGTCGAGGGCGGCGACCAGCAGGACGTCGTAGCTCGGGTATTTCTCCGGCAACCAGCGGGCTGGGCGCTCGCGGAGGACATTTTCCAGGAACACCGGGGCCATGAACCATGAGTAAGACTGCCAGTCGTCGCCGAGGTGCGGCCGCAGCAGCTCTTCCATCAGGCGGTGGCGGGTGGCGTCCACGATGAGAGGGGCAGCGGCTTCGGCGCGCATCTGGCCGTCCCAGTCGCGCAAGGCTTCGAGAGCCTGGGCGCGCGGGGGCGGATGCGGTGCGACGGTCGCGGCCGCCCCCAGAAGCTGCTCGGCCAGAGCGCGGTCGGGAAGCGAGACGATGTCGCCCTGGATACGGAGGAAGTCCTCGGGGGAGAATTTCCTGTCCTCCGCGAGGAGCTCGGCAATGCGGGCGATGCGGGAGGGCGCCAGCCAGCGGTCGGTGAGGTGGTAGGGGTAGTCGTCGGGGACGGTGCGGTTGTTGGCGGTGGCGAGCCAGCCCGTGGGAGGGTTGAAGGCGTGGGGCAAATCGTCGAAGGGCACGAAGTCAATCCAGTCGAACTGGTTGCTGTCGCCGGGCACGGGCACTTGGCCGCGCCCACTGCGGCGCCGGGGGACGCGGGCGGCGCCGTAGTAACCGATGTTGCCGTCGGCGTCGGCGTAGATGAAGTTGAGCGGCGACCAGCCCCACTGCCGCAGGGCGCGGGTGAACTCCTCCCAGGTCTGGGCCCGGTTGATGGCCAGCGTGGGCCAGGAGAGCAGGGCCGGGTCGCGGGCGGTCCACTGGAGCGCCAACTTCAGTTTTCCATCGTCGTGGACGATGGGCCCGTGGCGGGTCTCGACGAC
>JACQTJ010000032.1 GCA_016210855.1 Acidobacteriota bacterium | reverse complement strand
GTTGGGCGTGCTTCTTTCCGTAGTGGCGGATGGCCCCCTGGAACTCGTCATCCCCGAGTAGGGCCCGCAGCATGGAGAGCACCAGGCCGCCTTTCGGATAGCTGTGGGAGTCGAAGAGGTCGTCGTGGCTGACGTAGACGGGCATGACGATGGGCCGGCGGTACTCTTCCCGGTCTTCCTTGAAGTAGTCGCGGGCGTCCTCCCAGCGGCGATAGTCGTATTCGTCCCGGCCGTAGTGCTGCTCGTACCAGAGGTTGGTGAAGAAGGTGGCGAAGGCTTCGTTCAGCCAGATGTGGGACCAGTCGCGGCAGGTCAGCAGGTCGCCCCACCACTGGTGCACCAGTTCGTGGGCCACCAGCCCTTCGCTCGTCCAGTTGGGGGCGGCGGCTTCGTCGTGCAGGGTGTCGGCGTAGAGGGTAGTGGCGCTGACGTTCTCCATCCCGCCCCAGAGGAACTCCTCCACCGTCGTCTGCGCGTACTTCTCGTAGGGATAGGGAATCCCAATGTAGTCGCCAAAGAAGCGGACCATGGCTCCGGTCTGCTCGAAAGAACGCCCCACCGGGGCCTTGTCCGTCCCGGGCGGGACGTAGGTGTCGAGCGACAGGCCCTCCACCGTCTGGCTGTGCTGGTCGAGCCGCCCCACCACGAGCGAAATCAGGTACGTGACGTGCAGCACTTCCTCGCGCCAGTGGAAGGTCTTGGTGCCCGCGGCCCGGTCTTCCCGCACCTCGACCAGCCGGCCGTTCGAGATGGCGGTCATCTCGGCAGGGACCGTCGCGATCATCTCGCTGGTGGCCTTGTCGTTCGGGAAGTCGTAGAGCGGAATCCAGTAGTGGTTGTAGTCGCTTTCGCCCTGGGTCCAGATTTGACGCGGCCGGTTCGGGTAGGCGGCGTCGGGCAGGACGAAGTACAACCCCTTGCGGGGGCGGGTGCGGTAGCGGAGGGAGAAGGTGACGAGCTCCCCGGCGGCGTAGGCGCGGTCAAGGAGGATGGTCACCTGGTCGCCGTCGGCGGCGAAGTCGAGCTTCTGCCCGTTGGCGAGCCCGACCTGCTCGACGCTCATCTCCGCGGCGTCGAGCGTCACCCGCACCAGCCCGTCCGCGAGCGGGGCCAGCGTCAAGGTGGCTGTCCCCGCCACCTCCTTCTTCTCCCAGTCGAAGCTGAGCTCCACTTTGATGTGCTCGAGGTCATACGTGCGGCTGCGCGGCCAGTGGGGCGCAGCCCGCGGGTCGCCAAACGGCGGCCGCAGCTTCTGGGCCGGCGACTGCATGGCCAGCAGGCCGGTCAAAGCGACCAGCAACAGGGCAATGAGCAGAACAGAGCGGCGTAGCCTGGGCATCGCTGGGTTCCTCAAAAGGGAATTGAGAATTGGCGCAAGAGCGCGGATTCTACCATTGCGCCTCTGCCGCGGCAACGTTCACCGTGTGCTAGAATCTCATCGGCGATGGCTCAGAGCACAAGGAGAGGAGAGCCGCCGGAGCGGCGGCGTTTCCTGCGCGAGTCGCTGACCGGCTCGGTGCCGCTGCTCGTTGACTGGGTCGCCGGGCGGGCCCGCCAGCTGGCGCGCCTGCTCCAAGAGCCGACTCCCCCGCGCCCGCTTTCGCCTCCGCCCGCCGCGGCCGCCTCCGCGCCGGAGCCGACCAAGAAAACTCTCGACGAACATTACACTGAGTTTGCCCGCCAGAATCCCTCGGCCCGTTCGTTCGCCAGGGCAGACGAAGAGGGTGAACCGCATACTTCGGGGCAGGCGAACGAACGGGCCAAGTGAACGCCCCGGCGAAGCTCATCCATGAAATCCTGCCCGTAGGCTGGCTGGCCTGCAACTGCTCCATCGTGGGCGACCCGGAGACCCGCGAAGCCCTGGTCATCGACCCCGGCGACGACGCCGACGAGATTCTCCAGGTGCTCTGCCGGCACAACCTCCAGGCGAAATACATCGTGGTCACCCACGCCCACATTGACCACGTGGGTGGCCTGGCCCGCCTGAAGGAAGCCACCGGCGCGCCCGTGCTGATGCATCCCGACGACCACTGGCTTTACCGCAATGTCGAAATGCAGGCGGCCCTGATCGGGATGCCGGCGCCGCGCCTGACCGCAGTGGACCAGCCGCTGCGGGCCGGCGACCAGCTGTGCTGGGGAAAGAATCTCTGCGCCCACGTCCTGCACACGCCCGGGCACACGCCCGGCAGCCTCTCGCTCTACCTGCCCGACCCGGAAAAGATGCTCTTTGCCGGCGATACGCTCTTTGCCGGTAGCATCGGCCGCACCGACCTCTGGGGCGGCTCCTACGAGGCCATCCTGCGCTCGATTCACTCCCAGCTGCTCGGCCTGGAAGACGCGACCCGCGTCTATCCCGGCCACGGCCCCTCGACCACCATCGGCGAGGAACGCCGCCGGAATCCTTTCTTGCAAGGCTTGTAGAAGCAGGGAAGCGGAGTGGCGGGGAAAGCGGGGGCAGCGGTCAGCGCTGGGCCTGGTGCCGCTCGCGCTCGCCGCGCAGCTCTTCCATCACGCTCTGGATCAATTCCTTGGCCTGGCCCAGGCCCTGGTTGATGAGGCGGATGTCCATCGGCGGCTGCTCGGGCTGGCGCTGGCTGCGGCAGTAGACCGAGTGCTGGCCCACCAGCACCAGGGCCTCGGTCAGCAGGTCCAGGCTCACCGCCAGCCGGCCCCGCGGCGTCCCCATCATGAACTCGAACTTCTCCAGGTCTTCCTTGCGGTCTTTGAAGACGGACATGGCCACCTTCCGGCGAGCGCGTGCCAGTTGGCTTTTTCGTTCAGAGTCCCTATTATAGGGCACTTCTCCGAAGCGGGCAATCGCGCCGGCAGGAACGGCTCCGATGAACTGGCCAGGCTTGGGTTTGATGGGGGTCGTGGCGCTCGTGGCTGGCGGCGTCTTCCTCCACCGGGCCCTGCGCCGGCACCGCCAGCGCGGCGAGAAGCGGGTCAAGTACCGCGAGGAGCTCGCCAACATCCGCACCGCCCTCGAGCAGTTCGAGAAGATGGCCGACTTCGATGAGCAGATCCGGCTGCTCGCCGACATCAACCGCTACTGCTCGAAAGGCTTCCGCCTCTTCCCCGAACAGCCGGAGATTATGGACATCACCCGGGCCTGCGACGACGAGCGGCGGAAGCTCGCCCAGCACTGGGCGGTGGCGGAGTCCCTGCGCCTGATGAAGTTCGTCGAGGAGAGCGAGAGCCTGCGGGTCAAGGCGGGCCGGGCCGACCAGGTGGGCGAAGCCCTGAAGGTGGCCTCCCGCCTGCTCTTTCCCCACGAGCAGATCACCAACGCCATGCGCTCGGTGGTGCAGTACCAGGAGGCTCTGGAAGGCCTGCTCGAGCTGCCCGAAGACCAGCGCCAGGCAGCTGCCGACGGGGTGCGCTCTTTGCTCGACCCCTACTTCCAAATCATCGAAGGGCTGAAGCGGGAGAACGAAGAACTGGCCCGGGTCGCCTGGCCGGGCCAGCAGATCCGCCAGAAGCTCGACCGCCTGGAAAAAGTGTGACTCCCGGCTTGCGCGCCAAAGATTTCTGTCATTCTGAGCGAAGCGTCCAGACGGACGCCCGTCTGGGCGAAGAATCTCAGCTGAGAGGCTTCCCTTTGTTCAGCATGGCCAGGGGAGCTTTGCCTTTACCCCGGCCCGCGTTCGCGCCATAATACGCGCACTTTTTGGGGGGGAGAACCACCGTGCCGATGCGACGGGTTGACACGCGCCAGCGCCGCCTGGGGCGCCTGCCCCGCACCACCCAGATCATCTTTGGGGAGCGCCAGAGCCTCGAGAACGCCTTGCGCCTGCTTCGGAGCACTCGCTTGCCCGCGGCCCGGCGCCGCCTGGAAGAGGCCCTGCTGCGCGGCCTGATCCAGCTCCGCACCCTGGAGCTCGAGCGCATCAATCCCGGTTGGGACCGCAAGGTGCGCCGCGCCGCTAGCCGCCGCACCCGGGCGGCCGCGCTGCGCCGCCTGGCCGCCGGCGCCCCGCACGAAGACTACTACTTGCTCCGGCTCATCAGCGACCACCCCAACACCCCCGCGGACCTCCTCGCCCGGCTGGCGCGCCATCCCTACCGCGCCATCCGCGAAAACGTTGCCCGCCATCCCCGCACCCCGGTCGCCACCCTGCGGGCGCTCTGCCGCGACCGCCGCGAGCCGCTCTGGTATCTGGTGGCCTTCAACCCCAGCGTTCCCGAAGAACTGCGCGAGCGGCTGCGGGCCCGCATCCGGCGCCAAGGCGAGCGGCGCTGACCCCGAAGCTTCGGGGCGCCCATGGCTTCCAGCCCGACTTTCCCCGAAAAGCTCAACGTCGCCGACTACTTCCTCGACCGCCACCTCCGCGAAGGCCGCGGCGGTCGTACCGCCATCGCCGGCCTGGGCCCGCCCCTTAGCTACGAAGAGCTCGCCGACCGGGCCGGGCGCGTGGCCACGGCCTGGCGCGAGCTGGGCGTCACCCCGGGCGACCGTGTCCTGCTGGCGCTGCCGGATTCACCCGAGTTCATCGCCTGCTTCTTCGGCACGGTGAAGATGGGCGCCATTGCCGTACCCGTGAATCCTTTCACCCGCGTAGCCGATTACGCGTACTACGCCGCCGACTGCCAGCCGAGCTTGGCCGTGGTGCATGAGTTCAGCTTCGCCGAGGCCCTGCCGGCGCTCCAGGAGGCGAATGCGGCCCGGCACCTGCTGACCGTTGCCGGGCGGGCGCCCGGCTGCGACATGCTGGACGACATTCTCCCGAGCAGCCGGCCCCAGGTCGAGCCGCATCCCACCGCAGCCGACGACAACGCTTTTTTCCTCTACACCTCAGGCAGCGGCGGCCAGCCCAAGGCCGCCATGCATCGCCACCGGCATATGCTGGTTACCGCCGACTCTTTCGCCCGCCAGGTGCTTGGCGTCCGTCCGGACGACGTCGCCTTTTCGGCCTCGAAGCTCTTCTTCGCCTACGGCCTGGGCAACGCCATGTACTTCCCTTTGAGCGTGGGCGCGGCCACCGTGCTCTTGCCGGAGCGCGTCACGCCGGAAAAGATCTTCGCTGTGCTCGAAAAACACCGCCCCACGCTGCTCTTTGCTGTCCCCACGATTTATGGAGCCTTGCTGCGGGCGGCCGAGGGAACCCGGACCCGGCTCGACTTCCTCCGCGCCGCGGTCTCGGCCGGGGAAGCCCTGCCGGCCGAAATCTTCGAGCGCTTCCGGCAGCGCTTCGGTCAGGAAATCCTCGACGGCATCGGCACCACTGAGATGCTCCATATGTTCATGTCGAACCGCCCCGGCGAGGCTCGGCCGGGCTCCTGCGGGCGGCTGGTGCCCGGCTACCAGGCCCGCATCGTGGACGAGGCCGGCGCGGAGCTCGAAGACGGTGAGATCGGAAACCTGTGGGTTCAGGGGGGCAGCGCCTTCGCCGGCTACTGGGGCAAGCCTGAGCTCACCGCCCGCACCAAACCCGGCAACTGGGTCGTCACCGGCGACAAGTTCACCCGCGACCCCGACGGCTTCTACCACTACTGCGGCCGCGCCGACGATATGCTGAAGGTGAGCGGGATGTGGGTCTCGCCCCTCGAGGTCGAAAACGCTTTGCTCGCCCATCCGGCCGTGGCCGAAGCCGCCGTGGTCGGCCAGCGCGACCCCGATGGCCTCACCCAGGTCACCGCCTACGTGGTCCTGCGCTCGAGCGAGTGTCATCCCGAGCCTAGCCCAGCCCGTACGGGGCTGGCCGAAGCTTGCCCTGAGCGTAGTCGAAGGGTCGAGGGACCTGCTTTTTCTTCTCACTCCCCGGCGCTTGCTGACGAACTCCGCGCCTTTGTCCGGCGGCGCCTGCCCGGCTACAAGTGCCCGCAGCGTGTCGAGTTCGTCGCCGAGCTCCCCAAGACTGCCACCGGCAAGATCCAGCGCTACAAACTGCGCTCCTGAAAGGGGGTGTCATTCTGAGCGAAGCGAAGAATCTCAGCTACGCCTGAACCGTACCGTGGAGATGCTTCGCTGCGCTCAGCATGACAGTATTGCGCCACCGGCAAAATCCAGCGTTACAAGTTGCGCGGCTTACCGTTCCACTCTCTTGTCATTCCGAGCGGAGTCCCGCCCTTTCCAGGAAGGGCGGGACCGAGTCGAGGAATCTGCTTTTCGATTGGCACAAAACAAGCAGATTCTTCGTCGGCCGTACGGCCTCCTCGGAATGACAGCTGGGTGGGCCCCCGGCAAGACCCAACGCTGCTAGGGCTGGGAGGCCTCCCCAGCTGCTGCCAGCCAAATTGGCTCTTTACAGCGGGCTAGTTCGGCGTATATTGGTAGGCCGGAAAGAGACAATCGGGAGCCAGGAGCACCCTGTGATCCTTCAGCTTGACCCGGCCAGCACCATCCCGCTCTACCGCCAAATCCGCGACCAGATTCGCCAGCTCATCTCGACCGGTGGCCTGTCGGTGGGCGAGCGCCTGCCACCCAGCCGCGAGCTCGCCCAGCGCCTCGGCGTCCACCGCACCACGGTTGCTAACGCCTACGCCGACCTGACCGCCGATGGCTGGATTGCCGGCCACGTCGGCCGAGGAACCTACGTCGCGCAGGGCGTCCAGCCACCCAAGCCTGTGGCTCCGCCCGCCCGCTTCTCGGCCACGCTGGAGAACGGCTACCTTTGGACCACGCTCTTTGCCGACGCTCCGGCCGAAGACCCCCTCGACTTCCTGATGGGCGACATGGCAGGCGCGGCCGACCGCAGGGTTATCTCCTTCACCACCGCCCGGCCGGCCGAGGAGCTCTTCCCGGTCGAGGACTTCCGCCGGGCCACCAGCGAAGTGCTGCGCCGCGAGGGCCGCACCCTCTTGCAGCTCGGCCCCTCCGACGGCTACCCGCCGCTCAAGGAGTTCCTCCGCCAGGAGCTCGGCCGCGACGCCATCCCGGCAACCGACCGCGAGCTGCTCATCACCAACGGCTGCCAGCAGGCCCTCGACCTGGTCCGCAAGGTCTTCCTCCGCCCGGGCGACGTTGCCCTGCTCGAAAACCCCGTCTACCCCGGAGCCATCCAGACCTTTGCGAGCGGCGGCGTGAAGTGCTTGGGCGTGCCGGTGACGGACAAAGGTTTGAACGTGGACGTGCTCGAATCGCTCCTGGCGCAGCAGCGGGTGCGGCTCCTGCTCGTGACCCCGAACTTCCACAACCCCACCGGCACTACGCTCTCGCTCGAGGCCCGCAAGCGCGTGCTCGAGCTTGCCGGACGCCACCAGGTGCCCGTGGTCGAGGACAACATCTACGGGGCCCTGCGGCTGCGCGGCCGCGAGCTGCCTTCGCTCAAAGCCCTCGATACCGCCGGCTTGGTGGTTCACTTGAACAGCTTCTCTAAGGTCTGCTTCGCAGGTCTGCGGGTGGGGTGGCTGGTAGCGAGCGAGCCGGTGATTGAGCGGCTGCGCATAGCCAAGCAGGCCACCGACCTCCACACCGACCAGCTCGCCCAGGCGGCCCTGGCCGAGTTCGGCCGTCGCGGCTTCCTCGGCCGGATGGTCAAGAAAGCCCGGGCCCTCTACCGGGCCCGCCTCGAGCGCTTGGAAGCCGCCCTGGCTGCCCATTTCCCCGAGGAGGTCACCTGGGTACGGCCGGAGGGCGGGATGTCGGTCTGGGTCACGCTCCCGCCGGGCCTCGACGCCGGGGTGCTCCTCTACAAAGCCCGCGAGAGCCACGTGGTGTTTACCCCGGGTCGCTTCTTCTACTTCCAGGCCGTGCAGCCGAACACCCTGCGGCTGAGCTACCCCGGGGTGAGCGAGAAGCAGATTGACCAGGGCATTGAAATCCTGGGAACCCTCCTGAAGAGCGAGTTGCGCCAGCGCCGCAGCGAACCGGTCGGGCGTCGCCGGGCCCGCGTGGCTCTGGTCTGAGGCAGCCGTGAGCGACCGACCCACTGAATCCGAAACGGACTGCCACCAGCCGCTGTGCTCGGGCGGTGCCGTGGCCTTTTTCGAGAAGCACGGCCAGTCGAACTTTCTCGAGGTTTGCTACGCCGCCGCTCCGCCGCGTATCCGGGCGGCGCTGGCCGAAGAACTCGCCTTCCTCCGCCGGGCCCTCCGCGGCGTGGGGCGCGGGCTCGAAATCGGCTGCGGGGACGGCCGCTTGCTCGAAGCCCTGGCTGATACGAGCACCCGGTGGGTGGGACTGGATTTGATGGAGAGCTATCTGCGCTATGCACGCACGGGCCGCCAGCTCGACCCCGGCACCGGCCTAGCGGCGGGCCGCGCCGGCAAGCTGCCCTTCGCCGAGGGCTCGTTCGACGCCGTGGTCTGCGCGCAGAACACATGGGGGCTGCTCGGTGAGGAGAAGCTGCCCACCCTGCGGGAAGCGGCCCGCGTGACGCGCCCTGGGGGAAAGCTGCTGTTCGTGGTTTATGCGGAGGCCTCGGTCGTGCCCCGCACGGAGTGGTACATGGACATGCAACGGCGCGGGCTGATGGCGCCGCTCGACTGGGCCCGCTCCGGCCCGGAGCTGCTCGTCACCGAAGACGGCCACGCCTCCGAGTGTTTCCGGGGCGAGCGTCTGGAGCGCTTGTTCCGGGAGGCAGGTTTGACCCCCCGCCTCCAGCCGCTGGGGGAGGTCTACTGGGGGGTCGAGGCGATGCGCGCCTAATATTTTTCCGAGAGGAGAATGGCGATGAACTTCTTCAGTGATGAGCTGTGGCGGGTCAAGGTGGGGCTGGCGGAGATGCTCAAGGGCGGCGTCATCATGGACGTCACCAACGCCGAGCAGTCCGTGATCGCTGAAAAATCCGGAGCCTGCGCGGTGATGGCGCTCGAGCGTGTCCCGGCCGACATCCGCAAGGAAGGCGGCGTGGCCCGCATGGCTTCGCCCAAGATCATCCGCGAGATCATGGCCGCCGTGACCATCCCGGTGATGGCCAAGGTCCGCATCGGCCACTTCGTCGAAGCCCAGGTGCTCGAAGCCCTGGAGGTGGACTTCATTGACGAAAGCGAAGTGCTGACTCCGGCCGACGAGGAAAACCACATCTGGAAGCACCCCTTCCGCGTGCCTTTCGTCTGCGGCTGCCGCGATCTGGGCGAAGCCCTGCGCCGCATCGCCGAGGGCGCGGCCCTGATCCGCACCAAGGGCGAGGCCGGCTCGGGCAACGTGGTCGAAGCCGTCCGCCACATGCGGGCCATTGTCGGCCACCTGAAGCGGCTGACGGTGATGGGGAAGGACGAACTCGTGCAGGAAGCCAAGCGGCTGGGGGCGCCGCTCGAGCTGGTCGAATGGGTGGCCGAGCGCGGCAAGCTGCCGGTGCCGAACTTCTCGGCCGGCGGCATCGCCACCCCGGCCGACGCCGCCCTGGTCATGCAGCTTGGCGCCGAGGCGGTCTTCGTCGGCTCTGGCATCTTCAAGTCCTCCGACCCGGAGCGCCGCGCCCGCGCCATCGTGCAGGCCACCACACACTACAACGACCCGAAGGCAGTGCTGGCGGCCTCGGCGGAGTTGGGCGAGGCCATGAAGGGGCTGGACGTCCGCCAGCTCGACGAAAAGGAGCTGCTGCAAACCCGTGGCCGGTAGCGTCCGGAGTGGCACCAGAGTGTCATTCTGAGCGCAGCCCGCTCACGAGGCAGTGGTTCAGGGTGAACCTGGCAGGGCGGAGCGAAGAATCTCAGTCTGAGATCCTTCGCTTCCCCTTCGCGGAGCCTGCCCTGAGGCCCGCTCAGGGCCGAAGGGCTCAGGATGACAGGGAGTGGAAGAGTAAACGATGAAAGTCGGCATTCTGGCTCTCCAGGGCGACTTCGAAGCCCACGCCCGCGTGCTCGAACGGCTGGGGGTGGGGTGGAGCTACGTCAAGCGGGCAGAGGACCTTGGGGGGATTGATGCCTTGATTCTCCCCGGCGGGGAGAGCACAACTTTCTTGAAGTTCCTCGAGGGGAACGGGTTCGCCGAGGCCGTGCGGCAACTGCCCGCCCAGGGCAAACCGTTGTTTGGCACCTGCGCGGGGGCCATTCTGCTCGCCCGCGAAGTGACCCATCCCCCCCAGCCTAGCCTCGCCCTGGTGGACGTCACCATCGAACGCAACGCCTACGGCCGGCAGATGCAGAGCGCCGTGCGCCGCGGCCGCTGCGCCCTGAAGGGCGACCCCATGGAGATGGTCTTCATCCGCGCCCCGGTCATCCGGCGCGTAGGCTCGGGGGTCAGGGTGCTCGGCGAGTGCGAGGGCCTGCCGGTCTGCGTCGAGCAGGACAACTGCCTGCTCGCCACCTTCCATCCGGAACTCACCCGAGACACCACCCTGCACGAGCACTTTCTCTGCCTGGCGGGGAAGCCATGAAGCGCCTGCCGCGCCGGGGGGTCTGATGGGCGTTGCCGCCGCCGTTCCGCGGCCGCAGGCCAAGCCCGTCTTCCGCCCCGAAGCGGGCCCCCGCCGCCGCATCGCCTTCGTCTGCGTGGGAAACTCCTGCCGCAGCCAGATGGCAGAAGCCTGGGTGCGCCACCTGGCCCGCTCCCCGCAAGGGGGGCTGGAGGTCGAAGCGGTCAGTGCCGGCATTTTTCCGCTCGGCTTCATCACCCCGGAGACCCTCCAGGTGATGGAGGAGAAAGAAGTCAGCTTGGAAGGCCAGGAGTCGAAAGGCCTCGAAGACATCGATTGGAAGCTGGTGGAGGTGCTGGTGAACATGACCGGGCTGCCGGGCCGGTCGGTGGTGCCGGGGTTCCTCGGCAAACGCATGGAGTGGCGGGTGCCGGACCCCTACGGGCAGCCGCTACGCACCTACCGCAAGGTGCGCGACCAGCTGGAGCGGAAGGTAGAGCGCCTGCTCGCCGACTTGAAAAAGTCTTCGCCGGGCGGAACGGCTGCACCCGCTTCCTGAAACACGCGACGGCTTGAACCCCACCAGCCGGTTGCTATAATGGCCCCGCCATGGGGAACTCAGCGCCGGGACGTCGGGAGCGCACCAGCGTTTCCCAGGAAGACTACCTGAAGGCCATTCTGGAAATGGAGCAGGAGGACCAGGTGCCCATCAGCGCCCGGCTATCCGATGAGCTGGGCGTGACGCCACCGGCGGTGACGGCCGCCCTCAAGCGCATGGCCCGCAATGGGACGGTGCGCCTGGAGCGACGCGGCCGCATCCATCTCACCGCTCGGGGGCGCGAGTTTGCCAGCCACCTCATCCTCCGCCACCAGCTGGCCGAAAAGCTGCTGACCGAGGTTCTGGGGATGTCCTGGACCCGCGTGCACGACGAGGCGGAGAAGCTCGAGCACGCCATCTCGCCCGAGCTCGAAGAGCTGCTGCTCCGCTACTTCGGGCGCGACACCACCTGCCCGCATGGGGCGCCTCTTTTCGGAGGCCTGGCGGCACTCAAGCGCAAGCAGAGCGCCCGACTGCTCACCGAGCTGGGGGCTGGCCGGCGGGTTGAGATCCTCTGCGTGTTTGAGAAGGATCGGAATTTCCTGCACTACCTCGATCAGAGGCGGCTGCGCCCGGGGACGCGCCTGTTGGTCGAGCACAAGGATTACGACGAGACACAGCTGTTGGTGGCGGGCAAGACCGTGCACTTGGCGAAGAACGCCACCGACCGGATTTGGGTCAAGCCGCTCGCGGGCTGACCGGCAGGTCGGCCTGAGGGGAGTCGAAGGCCGCTCCGTGGGCGTACGCATCTCAGTCAAGGTCAACGAGCGCTCGCACACTGCCGAGGTGGAGCCCCGGCTGCTGCTGGTGCACTACCTGCGCGACGTTTTGGGCCTCACCGGAACGCACATCGGCTGTGAAACTTCCCTTTGTGGCGCCTGCACGGTGCTTCTGGATGGGAAGGCGGTGAAGTCCTGCACCGTGCTCGCCGTCCAAGCCGACGGTGCCGACATCACCACCATCGAAGGCCTGGCCCGGGACGGCAAGCTCCACCCCGTGCAGGAAGGCTTCTGGGAAGAACACGGCTTGCAGTGCGGCTACTGCACCCCGGGGATGATCCTGGCCGGGGCGGCGCTGCTGGCCGAGAACCCCGGCCCGAGCGAAACCGAAATCCGCCGGGCCATCGCCGGCAACCTCTGCCGCTGCACCGGCTACCAGCACATCGTCAACGCCATCCAGTCAGCGGCCCGTAAGCTGAAGAAATCGGGAGGCCGCAAGGTCTAGTGGAAGAGCAAGATCGGCGGGGCAACCCTTCAGGGTTGCCACCAGGCGGAGCAAGAGAGTGGGGCTTTAGCCCCTGAGGACCTCAGGGCCTAAAGGCCAACTCGGAGACAAGCCGGTGAGTCAGCCCTAAAGGGCTGACCCGCCTAAATGGATCAAATGGCAACAAAGGCAAAATGGGTCGGCCGGCCGATGAAGCGCAAGGAAGACCCGCGGCTCATCCAGGGCCTCGGGCACTATGTGGACGACCTCTCTCTGCCCGGCCAGCTCTACGCCGCCATTCTGCGCAGCCCCCACGCCCACGCCCGCCTCCGCAAGATTGACCGCAGCGCGGCTGAGCGCGCCGCCGGCGTGGTCGCGGTGATTACGGGCGAAGACATTCGCGGCGTGCTGGGAACCATCCCGGTGGCAGCCGCCCTGCCCGAGCTGAAAGTTCCACCGCACTACCCGCTGGCGATTGACAACATTTGCTACGTGGGAGAGCCGGTGGCGGTGGTGGTGGCTGACGACCGCTATCGCGCCCGCGACGCCGTCGATTTGATTGAAGTGGATTACGAGCCCCTGCCGGCGGTGACCGACCCGGAGAAAGCGCTCGAGAAGAGTTCGCCCCGCGTCCACGAGCAGTTCAAGGACAACCAGGCCTGCCTCTGGAAGATCGAGGCCGGCTTCCCTGACCGCGCCTTCAAGAAGGCCGACCGCATCGTCCGGCAGCGCTTCCTCAACCAGCGGCTCATCCCCGTGGCTATGGAGCCGCGCGGGGTGCTGGCGAGCTACGACCCCGGCCCGGAGCTGCTGACGGTTTGGTCTTCGACGCAGATCCCCCACCTGCTGCGCACGCAGATCGCCGCCATGCTGAACGTCCCCGAGATGCGGGTGCGGGTAATCGCCCCGGAAGTAGGCGGGGGCTTCGGCAGCAAACTGAACGTCTACGGCGAGGAGGCGCTCGTGGCCCACCTGGCCATGAAGCTGGGCCGTCCGGTGAAGTGGATGGAGACCCGCCGGGAGAACTTCCTCGCCACCATCCACGGCCGCGACCAGATTGATGATGTCGA
Source organism: Acidobacteriota bacterium (assembly GCA_016210855.1). GTDB lineage: Bacteria > Acidobacteriota > Terriglobia > Acidiferrales > 2-02-FULL-67-57 > 2-02-FULL-67-57. Next base: position 18,292 of record JACQTJ010000032.1, on the reverse strand, counting down.
GGTGGCGGTCAAGCAAGACGGGCGCATCCTGGCCCTGAAGTGCCGCCTCACCGCCGACCTAGGCGCCTACCACCAATTGCTGACGCCGGCGATTCCCACCCTCACCGGGCTGCTAATGCTCGGCTGCTACAAGATTCCCGCGGTCAAGATCGAGTACGTGGGCGTGTTCACGAACAAGATGGCCACCGACGCCTACCGCGGCGCCGGCCGCCCCGAGGCCACCTACCTCATCGAGCGCATGGTCGATCTGGTGGCGCTGGAGCTCGGCAAAGACCCGGCTGAAATCCGCCGCCAGAATTTTCCCAAGCCCAAGGACTTCCCGTACAGCACGCCCACGGGCGTCATCTACGACAGCGGCAACTACGAGGCCACGCTCAAGAAGGCGCTCGAGCTCGCGGGCTACAAGAAGCTGCGCGAGGAGCAGAAAAAGCTCTGGAAGCAGGGCCGCTACCTGGGCATCGGGCTTTCGACTTACGTGGAAATCTGCGCCATGGGCCCATCGTCGGCTATGCCCGCGGGGGGTTGGGAAAGCGGCACCGTGCGCATCGAGCCCACGGGCAAGGTGACGGTCTTGACCGGAGCCTCGCCCCATGGCCAGGGCCAGGAGACTTCCTTCGCCCAAGTGGTGGCCGACGAGCTCGGGATTTCACCCGACAGCGTCATCGTCATCCACGGCGACACCCAGGCCGTGCCCTACGGCATCGGAACGTTCGGCAGCCGCGCCACCGCTGTGGGTGGCACAGCCATGTTCTTGGCTGTCCAGAAGCTAAAAGACAAACTGAAGCGCCTGGCGGGCCACTTGCTCGGGGTGGATCCCAAGCGGATTGAAATGGGGGAGGGCAAGCTCGTCGTCAAGGGAAAGCCGAAGAAGTCGAAGAGCTTTCTCGAAGTGGTGCAGGCCGCCTATGTGGCCAAGACCTTGCCGCCGAACTTCGAGCCCGGCTTGGAGGCGACGACCTTCTTCGAGCCTTCGAACTTCACCTTCCCCTTCGGCGCCCACGTTTGCGTCGTTGAAGTGGACGCCGAGACCGGCGACGTCCACATTCTCCGCTACGTGGCTGTGGACGACTGCGGCAACGTCATCAACCCCCTGCTCGTCGACGGCCAAGTGCACGGCGGCATCGTGCAAGCCCTCGGCCAGGCGCTCTTCGAAGAGGCGGTGTACGACGAGAACGGCCAGCTCCTGACCGGCGAGCTGATGGATTACGCCATCCCGCGGGCCTGGGACGTGCCGCGCATTGAGACGGCGCGGACCGTAACGCCTTCGCCGGTGAACCCGATGGGGGTCAAAGGGGTGGGCGAGGCCGGCACCATCGCCGCCACCCCGGCCATCGTGAACGCTGTCGTGGATGCCCTGCGGCCGCTCGGGGTGCGCGACATCCAGATGCCGCTCAAGCGCGAGCGCCTCTGGGCGCTCCTCGAAGCCAGGGGGTCATGATGATTCCGGCTTCCTTCGAGTATTTCGCTCCGCGCAGCCTGGAAGAAGCCCTCCAGCTCCTGGCGCACCACGGCACTGAGGCCAAGCTGCTGGCCGGCGGCCACAGCCTGCTGCCCATGATGAAGCTGCGCCTGGCCACCCCGCGCACCCTGATTGATCTGGGCAGAATCCGCGGGCTGAGCTACATCCGCGAAGATGGGGGCCGCATCTCGATCGGCGCCATGACCACCCACGCCGAGGTGGAGAGCTCGGAGCTGCTGCGCCGCCGCGCCCCCCTGCTGCCAGAGACGGCGGCCGAAATCGGCGACGTCCAGGTGCGCAACCGCGGGACCTTGGGCGGCTCCCTCGCTCACGCTGACCCCGCCGCCGACTACCCCGCCGCCTTGCTCGCTCTGGACGCCGAATGCGTGCTCACCAGCCAGAAGGGAACCCGCACCGTCGTGGCCAAGGATTTTTTCGTGGACATGCTGACCACCGCCCTCCAGGCGGGCGAGATTCTCACCGAAGTCCGCTTTGCCGCCGATAGTCCGCGCACCGGCTCGGCCTACCGCAAGCTCCACCACCCAGCCTCGGGCTTCGCCATCGTGGGGGTGGCGGCGCGGCTGACGCTCGACGCGACCGGCAAGGGCTCGGCGGTCAGCGTGGGGATCACGGGCGTGGCCCCTAAGCCCTACCGTGCCACCGGTGTGGAGAGAGGGCTTCTCGGGCAAACCCTCGACGCGAAGCGCATCGCGGAGGCCTCCGCCCAAGCCACCCGTGGCGTGGAGCCACTCTCCGACCTCCAGGCCTCCGCGCGCTATCGCGCTGCCATGGCGGCAGTCTTCACCCGCCGGGCCCTCGCGGCTGCGCTAGGGCGCGCCCAGAAGCAAGGCTGATGCGCTTCTTCGCGTGAAGCTCGAAGGTACCCAGACAATTTCAGCGCCGCGCGAGGGCGTGTACCGCCTCCTGAGTGACCCCGCTGTGATTGCGCGCCTGCTGCCTGGCTGCGAGAAACTGGAGCCGGCAGGCCCTGACACCTACGAGGTGAAGATGAAGCTGGGCCTGGCGGCGCTGAGCGGCTCCTACCAGGGCACAGTCAAGCTCTCCGAGCAGCGTCCGCCCGAGCACTTGCGCCTGACGGTGACGAGCCGCGGCCCCTGGGGCTTCGCCGACGGCGACGGGGGGTTCACACTCAGCGAGCAGGGTGGCCAGACGACTGTTCACTATGCCGGGGAATTGAAGGTGGGCGGGATGGTCGCCTCGATTGGCAGCCGCCTGCTCGATGGCGCGGCCCGCATGGTCATTGCCCAGTTCTTCAAGAACCTGGAGCGGGAAGCCGCCGCGGAATAGCCGCTACCGCCCAAAGCACTCCGGTTGTCATTCTGAGCGAAGCGAAGAATCTCAGCCGAAGGCCGTGGCACCGCTGAGATTCTTCGTCGCCCTCCGGGCTCCTCAGAATGACAGATGCTGACGTTTCTCCGTGTGGGGGCTAGCCGTCCGACTTGGCTTTCTGCTCTTTCAGTTGCTGCTTCCAGCCCAGGATGCGGGCCTGGTTGGCCTCTTCTTCGGCCTCGGCCTTTTTCCCTTGCTGCTGGAGGAAGCGCGACAGGCTGGTGTGGGCGAGCACGTCGTCGGGGTCGATTTCGGCAATGCGGCGGGCGGTGGCGATGGCCTCGTCCAAGTTGCCTTGTTGCGCGTAGGCCTGGGCCAGGCCGTGCAGGGCGTCGGTAAAGCTGGGGTTGAGGGCCAGCGCCTTCTGGTACTCGGCCACGGCTTCCTCTAGGTTCCCGCTGGCAAAGGCTTCGAGCGCCCGGTCGTAGTGCTCTTCCGGAGTCATCGCCCTCCTCGACTCATTCTACTCGGGTGGCCTCGGGTTGGGCGCGGGTTTCCTGGATGTGGGCGAAGGCCTCCTTCCGGGGCAGGCCGTAGAGCTCGAGCAGGCAGATGATGATCTCGCCCGCTGCCTCCAGCTCCTCCGAGATGACCTGGGAGGCGCCGGCTCGCTCCAGATCCGGGGCATCCTCCAACCGCTTGGTGCGCACGATGACATTGACCTTCGGATTCAGCGCGCGGGCGTTGGCCACCGCCCGGCCAAGCACGAACGGGTCGGAAATGGCATACACAATTGCCCGCGCCCGCTCGATGCCGGCTTTTTGGAGGATCTCTTGGTTGCTGCCATCGCCGAAAAAGATACGCTCCTGAATGGCGGCCGCCTTCTGTACGGTCTCGGGGTTGGTCTCGAGGATGACATAGGGGATGCGCAATCGGCCCAGGACACCAGCGGCCAGCCGCCCGTTCAAGCCGTAGCCGCAGATGATGGTGTGGTCGCGGAGGGCGGTGGCTTGTTGCTCGAGCTCTTCCTGGGCGGGCTCGGGGAAGAAGCGCCGCAGGGCGCGCATCTCCGACAGGCGGGCCGCCAGCGCCGGGGAGGCCTGGATGATCAGGGGGGTCAGCATCATGGTGGCTACCGAGGCAGCCAAGAAGGTCTGGTAGGCTGCGGGGCTGACCAGGCCCAACCCGGCCCCTTGTTGCAAAAGCACGAAAGAGAATTCGCCCACCTGCGCCAGCGCCAGGCCGACCAGCAGCGACATCCGCAGGGGGAAGCCCAGCGTCAGCATGGCCGCGGCGCCGCAGAGAAGCTTGACCAGGAGGATACCGGCGGCGGCTCCCACCACCGCGGGGCCGTTCTGCTCGACGAAATTTAGGTTGATCAGCATCCCCACGGAGATGAAGAACAGGCTGCTGAAGCTATCCCGGAAGGGAAGGATTTCCGAGAGAATCTGGTGGGCGTATTCCGACTCGGAGAGCACCAGCCCGGCCAGGAAGGCTCCCAGAGCCAGCGACAGCCCCAATTGGCCCGCCGCCCAGGCGGTTCCCAAGCTGAAGAAGATGGTGGCAATGAGGAAAATCTCCTTGTTGCGGAGTTCCACGATCGTCCGCCACAAGGGCGGGAAGAAGGAGTGCGCGACCAACAAAATCCCGCCCACTACCACCACGGCTTTCACCAGCGCCCAAAGGATCGAGAGCGCCACGGCGCGGCCCGGGGCCGCCAGAGCGGGAATCATCGCCATCATCGGGACCACGCACAGGTCCTGGAACAACAGAATGCCGATGATGGCGCGCCCGTGCATGCTGTCGATCTCTTGGCGCTCAAACAAGAGCTTGAGCACGATCGCGGTGCTGCTGGCCGCTACCAGGAAGCCCCAGAACAACCCTTCCCGCCAAGCCAGTCCGAGCGCGAAGGCCAGCAACACGGTCACCAGGATGGTCAGCCCCACCTGGCGGCTGCCGGCGCCGAGCACCACCTGGCGCATGCGCCACAATTTTTTCAGCGAGAACTCGATGCCGATGGTGAAGAGCAGGAGGATGACGCCGATTTCGGCCATCAGCACGATGGCCTCGCGGTTGGTGATGAGCTTGAGGCCCGAAGGCCCGACCAGCAGCCCTGTGAGCAGGTAGGCGACAACCGTAGATTGTCGCGCGCGCTGCAGGGCCACCGCGGCCACGGTGGCGAAGCCGAACAGCACCAGCAGGTCGCGCAGCAGCTCGTGGTGTTCCATCCAGGCCCTAGTGGTGCGAGGATTGGGGTTTCAGTTCATCCTTCGTGAAGCGATGGCCGCAGAACTTGCAGTGATAGCGCTGGTCGGAGTCGAGGTGGTCCACGACCTGCTCCCTGCCACAGGCGCTACAGCGCCGCCGCTTGCCCATGACCACGTGGTACACCGCGAGGTAGAGGGGATTCATCACCTTCATTCTACCCGTCAGCGGCCCGATTGCCAAGCTGCGGTGTTTGTGCCAGAGTTGCGCGCGCCGCACGATCCAAAACAAATGCGGAGAGGCAGCTATGCCGAGAGCAACAGGATTGACTTTCAACCACGCCATGATCTACGTCCGGCGGCTGGCGCCGGCGCTGCGCCTCTATCGCGACCAGTTGGGGTTCAAGCTGATCGAGAAGTTTCCAGGCTATGCCCGGCTGCGCTCGCCTCGGGGGCAGACTACTTTGGCGCTCCACAGACTGGAACCGGGGATGAAGCAGCGGAAGGCGGAGGGGATTCGTCTCTATTTCGAGACCAAGAACCTGGGGCGACTGTGCCAGCGGTTGGCCCGAGCTGGAGTGAAGTTTTCGCAAAAGCCGAGGCTGATGCCCTGGGGCTGGTCGCACGCGTACCTCAAGGACCCCGACGGGCACGAGCTGAGCCTGTACGGGGCGGGGGAGAAGCGGCTGCGCAAGTCAAGAATGTAGGAAGTCACCACAGAAGCACAGAGAACACAGAGAAACGCAGAGATGGAGGAATGCTGATCTACGCCCTGCGCTACTTCTGGCGGGTCTCGAAAGGCTATCGGTTGCGGCCCTGGCAGAGCCCCTACCTGCGCTGGCGGATGGAGACTTTCTTCGGGATCCACGCCGACCAGCTCACCCGCCCGGAGTTCTTCCGCCTCCTGTGGCAAAACCGCAACCGCATTCGAGAATTCTTGCGTTGGTCCGCCCAAATGGAGCGCAAGTATTTTCGGTAGCAGCCCATCTCTCCGACCGCTCTCTTTGACTTGACAGGAGCGGCGGTCTATAATCTCTGTTAGGTCAGGGGCGCCCATGGCAGGTCTGACGGTTCTCGATTCGCTGATTCCCCACACGCCGAAAGAGGCGCGGTGGTGGGAGCCCGAGCCGGGCGGCAAGGTCCACTGCTACCTCTGCCCGCGGCACTGCCACATCGGCGAGGGGCAGACCGGCTTCTGCTTCATCCGCGCCAACCGCGGCGGCACCCTCTACAACCTGGGCTACGCCCAGCCCGCCGCCATCCAGATTGACCCCGTCGAGAAGAAGCCGCTCAACCACTTCCTGCCGGGCACGAAGATCTTTTCCATGGGCACGGCCGGCTGCAACATGGGCTGCTTCTTCTGCCAGAACTGGGACATCTCGAAGTCGAAGTCCGACCAGGTGAACTCGACCCACCTCGACCCCGAGCAGGTAGTGGCCGCCGCCAAGAAGTATGGCTGCCCGTCGATCGCCTGCACCTACAACGAGCCCACCATCTGGGGGGAGTACGTGGTGGACATCGCCAAGGTGGCCCGCCGCGAAGGCATCAACATGGTGATGGTGACGAACGGCTACGTTACCCGCGAGGCCTTCTTCGATATCTATGACTATATTGACGCCGCCAACGTCGACCTCAAGGCCTTTACGGAGAACTTCTACGGGCGCATCACCCTGACGCATCTCCAGCCGGTGCTCGAGACCCTGGCCTGGTTGAAGCGGGAGACCAACGTCTGGTTCGAAATCACCAACCTGATGATCCCGACGCTCAACGACGACCCCGAGGAAACCAAGAAGCTCTGCGAGTGGATTCTCGACAATCTGGGCGATGACGTGCCCCTGCATTTCACTGCCTTCCATCCCGACTTCAAGCTGACGGACAAGCCCCGCACCCCGCCCGAGACGCTCCACCGGGCACGCCGTATCGCCTGGGAGGTCGGGCTGCGCTACGTCTACGAGGGCAACGTCTTCAGCGACGGCGCCCACACCTACTGCCCCGGCTGCGGGAAGATTCTGATCCGCCGCTCCTGGCACTCGGTGCTCGAAAACCGCCTCGAGAACAGCCACTGCCCCTGGTGCGGCGAGTTCATCCACGGGATGTGGAAGAACCCGCGCGGCCAGACCCCTCTCAAGCCGCGCCCCCAACAGCCGGCAAGCAGCCCTGCCCCGATCCAGCACTAGACGCGGCGACTCGGCTCCTTTCGTTTGTCATTCTGAGGACCCGTACGGGGACGAAGAATCTCAAACGTTGCTATTGTCTGCGATTGAGATTCTTCGCCCTGTGGGCTCAGAATGACACGGCAGGCGTTTTCCGGTGGAGAAAGTTCAGCGGCCTTCGCGGAGGATGAAGGGGACGCGGCGCTCGGAGTTGAGCCGGGTGGTCATTTCCCAGTCAAGGGTGCGCAACGCCACTGAGCCCTGGGCGCCGGCGGAAGTGAGGAAGAAGATGCGCAGGTCCTCGAGCCAGTAATCGGTTACGGCCAGGATGGTCTCGTCTTTGAGGACGATGAGGGTGAGCTGATGCAGCGGCGTGCTCTCCGCGGTGTAGCTCGGCCGCACGAATCGGACCTGGCCCCAGTTCTCCGGCAGGCCCACCGGCACGATGATTTCCTCCTGCGGGAGCGGCACCGCTGCCTGCACCACCACCGGCACGATTTGCGGCTGCGGTACCACGACCACCGTGGGGGCGCTCACAACCGGGAAGAAGCCGCCGCCCACGAACGTCCCCTGCCCGAAGAACCCGCCGCCGAAGAAGCCCACGTGGAAGTCAGCGTTGAGCGACCGGAAGTGGTTGAGGACGTGGAAGTGATGGGCGTCGAATCCGAGCCCGAAGACGGGAAAGCGCTGATGCAGGTTGGGAAAGTGGCCAAAGCCGGGCCCAAAGCCGCGGTGAAACGAAGGGGTAGCCGGAGGATTGAAGCGCACCTGCGGCGGCCCGGAGTGAGCGCGGGCACCCCGCGCGGGGCGAACCCCGGCGCCTTGCGCCAGAGCCGGCAGAGAGGCAGCGGCCAGCGCGGCCGCGGTGGCGAGGACTAGAGCCAACCTTCTGCTCATTGGTCTCCCCCTGGCCCTCCTTGCCTACTTGGATGAGTATAGCGCGTCTGGGGTGGCCTGCCAATGGTTCAGGGGTCCTTAGGTAGTGTCCTAATTTGGCTTATCTTTGCGCTCCTTGTAAATGTCAATCGCGAAACCAATCGATGTCCCTACACCAAGCCCCACAGGCAGCCAGAGACCCACATGCCCGGTGACTACTCCGACTACCGCGCCGAAGGCAAGGCCTAGGAACATTCCGAGTCCCATGAACTTGGCTTCTTTCGTTTTCTTTTGCTCCGCCATTGTGTCCCCCGTAACTTTACTATACCGCAGCGACGAGCAAATTCCCCCAGACCCCAAACGTGGTCTCTGAATTGCGCGGCCACTGCGGGGTCATTCTCAGCGTGCAGTGGACGTGCACAAAGGAAATTAGGACACTACCGGGGTCCTTCAACGGAGGGTGGCATCTCCCCGCTCTTCGCCCCGGCTCCACTCCCGGAGCTTCTTCATGAGCTCGACCGCCTCGGGGGCGGCGAGCGAATGGGCACCGAGGAACTTTTCCGTGTCCACGGCGGGAAAGCCCTTCCGGGTCAGGCGGGCGGGGAGCTGCTTGCGGATGATGACAGGGAGGTCGGTATTGATTTCCTGCAAGACGTCAAAGATGAGCTGGTGGACAACGTCTTGGAAGGGGTAAGCGCCAAGCAGCAGCATCCCCTTGTCCCACACCGTTCCCTCCGGCGTGCCGGTGCACATGGCTTGGAGCACCTTGACTTCGACGGCCAGGATCTCGTCGCGGGAAGGACTCGGAGGCATCGGGGAGGCGGAGGGCTATCTGCGCTTGCGAGCCCGGGGCCTCGGTGGTCGAGGCGACCGCGGCAGGCCGGCTTCTTCCCGCGTTAGCTCCTCGATCAGTTGGTCGAGCCGCTGGCGATTGGCTTCGGTGATGGCGGTGAACTCAATGCCCACCCCGCCGGCACCCGAGTAGCGCACCACGCCCTCGGCCTCGAAGGGATGGGCGGCGGCAATCTTAACATGAACTGGGCTGCCCAGCGGCAGCCCCCGGGCGTGGACGAACACGCCGCCGGCGCTCAGGTTGCCCGCCTCCCGGGTGCGAATGGTGCGGCGGTTCAGGCGCAGCTCGATGCGCCGCTCGAAGGACAGCCGCGGGAAGCTGCGAAGGCTGGGCCCCTCCATGCGGCTCTGCTCCTTCCGGGCTCCGGTGGGGAGGGTAAAGGAACCCGCTGCCCCTGCTCGGGGGAGAAGTCTAGCACTCTAATTCGGCTTGCGGAAGGAGCCGCCGGTGGGGCCGAGGGTGGCGCCGCGGCCGGGCTGGTGCGGCGCGCCGCCCTGTTCTTCTTCCAGTCGGGCCGCAGCTTCCTGGTAGGCCTCGTCGTACTCGTGCCAGCGCTCGAGAGTGGAATCCACCTGCTCGGCGTGGTGCAGCAGGCGTTCGCCCGCTTCCACGGAGAAGTCATCGAAACGGCGCTTGAAGCGGAGAGCCCCGCGCACGGCCCGGACAACCAGACCCAGGAAGAACAGCCCCAGCAGGATGAGGAAGATTTTGCCCCACGGCATAGAAGCGCATTCTAGCCGAGGCCGGAGCGGAAAACAACCGGGCTCGGCACCCCGGGGGGCGGCCGCCGGTTTCCGCTGTTGGCGGCGGGAAGCTTGTGGGGGAGAGAAGCGGTTGTTAGAATGCGGCGCTTTGCCAGAGGCTGGGGAGTGGTTGAGGGCGTTTTCAGCTTTCACAATATTCGCCAGGCCTGCCTGGCCGACCAACCGGCGGGCTGGTACCACTGCGTGCGCACGTACGCGCCGCTCGTCCGCCAGTGGCTCCAGCACTATTTTCCCGGCCAGGATCAGACCGCTCTGCTGACCCAGGTCTTCCGCGAGGCCCGAGCCCAGCAGGCGCAGCTCTGGCGGACGTTCGCGGGGACGAACGAGAAGGAGTTCCTTCTCCACTTGCGGCGATTCGTGTTCGAGCAGGCCCGGGCCAGCCGGAGGACGGTGCCGGAGACGCCCTTCACCCCGGAGTCCTTCTGGAGGCTGCTCGAGCCGTTTCCGCTCTTGCAGCGGGAAATGCTGCTGCTCAGTTTCCACCGTTACACCGCGGAGGCGCTAAGCGAGGTGACGGATTTTCTCCCCGAGAGCACGCGGGCGGTGGCCGAGCAAGCGCGGGAGAAATTGAAGGCGCAGCTCGGGGCTGGGGTGGGGCCGGACTTTGAGCAGCGCGACCACGACACCCTGTTTGCCGCCATTGACCAGCAGCGCGGTGACAACTGCGTCCTCGACAAAACCTACGTCCGAATCGTGGACGGCCAGATTACCTGGCGGGGGCGGGAAGAAGCGGACCGCCACCGTGAAAACTGCCTCTACTGCCTGAATCGCTTCGCCGAGTTCCGTGAAGCCCACCACTTTTTTCACAAGCTGCCGCCGGCTGGCGACGCCGAGGTGGCGCGGATTCTCGCCGGGCTGGGCGTCGAGCTCGTGGGACCGCCCCGGAAGAAGAGAGCCTGGTGGCAGCGCCTGCTAGGGGCCTAGGGTTGTGCTAGGCTAGGCGGCGCGCCATGGCGGACGAAGCGAGAGAGGGAGCAAGGGTCGAGCGGCGCCGCGAAGCGCGGCAGCCGGTGGCGGTGCCGGTGCTGGTGGGCGGCCGATTAGGGGCGGGGAGCCGCTTTGACGAAAAGACCACCACCATGGACGTGAGCGAGCATGGCGCCCGGGTCGAGCTGCGCCTGCAAATCCGCCTGCAAGTCGGCACGGAAGTGACCGTCGAGAACCTGGCGACCGGAGAAAAGCAGGGCTTCCGCGTGGCGCGGGTCAGCGAGCCCAGCGGCGGCCGATACTACATCGGCCTTGAAGCCTCCGAGCTGGCCCCGAACTTCTGGCGGACGGAGCCGGGGGCGCGCTTCTAAGCCGCCTCCAGGGCGGCGTGCAAATCGTCAATGATGTCGTGCCAGTCTTCCAGCCCCACCGAGAGCCGGATCCCGCCCGGGTGAATCCCGCTGGCTTCTTTTTCTTCCGGGGGAAGGTTGAAGTGGGTCATAGAGTAAGGGTTCTCGATGAGGGTTTTGATCTGGCCGAGGCTGACGGCGAGGGTGATGGTGTAGGCATGCTCGGCGACGTAGTCGACGAGCTGGTCAGCCGCCCGGGAGGAGCCGGGGGCGTCCTTGAGGATGAAGTAGAGCAGGCTGCCGGGGGCGAACTTGCCGTCGTAGTCCACCATCTGCCGCTGGGCCAGCTCCCGCTGCGGGAAGCCGTCCAGGCCCGGGTAGAAGACGCTTTCCACCTTCGGGTGTGACTCGAGGAACTGCGCCACTTTCAGCGCCGTCTTCTGCTGGTTGGCCATGCGGGCCCCGAGCGTCGGCAGCCCATAGACCAGGATGGGCCAGGCGTTTTTCGGGGAGAGCACGCCTCCGAAGTCCTTCCGGTAGCCCATCAGCAGGTTGTAGAAGAAGCGCGGGCCGACGACCGCGCCGCCCATGTCGGTGCCGAAGCCGCCGATGTTCTTCGTCAAGCTCTGGGCGACCAAGTCGGCGCCGAGGGTGAGCGGGCGCTGGCAGTAGGGGGTGGCGAAGGTGTTGTCCACAATGATGAGCAGTTTCTGGTTGTCCTTGCGGTCCTGGTTGAGGGTGTCCACTTCACGGCGGAGGGCAGCGATGTCGATGAGTTCCAGCGATGGGTTGGTCGGGGTCTCGAAATAGACCACGCGAGTCTTCGGGGTGACGCAGTCCCGCAGGCACTTGGGCTTGCGCAGGTTGCACCAGTGGGTGGGGATGCCGAAGCGGGGCAGCCAGCTGGTGAGCAGGCTGTAAGTGGAGCCATAAAGCTGCTCGTGGGCGATGATCTCCTGGCCCTGCCGTACGGCCACGCCCAGGGCGGCGGCGATGGCCGCCATGCCGGTCGAGAAAGTGACGCACACTTCGCCCTGCTCAGCCAGGGCCAGGTTCTCTTCGAGCATGCCGCGGGTGGGCTCGTCCAGCCGGTCGTAGATGTAGATGGGCACCTTGCGCTCCAGGGGGACCTCCTCGGAGCCGAAATCGATGAAGCCCTCGGCGCCGCGCTCGACCGAACTCAGGCGGAAGGTGGTCGAGCTCGACAGCGGCGGGATGACGTGGTGGTCGTAGTCCCAGCGCTTGGTGTTGAAGGTCCCGTGGATGAGCCGCGACCGCATCCGGTAGTGCGGCTGGTGCGGGATCTTGGGCGCGATGGCTGCTTTCATGGCAAACCTCCCCTTTGGGCTGCGAGAAGATTCTGGCGTGTTCGGCCGGCGAAGGCAAGGACGCCGATCACACACCCCCGACCCGGTGCGGCGCTCCGGGGGGCGAGGGGATTGCTTGCGGGTGAGCGCCGCCGGGGAGTACCATCCCGGCTACGCGAAGAGAAGAATGGTGGAGGTCGGGGATGCGGGGTGGAGCCAAGCTCGCGCTGCTCGTCATCGGCGGGGTGATCGTCCTGGGGGTGGTGGCGCTGTTCGTTTGGGTATTGAGTGGCCCGGAGAGCGGCGTCAAGATGGCGAACGAGATGGATCAATACGCCCTCGACTACCTGGCCAAGCACCACATCCTCAACCCGGACGAGAAGCTCATCTGCTACTACGATGTCACGCTCTCCATGGACGCCTCCGAGGCCGCCATCCTCACCGACCGCCGCCTCCTCTACCACAAGGCCGGGCGGACCACAGCCATGTCCTTGTCCGACATCGCCGACATCGAGCACCACTACGAGTCCCTGATCGGCGACGTCATCGTGGCCCGCAGTGCCGCCGGGGAGACCATGAAGATTGAGATCGCACCCCTGAATGGCGGCGAGGTCTTCTACACTACCTTGATGAACTCTTGGAAACTGGCGGGGGGCAGAAACCAGAGTAGCCCGTAAGTCCATGGACTCGTTCTTTTTGGTTCGACTCCTGCTGAGTTTCCTCATCGGCTCCATCCCCTTTGCGGTGGTGGCCATGTGGGGGACCGGCATTGACATCACCAAGGTCGGCTCCCGCAATCCCGGCTTCAACAACGTCCTGCGGGTGGCCTCGAAGGGGCGGGCCCTGGTGGCCCTGGTGGGGGACATGTCGAAAGGCTACCTGGCTCTCGTCGCCCTCTCCCGGCCTGCTGACAGCCCGGCGGTCTTGTGGTCGTTCGGGCTGGCGGCGGTGCTCGGCCACTGCTTCACCCCCTGGCTGCGCTTCAGGGGCGGCAAGGGTGTGGCCACCACGACGGGCGTGCTCTTTTTCCTGGACTGGAAGCTCGCCTTCGCAGGCGGGCTTCTCTACCCGCTGTTTCGGGTGATCGGGCGGCGGCTGGGCTGGGCCCAGGAAGGCGCCATCGCCTCGCTGATTATGCTCGGGGCCGTCACCGCTCTCATCCTGGCGCTCCGAGGAACCGCGTCGGGCCTGTTTGCCCTGGGGGCGCTGACGGTTGTCGTCCTGCGCCACACCGCCAACCTGCGGGACGTGCTTTTCGGGAAGAAAGCTCAGGCCGGAACATAGACGCCGAGCACCCGCGGGAGCAGGGCGATTTCCAGCGGCAGTCGCCCCACGGGCTCTCCATCCAATTCAATCAGGGCGGAACCCTCGCCGCTGGCCTCGAGGCGCGTGGCGCGGTGGAACTCCACCTTCGGGTGTTCGTAAATCCTGCCGTTATAGAGCACGGGAAGGTCGCGGACGATCTCGAACAGGGACAGGTAGTGAATCACGGTGATGTCGAGAAGGCCGTCATCGAGAGCGGCGCGGGGGCAGGCCCACATGCCCCCGCCGTGGAACTGCCCGTTCCCGGCCGCAATGTTGGTGATCTTGAGGGTTCGTGGCTCGCCCTCATCCAGCCGCAGCCGCACCGTGCTGCCGGGAAAGCCCACGGTGGTCGCGAGCGTCGCCACCTGGAAGGCGAGCCGGGCTCCGAACCAGCCGGTCAAACGCCCGGCCCGGGCGGCCACGGCCCCGCCCATGCCGAAGCTGGTGATGTTGACCCCGTAGCGCTCGCGGCTCTCACCCCCCAGTGTCTCGAAGCGCACCCGGAGCAGGTCGATCTTTTTCGCTGCGCCCCGGCCGATGAGTTCCAGGGCAGGCTGGACCTCGAGCGGAATCCCCAGGGTGCGGCAAAAGTCGGAGCTGCTCCCCTGGGGGACGATTCCGAGCAAAACGTCGGGAGCCATGAGGCGGTCGCCCTCGAAGAAGCCGTTCACGATTTCGTTGATGGTCCCGTCGCCGCCCACGGCGATGATGCGCCGCGAGCCCTGCCGCAGGGCGGCGCGGGCGAGCTCGGTGGCATGCCCCGGGGCCTCGGTTTCGTAGACCTGGACCGAGCCGAGCGCGGCTTCAACCTGGCGGCGGAGCTCCGCCCAGGCGCGGGCCGTGCGCCCGCCGGCCGAGCGCGGATTGACGATCACCGCTGTCGAGTGGCTCAAGGTCAATGTGGGGGGGAGGATACCGCCCGCTGGCGCAGGTAGTCCACCGTGTCGCGCAAGGTTTCCTCGGCGGGTCGTGGGCGGAGACCGAGCTCGGCTTGCGCCCGGGCGCTGTCGAAGTACCAGAAGCGGTAACCCATCTCCACCGTTACATCGTCCACCGGGTAGGTCGTTCCCACCCAATCGTAGAGCCAGCGGAGAAGAGCAGCACCGGCCCGCGACCAGCGCTCCGGCAGCGACCACCGGGGCGCCGGCATCCCCGAGATTCGCTCCAGGAGAGCAAAGAACTCCTTGACGGTCATGTTGTGCCCGCCGATCAAGTAGCGCCGCCCGGGGACGCCTGTGTTGAGGGCGGTGGCCACGGCGGCGGCGGCGTCGCGGACATCGACGAAGTTCAGGCCGCCGCCGGGGTTGTTCAAGAAATGCCCGCCGAGAAAGAGCGCGACGTCGCCGGTCGAGGAGAGCCTTTCATCGCCGGGCCCGAGCAGCAGGCTCGGGTTCACGACCACCACGGGAAGCTGATGGTGAGCAAAGTAGGAGAGGGCCAGCTTCTCCTGGTAGATCTTGCTCAGGTAGTACGGCCAGCGGCCGCCGAGGTCCACCGAATAAGGAGAGTCTTCCGTGTAAATCCGAGGCGCACGGCTGGCGGCAATGGTGCCCGAGGATGAGACCAGGACGATTTTCGGGCGCCTGTGGGCGAGAGCGCTCCGGCAAAGGTTGCCGGTGCCACGGATGTGGGTATCGAAGAGCAGCGCGGCCTTGGCGGGGTCGCGGCTGACGAGCCCGGCCAAATGGAAGATTCCGGAAACGCCGGCGACGGCGCGCTCGACAGCTTGCGGGTCGAGGATGTCCCCCTCAACGATCTCCACCTCCCCCGGTCCCGTCCAACTGCGGCGGCGCCGGCAGAGGAGACGAACGGCAGCCTCGCGCCGTTCCAAGAGGTTTTCGACCAGGTGACGGCCCAGGAACCCGGTGGCCCCGGTGACCAGAACAGTCTTCATCGGGGACTTACATTATGACCGGACAAGAATGGGGGCAAGGTCGCTCCGATCCGCGGACACCGATTTTAGCGTGACAAAGCAAAGCAATCCGAAGAACGAGACCGAGCTTGAAATCGAACGCTAAGCGTGTGGCTCAGCGCGTCGCCGGACGGGCAAACCGGGTCAGAGAAAAGAACGCCTCCGGGGACTTCTCTCCCAGCACCAACTCCGCCACCCTCTCCCCCAGCGCCGGGCCGTGCTTGAAGCCGTGTCCCGAGCCGCCGCCCATCAGCCACACGTTCGCTGCCTGCGGGTGGCGGTCAAGGATAAAGTTATGGTCGGGCGTGTTCTCGTACTGGCAGACGCGTGCTTCGAGCAGGGGTGCCTCCTTGAGCGCCGGAAACCGGAATCCCAGATAGTCGCGCGCCGCCCGTAGCCCTTCGGCGCTGACGACTCGCTCCCCGGCCGTGGGGTCGAAGGCAGGTCCGCGCCTGTCGTCGGCCAGTTTGAAGCCGCGCCACTGGTTGCCCGGAATGCCGTAGAACGGTCCGCCTCCGTCAATCCAAGTCGGGAGGTTGTCTTCGGAGAAGCGTGCGTCGCCGGCGGGTGTGCCGAAAAAAAACACCTCCTGGCGGGTGGGCTGAATCAGCGGGCCCAGCAGGTCGGGGAATATCTTCCCCAGCCACGGCCCGCAGGCGAAAACGTATTGGTCGGCGACCAGCTTGGTCCCATCGGAGAGCTTGAGCCCGGGCAGCTCCCCTCCGGCCAGTTCTGCCGGCTCAACCGCCCGTTGCCGGTATTCGCCGCCTTCGGCGAGAAAGCCGCCGAGCACGGCCTCGCACGCCTGCCGCGCCTGTAGGTACCCAGCTTCTTTTTCCAACAGAGCCCACTTGACCTGCTCGAAGTTGATTTGCGGATACTGCTTGGCCGCTTCCGCCGGTGTCAATTCCTCGAAGGTAACGCCGGCCTGGCGCAGCACCGGCAGCGCCGCTCGCTCGTAGTCGTCTTTCTCCCCCGCCATCCACAACACGCCGGTGCGGTGGTAAAGCGGGCGCTGCCAGCGCTTCTCGCTCTCGCGCCACAGCTGGAGCGAGCGCGCCACCAGCTCGACGTAGGTCTTGTCCGGGCCGTACGTGGCGCGTATCACCCGCGTTTCGCCGCCCGAACTCGCCCGCGCGTTCCCGGGCCCCCAGGCATCAAGGAGCGTCACCTGCGCCCCGCGCCGCCGCAGGTGCAGCGCCGTCCAGCCGCCAAACGCCCCCGCCCCGACCACGGCTACGTGCAGTTTCTGGGGGTGTCGCTCCTGCGCCCCTGCTTCGGCGGGGAAAAATAGCTTAAAGAAAGGAGAGCAGCCGAGCATCGCGCCCCAGGCGGCGCACCGTTGGAGAAAGGAGCGGCGCGACGGAGCAGACTCGAGAGGCGGCCGTGGCGTCTGATTCATTTTCATACGGTCAGAGCGGGACGGCGGCGCCTTCGGGGCGCTTGCCCGCTTTGACGAAGACCGGGCGGATCCATTTTTCGATGCCCTTGGTGTGGATGTTGACCCAGTAGTCGGCCCAATCGATGTTTTCCGGGTCCCAGACCAGCCGGGCGCGGTCTTCGTCGCTCAACTGGTTGTAGGCCGCGCGGATGTTCCCGGTTTCAAAGACGAAGGTGTTGTAAATCATGAAGGGGAGGAACTGGTCGAGGGTCTGCTCCTGCTGGCGGATTTGCCGGCGGGTGGCGCGCAGGCTGCGCAGGTAGGGATCGACGATCTTCGCCCCCAGGAGGGATTTGAGGAGATTCAGAAAGGCGTGGTAGACGTCGAGCCCGCGGTGCAGGCGGACCCGGCGGGCCTGCAGCTGCTCGACCGACACCACCTGGGTCTCGACGTAGGTCTTCCAGAGGTTGGCCAGCCGGTTGCCGGTCTTCTTGTGCTTGTGCTTGTAGCGAGCGTTCATGCCCAGGAAAGCCACCAGACGGGGCAGCATGACGGCGTTGTCGCTAGCCGTGGCCAGGTGATAGACGGGCTTGTTTTTCCCGCCGAGAGTGGCGGCGGTGGCGATGAGGATGCCGGTGGCGACCAAATCTACCGGGATGATTTCGAGCGGGCCGTCGCGGCGCACCGGCCAGCTCTTGACGCCTTCGCCACCCATCAGCACCAGCGGAGCCGAGGTCGTGAGCCCTTCGTTCCAACCGGGGAAAGGGAAGCCGAGGGCGGATTCGACAATGGCCGGCCGCACGATGCCATAGCGCAGCCCCGGGGTGCCGGCGATGAGCTGCTCGCCCATGCTCTTCGTGTAGGTGTAGGTGTTGATCCAGCCCCAGTGCTCGGCCCGGCTCATCCCGCCCTGGCGGAGCTCTTCGCGCACCTGCCGCGGGGTGCGGACCTTGCCGATGGGCTCCTCGATGGCTTCGGCCAAGTTGGCCCGGCGCAGGGTGTCGCGGATGAAGTTCTCGCACCAGGCAAGCTCCTGGCGGACGTCGAAGCTCGTGTCGTCCGCGTCCACCCGGCGGGGGTAGTAGCCCACGATGGGGGTCTGCTCTGAGACCCGGCCGTTCTGCTTTCCGGCCACATAACAGGTGGAGATGTGGACCAGCCGGGCGTTCAAGAGCTTCACCAGCTCAATGAGGTTCTGGATTCCGTACACGTTGGTGAGCAGGGACTCATTGAGCGGCGGGTCGAACTCCACCAGCCCCGCCGTGTTCACCACCACATCCACTTTGCCCTCGAGCCGGGCCAGCTGTTCCGCACTCAGCCCGCAGAAGGGCTCGCTCAAATCCCCTTCGACAATGGTCACCCGCCGGCGAATGTGCTCCAGGCCGAGCTTCTCCACGGTGGGCCGCAGGGGCGGCGAGGGGAGAATCTCGGAGTAGAACCGTTGCTCGCCCGAGGCCGCCTTCTTGCGGCGCACCTGGATAACCAGGTGCTTGAGTTCCGGGAAGCGGTGG
>JACQTJ010000034.1 GCA_016210855.1 Acidobacteriota bacterium | reverse complement strand
TCCTTCGTGGTCACGCGCACGCGGTACTTTTCTCACAGGTACGGCCCCACGGGCTCGGGGCAGAGAGACTCCCGCTCCACCCGGGCCTACTGGTCCTGCGCCGCATGGGCGAAGCTCTGGCCCCAGTTCAGAGGCAGCTCGGCGTACATCTGCTCGTCGGGCATCAGGCTCCACATCAGCTTGCGGTCCAGCCGCAGGATGACCATGGATTTCTGCCCCTTCTCCTCGGCTTCCATCCGCAGGGCGCCTGGCCGCACGTAGACCTTCATCTTCTGGCGCTTGTTCCCGTCGGTCGTGATCTGGTCGGCCGAGAACGGCCGCATGGTCAGGTCCCAGAGGCCGCCGCTGCCCGGCTTGCTCGCGGCTGTGGTCGGCTGGCCTCCGCTGGCCGGTGTGGGCGCGGCAGCGCGCTGAGCAGGTGGCGCAGGTGGGGACGCCGGAGCCGCCGGAGTCTCGGCGGCGGGCGTCTCCCTCTCCGTGGTGCCAAACACGATGTTTTCCTGGTAGCGCTCGGCCAGTCGCGGCCGCTCCTGCTTGTCCCAGCCGCGCTTGGCGATGAGTTCCTGGAGGTGCTTCACCCGGTCGGAGAACTTCGGGTGCGAGGCGGCCAGTGTCCCGAGAAAACGTTTGTTGCCGCTCTCCGCGCTGCCCTTGCCCAGGTAGTCGAGGAACTCGGGGAAGGCGCGGGGGTCATAGCCGAGGGCGGCCGCGAGTTCCAGGCCTTTCGAATCGGCTTCGTTCTCTTTGTCCCGGCTGAGCTTACCGGCCAGCAGCACATCCGAGATGCGATCCGCCAGGTTGGCGATTTCCGCCACCGGAATCTGCGCCGTGCCTTCCTCGATAAAGGCGCCGGCGATCTTCCGGCTGCGCAGCTCCTTTTCGATGTGCCGCTCGCTGGTGTGAATGATCTCGTGCCCGAGCACTCCGGCCAGCTCGGCCTCGTCCTCGACGTTGGCCAGCAGCCCGCGGGTGACCAACACGTAGCCACCCGGGGTGGCGAAGGCGTTGACCATTTCGGTGTCCAGGATGCCGAACTGGTAAGCCAGGTCCTGCCGCGGGGCTCGCCCGGCCACCGCCGCCCCCACCAGGTTCACGTACTTCACCGCCCGCGGCTCCTCATACAGCCCGAATACCGCCACCAGCTTGGAGGCGGTGGCCTCGCCGATGGCTTTTTCCTCGGCTGGCGTCCACGAGCGCGATTCGGCCGCCACTTTGGCGCCTTTGATGACTTTGTCCATTCCAGGAAACTGGGCCGCGGCGGCCAGCGGCCCGAGCAACAGGATGGTTACGCCCAGAAAAGACACGGGCTTCATGGACTCTTCCCCCTCTCCGATGTTCCCTCCCCGCGCAGCTGCGCGAGGAACGCTTCGATTTCCTCCCGCGCCGGCCGGTGGGAGGCGAGCTGCGCCACCTTGGCGTGGTCCTGGCCGGTGGGTTGCGTGCCCAGGGCCGCCTGTTGCACCCGGCCATCCTCGCCCACCCCCTTGAACCCGTAGCTGGCGGTCTCGCTCTCTTGGCGGGAGCTGCGCATGGTGATTTTTCCGGTGAAGATGCGCCCTCGCCCTTTCTCCGCCTTCTTTTCTTCCTTCTTCCCCTCTTTCCCTTCTTCTTTGGGGGGCGCCTGCCCCTGCTGCCCTGGGCCCTGGGCGACGACGAGCACCGCCGCCAGCAGCGTGCTCAATAGAACCAGACCCGGCCTAGCCGCGCGCCGGAGTCTCCGCAGGTCTCTCATGGGACGTCTCTCCTCCAGAAAGGCTGAGCAGCTCGTAGACCTTCATCTTCTGCTCGCGGCCGCGGATCGCGACCTGACCGAGCAGTCGCACTTCCACTTCCGGGGCCAGGGCGGCGCGGCTGTTTTCGCTCAGGATGATGCGGGTGCCGAATTCCTTGTTCATGGCTTCCAGCCGCGAGGCCACATTCACCGTGTCTCCCAGCACGGTGAACTCGACCTTCTTCCCTCCGCCTAGGTTCCCGAACACCGCCTCTCCGGTGTTGATGCCGATGCCGATGTTGAGCTCGGGCAACCCCTCCGCCCGCCAATTCTCGTTCAATTCTCCCAACTTGGCAACCATCTGGGCTGACGCCGTCACCGCCAGCTGGGCGTGGCGGTCGGCATCGCCGAACGCTCCCCAGTAACAGAGGATGCCGTCCCCGATGAACTTGTCCACCACCCCGTCGTACGCAAAGACGATTTCGGTCATGGCGTCGAGATAGCGGTTCAGCACCGCCAGGACTTCGGTCGGAGCCCGTTTTTCGGAGAACTGGGTGAAGTTGCGGACGTCGGAGAACATCACCGTGATCTCCCGCCGCTGCCCGCGCAGCTGGTCGGGGCCGCCGTGGGCGAAGATGTGGTCGACCACCTTGGGCGACATGTAGCGGGAGAGCGCCTGGCGCGTGCGGCGCAGCTCCCGGCCGGTGGTGGCGTAGCGGGTTACGTTCGAGGCCGCGAAGCTCGCCAGCAGCGCCGTGAGCGGGGCCGCCACCGGCAGCCACACCTCCCAGCGGTCGAACGCCACCGCTGCCACCAGCAGGTAGACTCCCACCAGGCCGCCCATGGCCAGCGTGCTGCGCAGGGCCGACCTCAATCCCCAGACGCAGGCCATTGCCAGGCCCGCCAGCAGGAGCACCAGCAGATGCGTGAGGTAGGCCGGCGGGCGGGAGATAGCGCGGCCGCTGAGGAGGCTATCAAGCGCGGTGGCGTGCACGAGGAAGCCGGGGGTGAATTCGCTGACCGGAGTGGCAAAGACGTCGAAGGCCCCGGCGGCGCTGGCTCCGACGATGACGATCTTGTCGCGGAAGACTTCAGGGGCGAAAAAGCGCTTGCCCTCGGCGCAGTTCTCCGGTGCGAACGAGCAGACCACCTGCCAGAGGGGCAGCCGGGGAAAGGCCTCTCGGTCGGGCCGCCAGCGAGGCACGAGCAGCCCCTCCTCGGTTACCGGCACCCGCAGCCCCGAAGCTTCGGGGCCCCAGCGCAGTTCGCTTGGGGCCAGCCGGGCTGGCACTTCGGCTGAAACGCCGCGCGCCTGGGCGGCTGTGGCCAGGGCCAGCGATGGGTAGTAGCGGTCCTGCCAGCGGTAGAGCAGGGCGACGCGCCGGTTCAGGCCGTCCCGGTCGGGCGTGGCGGTGGTCGCGCCCAGCGTCCGCGCCGCCTTCATCAACGCTGCGAGCGGCAGGTCGGCTTTGTAGTGTCGGGGAGAAAGGGGAGGCAGGCCCACGCCGTCCTCGACCCCCACCGCCCCCGGAACTTCTTGGGTAGCCGGTCTGCTGCCCGGGACATCTTCGGCCTGGTAGTTGACAAAGACATAGGACAGGGCGACGTTGCCCGCTTCGGCCATCGCCTGGGCGAACTCGCGGTCCGCCTCTTCGCTTTCGCGGCCCGAAAAAATGGCGTCGAAGACAATCAAGCCGGGTTTGCCCTGCTGGAGGAATTTCACTAGCTCCGCCCAGAGCCGCCGCGTCCACGGCCAGCGCCCCACGGCCTCGCTCAGGGCGGCAAAGCTCGGGTTGTCAATGTCAATGATGACGATCTCCGGTGCCGGGGGCTGCGGCGGCGGCAACCAGCGCACCCGCAGGTCGAAGCTGCGGTTTTCGAGGACCTCAAAACCGCCCCCGACGAGCCCGGCTTCGCAGGCCGCCAACACCAACAGGCCGACTGCTGCCGCCAGGACAACCGTGCGCTTCGGGGGCATGGCTCGTGGCCGCTATTATGCGCGAACCGGCGGGCTGGCACTAGGGTAGGGCGGGCCGCCCCGGAAGCGGCCAAAAGGCAGCGGCCCGGGAGCCCAAAAAAGGGGCTTGCCAAGAGGCGGGGGTTCGGTGTAGTATCGGTTGGTTTTGGAGGAGTAGAGATTCGGACCGTAACCCGGTCGGACACATCTTGAGTTAGGCCTCAAGCATCGCGCTGTGCCGCGTGCGGCAAAGCGAGATACAGCCCGGCGCTTGGCGCCGGGTTTTTTGTTCTTTGACAACTGAAACGGGCACATAGCAAGTCCCGTCCGCCCCGAACCTTCGGGAGGACGGGATCAAGGCGCAAATTCGTTCCTCCCCGATACCCCGCTCGGCGGGGGTCGGGGGAGTAGCTCAGCGCACCGTCCCCAGGCCCTTACGGCCGGGGGGCAAGCTTGCTCGGTTTTTTCTCTCCGCCACAGGGCGGAGAGGGGCTGAGTAAGTTTTGTGGTCAAGCTACTAAGGGCGTACGGTGGATGCCTTGGCGCCAGCAGGCGAAGAAGGACGTGGCTAGCTG
>JACQTJ010000033.1 GCA_016210855.1 Acidobacteriota bacterium | reverse complement strand
TCGGCCACCACTCGCCGGCGGGTCGCCTCGTAGTCCCACCAGACGGCCTCTGCCTCGCGGTCGGCGACCTCGCCGCGCAGCTTGAGCTTGCCCGGAAACGGGATTTCCTGCGTGGCCCCTACGCTGCGGTAGCTCGAAGGGTCCTCGCGCATCACCCCGAAGGGCTTGAGGTTCCCCATCCAGCCCACCGACACCCTGGGGTCGGGGAGCGCCCGAGCTTGGGGCACCCGCCGGCGCTGTGCTTCTACGCGCCGCAGGGCGGCATGTACCGCGGGGTTGTTCTCGAGCGCTTCGCGGATCAACTCATCCAGCACCAGCGCTGCCCCCAGGGACGAAGCGGGCATACCTCCGGCAACCATCTGCGCGCGGACCTGGGCGGTTCGAGCGCTCTCCTGCGCGGCCAGGGCGGCCGGCCCGAGCCACAACACCAGCCCCACCAGGCTCCAACACCACTTCTGCTCACTCTTATGCCACATAGCAAACCTCTCTCGTTTGAGTGGACTTGCGTGAGAAGAGTCTCAGCCCCTGCCGGACACACCGGTGAGGAGAGACCTAGCGGAGGGAAACTAGATCAAGAAGACGCAGTACAAAGCCTGGAGAGATAAACCCAGAGTCGGCGGCGGAGAAAAGTCGACAGGCCGCGGGGCCACCGTCACGGATGGGTCGGCCCTGTGTGGGCTGGCGGGCGCCCCCAGCAGAGTCCGCGAAGTGTCGAGCCCTTTGCCCAGGGCAGCCAGGGGAGTGGGATCGGCCGGGCTGATTTCGCAGCAGCCAGCCCTGCCGGACTCAGCCCTAACCGGAGGCGCAGGCTCTTCGGGCATCGGACATTCCGGGCAGTCCATGGTCGCTTTCTGCGCTGGCCAGCAAGCGGAAGCCAGCGCTAGAGGAGGTGACAGTAGGGCCGCCACCACTGCCAGGGCCACGAGTTTTGAGGTCCGGTTCAAGGCTCTGCTTTCAACTTAGATGCCAGATTCTAGCAAGATGGTGACCACCTCTTCAATAGTTTGACGTCCGGGGCCCAAATTTCGTTTCATTTCAACAAGATAATCGGAGCCAGCCGGCCCGGGTTCGAGGCCCGCGCCTCGGCAGAACCGGTTTCTTTTCCCCAGGAGTGAGCGCCCAGCCACACTAAAACTTGTAAATCACGTCGAACTGCATCCGCCTTAGGAACGGGTCTCGAACCAGGGCGCGGAAAGGCAACGGCACGAGGTTGAGGTTGTCCTGGGGGTTGAAGAGCCGCCCCACAAGCAGGACGTAGCCGAAGGTAACGTGCTTCTGGACCTGATAGGCGGTGCTGAGTCGGTGGTTGACGACATTGGTCGCGGCCCGCAGGTCGCTGAAGCTGTAGGCCCCGATGACGGCGTCGCGCTCTATCCGGATGAACGTGTAGCCGAACGCCCAGTCGCCTTTCTCCTCCGTCCGTCCCAGGGCGACTACGGCCCAGTAGCCGCTGCGCTCGCCGCTCGCGGCCCGGAGGTTGTTGACGAAGTCGAAGGTGAGCCGTACCGGCCAACGCGGCCGGAGGCGGTAGCGGAGTTCGGCAATCAAATCCAGGTAGGCAAAGCGCTCGGCGAAGCCGATGATGTTGCCGGCGGCGTCCACTCGAACGCTGTTCGAGAGCGGGGAGCTGGGCTGCAGTTGACCCGTGCCTATGGCCCGAGCGATGGGGTCGGCGTTGCGGAAGTTCACCCCCGCCGCGTAGAGTCCCAGCCGGGCCCGCTCGCTCAGCCGCCAGCGAGTCTGCACCTGCCCGCCCCAGATGAAGCTGTCCCCCCCAGCCCCCACCACGTTGAACGGCAACTCGAAGCCCACCAGGGTGAGGTTGGCCAGGGGCGAATCGGGGAAATCGAACGAGAGCGTCTGGCTGAAGCCCTCGGGGTTCAGCTCGTCGTCGAAAGTCAACTCGGTCCGGTACCAGGGGTAGGCGAACTTGCCCGCCGTGAGTGAAAGCCAGGGCAGTTGTTCCGGCTTGTAGGTTAGCCAGAAGCGGTCCAGGTCAACCGGCTTGCGGGTGAAAAAGCCCGTGAGTGTCTGGTTGGTGGTAATCGGGTCCGACAGCCCTCCGCTGGCCAGACGGAAACCACCGCTCAGTTCCTTGGTGAGATCGGCCTGCACCTCGAAGCGCAGGCGCGCCCGTTCGCGGTGGCGCTGGGGGGCACCGTCCTGGAAGAACGGCTCGTAGCGCACCCGCAGGTCGCCGCTAAAGCTGAAGTTCCCCAGGCCCCCGACCTTCTTTTCCAGCCCGCCGACCGCCGTGCCGAGCTCCGCGGCGTGCTCGGCCACGGCGTCCACCTGCTTCGACAGCTGCTCGACGTCGGGGGCGGGGGCTTGCGGGGGACTTGCAGCCTGGACAGACCCGGCGCTCCCCTCCAGGCGCTGCTGCAAAGCTTCCAAGAGCGCGCCCTGGCGATGCAGCAACTCCTGCAACTGCTTGATCTGCTGCTGCTGGGCCGCCAGTTGCGCTTTCAGCGTCTCCAGCTCGCTCGGCGCCGGGCTCGCTCCCAGCGGCACACTCCCCAAAAACAGCAAAACCAGCCCGCCCCAGACCCGTCCCGTGCGCATGGCATCTCCTCCTGTGTGAAGTGGGGGTCGATTCTCGCAGCCGAAATCGCAGCGCAGCTTACCACGAGCCCGAGCGGGCCTAGGGCCGGAACTCCCGCGAGTCGTCCAGGGCCAGCTCGATCCGCTCCTTCTCCCACAGGCGCGGCGGGTCGGGCGGGGCGCCCAGAGAAACCCGGGTGCCATAGCCGGGCTTGAGGATGGTCAGCTCCGGGATGGCGGGGTCGGTCGAGCGCACCGAGATCCGCGCCGTGAAGTCCCTGCTCAGGTTGGCGACAAAGGTTTCTTCTGCGCCGGCCGCCACGAAGGCCATGGTGCCAATCACGCCCACCACCGCTGTTCGGGTCCGCACCACAAACTCCCCTCCGGCTCGAGTGCGCCTGACGACCTCGGCCCGCAGCCGCCCGTGGGTCAACAGCAAGGAGGCTTTCTGCGTGGGCTCATCCATCTCGGCGAGGGTGAAGCGCGAGCGGGGACCGAGGTTCACGATGGACCCATCCAGCAGCTCCAGGCGCACCCGGGCTCTCTTTTCCGTCTCCAGCCGATCTTGCGTATAGACCGGTTGGCGCGGCTGCACCTCCAGGCGGGCCTGGACGCGAATCAGCTGGACTTGGGGGACCAAGTCCGTCACCGCTCCCGCCGGCCGGGGTGGACCGGGAGGAGACTGAGCCGGCACGAGAAGCGAGAATGCGGCCGTCACAACCACGAGGAGCGCCTGTGCCGTTCGCGTCGAATTCATCGTTTGGGCGCGTCTCCGCCTCCGCCTCTGGGGAGCGGTTACGCTACCCTCGGCCGTTCGGTGTGTCAACCATTGGGGAGCCGCGCGAAGATTTGCCGGGCGGGGGAAAGCCTGCTAAGATAGCTTTCCCCTGTCCCGATGTCCGACGACCCCCGCACGGAGCCGACTAGCGTCAAGGTGCTTCTCACCAGCGGCGAGGGGGTGGCCATCGAATGGCGCGACGGCCACCGCAGCCGCTACAGCTTCCCCTACCTGCGCGAGGAGTGTCCCTGCGCCACCTGCCGCGAGCGACGCGCCCGCGGCCAGAGCGTCACCCAAAGTCGCATCCGCGGCGATCTGCCGGTGTATCAGGAGCCGGCGCGCGCCGTGCAGGCCGAGCCCGTCGGCCACTACGCCGTCCGCTTCGACTTCAGCGACGGCCATACCACCGGCATCTACAGCTTCGAGTATTTCCGCGAAATCTGCCCGTGCGAGGACTGCCGGGCCGCCCGAAAAGGAGAACACGAATGAAGGTGTCTGCGCGTGCGCTGTTCCCACTCTGGCTGTTCGCCTTGCTGGCCCTTGCCGCTCCCTCGACCGCTGCCGAAGGGCAGCCGGTCCGCTATGCGAGCGGCAGCGAAACCGTGGAAGGCTACCTGGTGACGCCGGCCGGGGCCGGACCCTTCCCTGCCCTGGTGGTCATCCACGAGTGGTGGGGACTGAACGACCAAGTGAAAGAGGAAGCCCGGCGCTTGGCGGCTGAGGGCTATGTGGCCCTGGCGGTGGACCTCTATCGCGGTCGGGTGGCCAAGGATGCCGATGAAGCCCATGAGCTGAGCCGCGGGCTGCCCGAAGACCGCGCCCGCCGCGACCTGCTGGCCGCCTTCAGTTACCTGGCCGGGCGGCAGGACGTCGGCAGGAATGGCATCGGCTCCATCGGCTGGTGTATGGGCGGCGGCTACTCGCTGGCCCTGGCACTGGCCGAGCCTCGCCTGGCCGCGAGTGTCATCTATTACGGGCGCCTGGTGAGCGACGAAGCCTCGCTCGATAAGGTTCACGCTCCGGTACTGGGCCTCTTCGGCGAGGACGACCGTGGCATCCCGGTGGCCAGCGTGCGCGCCTTCGAGGGCACGATGAAGAAGCTCGGAAAGCCGGTCGAGATCCACATCTATCCGGGCGCGGGGCACGCATTCGCGAACCCCACCCGACCCTCCTACCGGGAGGCCGCCGCCCAGGACGCTTGGGCGAAGACGTTGGGCTTCCTGGAGCGAGAATTGAAGAAGAAGTAGGCGGGCTACTTCAGCAGGGCCGCGGCCTTCTTGAGGTCTGAGACCCCCAGGATGATCACGGCTTTGGGGGCGCCCTTCTCGATGCTGCCGTAGGCGTACTCGATATTGATGTTGTGCTCGGCTAATTTGCGGGTGGCGCGCCCCAGGGCCCCGGGGCGGTCGGACATGCGCACTGCCAGTACCTCGTCTTCGGTGAACTTGACCCCCAACCCCTCCAAAACCTTGCGGGCGGTCTCGGGGTTGTTCACCACCAGCCGCACCGTGCCGAACCCGCGCACGTCCGCGGCCATGATGGCTTCGATATTCACGGCCTTGGCGGCCAGCTCCGAGCAGGCTTGCGCGAGCGAGCCCGGCTTGTTCTCCAAGGCAACGGAAAACTGGGTGACGATGGGCATCGCACGCCTCTCTGGGTACGGGGTTGCTTCTTTCCCGACACCCCGGAGACGGCTGCGCTCGCTTGCCTCCAGGGGAGAAAAGAACTCTAGCTAAAGCTCTGGACGGCCGCCGTCTCGTCGTTGTGGACTTCGAAGACCGTGTAGAGCTTGGTGATGGTGAGCAGGTCGTTGACTTTCTGGGTCAGGTTCGCCAGTTTCAACTGTCCGCCCTGATTCTTGACAGTGGTGAAGCCGGAGACCAGTTCGCCCAGCCCAGAGCTGTCGATGTAGCCCACCTGCCCCAGATTCAAGACGATCTTTTTCTGGCCCTGATTGAGCAGCTCCCGCAGGGTCTCGCGCAGCTGGGCGCTGGCATCGCCCAGGGTCAGCCGCCCGCTCAAGTCCACTACCGTGACGCCGCCCACTTCCCGCTTGTTGATCTTGACACTCACCGCTGTTTCTCCTTTTCGGCTTCCGACTCCCCAGCTCCCCTATGATTGGAGGAATACCGCTTGATCATGGTGACCACCGCCCCACCGTTGCGTCCGCTCTCCACCATCAACTCGTCCATGAAGCAGCGGACCAGAAACAGCCCCCGCCCCGAGGATTTCAATAAGTGCTCGTCGGACAGCGGGTCGGGAATCCCGGCCAGGTCAAACCCCGGACCCTGGTCCCGGACTTGAACCATCAGCCGGTCGGGCAGGAGGGTAAAAGTGACCCCGATGGGCTTGCGGGGGTCGTACCGGTTGCCGTGCTGCAGGGCGTTAATCAGGCACTCCCGCACCGCCATGCAGATCTTGTGTCGCTCGTCCTCGTCAAAGCCGGCCGTGGCGGCCACCCGTCGGGCCACCTCTTCACCAAGATCCATGCTTTCGATCTTGGTCTCGAGCGTCATCTCGACGCGGCGCGTTTCTGGGCTCATAGTTCCCGCATCGTCGGCCGGTATCACCCCCCCGAGCGAACCTCTACAGCCTACAGGGGGTCGTGCTTCTTGTCAACTCTGCTCGCGGGTCCACCTTGACGCCTCCAAGCGGTGGATGGGAGAATGCCCAGGGCGACAAGAGCTCAAAGGAGAAATACCGGAATGGTGAATCGATGGCGCCGGCTGGCGTGGGTGGGGGCCGCGGCCGGCCTGGTCCTGCTCCTCCCCCCGCCGGCTGGGGCGAAAACCTATAGCTACAAGGTGAAGCACCTGCACGCGGTGGGCGGCTGCCAGGGGCAGTTGGTGATGGGCGAAACCGATGTCCGCTACGAAACCGACAATCGGTCCGACGCCCGCATCTGGACCTACGCGCAAATCAAGAAGGTCGACCGCGGATACGCCGATCGGCTCACCATTTACACCTACGAGGACCAGTCCCTTCAGCTCGGCCGCGACAAGCCGTTCGACTTCGAGTTCCTCGACGGCAATGTCACCGACGAACTCTTCAATTTCATCGTCACCCGCCTGGGACGCGGCAGCGAGCCCGCGACACCTTCCACGCCGCCGGGGGGACGCTACGAGTTGGCCGCCAAGCACAGCCACACGTTCGGCGGTTGCCAGGGGACGCTGAAGATCACCGACACCCACATCGAATACGTCACCAGTCACGAGGGCGACCGGCGGATCTGGAAGTACCTGGACATCAAGCAGGTCCGGCAGCCTTCCGCCTACCGCCTCGAGCTCTACACCTACGAGGACCAGACCCTGCAGTTCGGCCGCGACAAGGTCTTCCGCTTTGAGCTCAAGGAGGCCTTGGAGCCGGGCGTCCACGAATTCATCCGCCGGCACCTGACCCGCTAGCCCACCCCGTCGCCAGGGTGGGGACCCGCCGGCGCATCAGCTGGAAGTAGAAATGCGAAGGCACCGGCATTCTAGCACCAGGGCCCCGCCCGAAAAAGTCGATCCACCTGGCTCTCCTCGCCCTACAATCAGCAAGCATCTCGACGGGGGAGAACATCATGCGCCGTCTTTGCCTGACCGCCCTGCTGCTTGTCAGTCTGCCCGCGCTGGGAGACGAGACCGCGCGACCACGAGCGCGCGCGCTGGGAATCGCCCCGGGCGTTTTTGCTCCCGGCCCGCTCAACGCAATCACAGATGTCGAGGGTGTTCGCGTGGGGCACTTCACGCTAGTCGAAGGCGAGCGCATTCGGACCGGAGCAACTGCCATCGTGCCGCACGGGGGGAACCTGTTTCAGCAGAAAGTGCCGGCGGCCGTCGTGGTCGGCAACGGCTTCGGGAAGCTGGTGGGCTCGACCCAGGTGAACGAGCTCGGCCAGCTCGAAACGCCGATTCTCTTGACCAACACCTTGAACGTCTGGGAAGCGGCGGCGACCCTGGTGGACTACACCTTCGCCCAGCCGGGCAACGAAGAAGTCCGCTCGGTCAACCCGGTGGTCGGCGAGACCAACGACGGCTTCCTGAACGACATCCGCCGCCGCCCGCTCACCCGCGAGCACTTCCGCGAGGCCCTGCGCGTCGCGGCCGCCGGGCCCGTGGAAGAAGGATCGGTAGGCGCCGGCACTGGCACGGTAGCGTTTGGCTGGAAGGGCGGCATCGGCACGGCCTCGCGGCGCTTGCCGGTCAGCCGCGGCTCCTACACGGTGGGCGTGCTCGTCCAGACCAACTTTGGCGGGATCTTGACCATTGACGGCGTGCCGGTGGGGCGCGAACTGGGCCGCTACGCCTTCCAGGAAGTTGTCGAGCCCGGCAGCGGCTCCTGCCTGATGGTGGTGGCCACCGACGCTCCGCTGGATGCCCGGCAGCTACGGCGCCTGGCTTGGCGGGCACTGGCCGGGATGGCCCGCACCGGGGCCTCGTTCTCCCACGGCAGCGGCGACTACGTGATTGCTTTCTCGACGAACGAGTCTGTCCGCATCCTGCACGAGGGCCCCCTGCCAACGACCCAGCTCACAGTGCTGACCGATTCTCAGCTCTCGCCGCTGTTCCAGGCCGTTGCCGAAGCCGCCGAGGAAGCCATCTACAACTCCCTGCTGCGCGCCAGCACGGTCCGCGGCCACCAAGGCCATGAAGCCCAGGCATTGCCCCTGAACGAACTCCTGCGGGTGCTGAAAAAGTACGGTCGGGGAAGCTCCGACAACTAGCGCGCCCGGGCGGCGGCCAACTCCTCATCCACGATTGCGAAGAAATCCTCGGCGGCCATGAGGCCGGGGATGGGGCGGCCGTTGACAAAGAAGGTGGGGGTGCCCTCGACCCCGAGGCGGTCCCCTTCTGCCCGGTCGCGGGCCACCTCGGCCAGGGCGTCGCCTCGATCGAGGCAGCGCTCGAAGGCGGGCAGGTCCACGCCCGCCTGCTTTCCGAGCTCAAGCAGCACCGGGCGCCCTTTCTCAAGACGAGGGGCCTCGAGGAAGAGTTTTTCGTGCAACCCCCAGAACGGCTCGCTGCCCTGCCGGAAGGCGCAGGCGGCGGCCAGGGAAGCCTCCTCCGACCAGGAGCGCAAGCCGGTGAGGGGAAACTGCTTGATCACCAGGCGCACCTGGGAGCCATAGCGCTCAAAGAGCGGCTCCTCCAGGGTCTCAAAGAACCGGCGGCAGTACCCACAGGTGTAGTCCGAGTACTCGACGATGGTCAGGGGGGCGTCGGCCGGGCCGCGGGCCGGAACGTTCTCGAGTTGAATCTGCTCGCGGAGGGCTCGGAAGGGGTCGTCGAGTTCGTAGAGGCGGTCGTAGAGGACGCGGCGGCCGTCGCGGCTGACGGTGAGCTCGAAGGCTTGGCGGCGATGGCCGGCCACAATCTCGAACTTCACCTGCTGATAGTCTGGCGCCGGCCCCTGTGTGGCTTCTTTGAACTCGAGCCGCATGGAGCCCGGCAGGTTGAGGATACGGCGCAACTGGGTGTCATGCCGGGCTGCCCAGTCGGCGTCCACTCGGTCCCCGGCGGGATTCTCCCGGGCCACCCAGCCGATGGCCACAAACAGAGCCACGATTAGAAGCACGCTCCCAACGCGAGCCATGAGATTCAGTCTAGCACAGGCAGAGCGGGCTTCAGGCCCAATAGGTGCGGTCGAGAGTGCGGTACTGGACAGCCTCGGAGAGGTGCTTGGCCGAGATGCGCTCGCTCGAGCCGAGGTCCGCGATGGTGCGAGCCACCTTCAAGATGCGGTCGTGGGCCCGGGCGCTCAGGCCCAAGCGGGTGATAGCCATCTCGAGCAGCTTTTCCGACTCGGCGTCTATCTCACAGTGCTGGCGGACGAGGCGAGTGGGCATCTGGGCGTTCGCGTAAAGCTTGTCGCCCCGGAAGCGCTCGAGCTGCCGCTCACGGGCCCGAACCACCCGGGCCCGCACCTCGGCGGACCCTTCCGTGGGGGCGGCGCCGCGCAATTCCTTGTAGCGCACTGCCGGGACATCAATGTGGATGTCAATGCGGTCGAGCAAAGGCCCAGAGATCTTGGCCACATAGCGCTGGATCTGCGTGGGCGTGCAGCGGCACTCGCGGGTGGGGTCGCCAAAGAAACCGCAGGGACAGGGGTTCATGGCCGTAGCCAGCGTGAAACGGGCCGGAAAGGTGAGCGAGGTGGTGGCGCGGGAGATGGTGACCACGCCATCCTCGAGCGGCTGGCGCAGGACCTCCAGGGCGTTGCGCTGGAACTCGGGCAGTTCGTCGAGAAACAGCACCCCGTTGTGGGCGAGCGAAACTTCGCCGGGCCGGGGGATGGTGCCGCCGCCAACGAGGCCGGCATCGGAGATGGTGTGGTGCGGGGCGCGAAACGGCCGCGTCCCCACCAGGCCCCGGCCATCCTCCAAGACGCCGCTGACGCTGTGGATCTTCGTGGTCTGAATGGCCTCTTCGAGCGTAAGCGGGGGCAGGATGGTGGGCACGCGCTTGGCGAGCATGGTCTTGCCCGAGCCGGGCGGCCCAATCATGATGATGTTGTGCCCGCCGGCGCAGGCCACTTCCAGGGCGCGCTTGGCGTGTTGCTGGCCGCGGACGTCGCGGAAATCGAGGCTGTAGGTCCCGGCCTCAGCCACCAGCTGCGCGGGCTCGACCCGCACCGGCTCGGCGGAGTCGGGGTCGTTCACGAGGTCCACGACCTGCGGCAGGCTTCTGGCCGCATAGACGTTCACGCCTTCGACGACCGCTGCCTCCCGGGCGTTGGCCTCCGGCACCACCAGCCGCGGGATGCCCTTCTCGCGAGCGGCCACCGCCATCGAGAGCGCCCCTTTGATGGGACGCACGGCGCCGTCCAGGGCGAGCTCGCCGAGGAAGAGGAACTCATCCAGCGTCCGGCCGAAGAAGGCCCCGGTGGCCCCCAGGATGCCCAGCGCCATGGGGAGGTCAAAGGCCGAGCCTTCTTTCTTGATGTCGGCCGGCGCCAGGTTGACGGTAACGTTCTGGTAGGTGGGGAAGTTGAAGCCGCAGTTCTTGATGGCGGACTTGATGCGCTCCCGGCTCTCCTTGACCGCGGCGTCGGGCAACCCCACGGTGATGAAGCTGCCCAGGCCGCCCGCCGCCAGGTCCACTTCCACCTGGACGATGTAGGCGTCAATGCCGAACAGGGCAGCGCTCTGCGTCTTAAATAGCACGACAGGACTCAGCGGCTCAGCGTAGCGATAGGATACGCCAAGCCGGGCGCGGTTTCAATCGGCACGGCCAGGGCTGGAGCTTTCCGGCTGCCGGCGCTTGCGGCGCACCCAGTCGAGCAGTCGTCGCGCCCAGTGGTATTCGCGGGCCAGCAAAACCAATCCCAGCATGATGAAGAGAATTCCCTGGAGGATGGGCACGAAGAGCCCGATGATGCCCAGGGCAATCAGACCGAAGCCACCGATGATCCGCGCCAGCCGCGCCAGTTGAGCCACAAGAATTCTCTTTCCTTCGCCCTCACCTGATTGGATGCAGAGCTGCCCACCATTGTAGCATCCGCCCGGCCTTTCGCGGCCTTTGGCCGCGTGCTAGAATCCGCCCCAGTCATTCGAGAACCGAATGAAGCTGGCGCTCATCGGCACGCACGGGGTAGGCAAGACCACACTGGCCTATGATGTGTGCGCGCTGCTCAAGAAGGCAGGACGGAACGTGGAGCTCGTGACCGAGGTGGCCCGTCGCTGCCCCTTCCCGGTCAACGAAGCTACGACGCTCGAAGCCCAGCTCTGGATTCTCCACGCTCAAATCGCGGCCGAGCTCGAGGCTGCCCAGCGGGCCGAGACCGTAATCTGCGACCGGGCCGTGCTCGACAATTACTGCTATCTGGTGAACAAGTGCGGCCGGCAGGCCGAACTCGAGAGCTGGCTGGTGCGCTGGCTGCGCAGCTACCAGCTGCTGGTGGGAGTGCCCTTGGTGCGGGAATCGATTTACGCCGAGGGCTTCCGCCAGCCGAGCCTCACCGACGGCTTCCGCGCCACCGACCGCGCTTTCCAGCAGCGCATTGACGCCCTGCTCAAAGAGCTACTGACCGAGCCCCCCTTCGACACCTTCGCCGAGCGAGTGCTCTGGCTCGACGGCATCCGCCAATCGCAGTGGGCGGAGACCGTCATGGGGGCTGTCGAACCGGGCCAGGCTCCGAAGGTCGAAGACCGCACCCGGGCGGCCGGCTAGTCCTTCCTTGTTCCCGATCCTCGATCCATCCGCCGCTGGCATTGCGGACAGAAGTGGGCGCTGCGCCCAGCGAGCACGATCCGCTCGATTGGCGCCCCGCAGCGCGGGCAGGGCTCGCCTTCGCGGTCGTACACCCGCAGATAATTCTGGTAGCTGCCCGGCAGCCCCTCGGCGGTGCGGTAGTCGGAGACCGAGGAGCCCTGTCCGGCGATGGCCTCGCGCAACACCTGCCGCAGGGCGCGGAACAGCCGCCGGAGCTCGCCGCGGCCGAGCCCCCCGGCCGGTGTGGCCGGATGGATGCCGGCGACAAACAACGCCTCACTCGAGTAGATGTTCCCCAGGCCCCGCAGGCGGTTCTGGTTCAAGAGTAGGTTCTTTACCGGGAGGCGCCGCCCGGCGAACACCTCCGAGAAGCGCGCGAAGCTGATGCGAAAGGGCTCGGGGCCGAGGCTGGCGAAGTAGTCGGCCACGTCGACCTCGGGCAGCACCAGCATTTTCCCGAAGCGGCGCTGGTCGCGGAAACGGAGCTGCTCGCCGCTTGAGAGCCAGGCGACTACATGCGTGTGCTTGAGGAGCGGCGCCGCCGGAGCGCAGGCGTAGAACTGCCCGGTCATCCCCAGGTGCACGATCCAGTACCGGCGCCGGTGGTTCGCCCCCGCCGGGTGAAGCTCAAGCAGGATGTACTTGCCCCGACGGCTGAGCCGGGCGATGCGGGCCCCGGCCAGCGTGCGCCGGAAGCGCCCGAGCGACCCGCGCACCACCAAAGGCTGCAGGATGCGCAGCCGGCGGATGCGCCGGCCCGCGAGCCGCGGGCGCAGACCGCGAACGACGGTTTCGACTTCAGGCAGCTCCGGCACCGGCTCCCCCCGCAGGAAGTTTATCGCATCTTAGTCTTGCAACCGCAGCTAAGATGGGGGAGAGGAGGAACCTATGCGCATCGGCGTGATTCCGGAGCGTATGGCCGACCGGCTGGCCTTGCACAGCCGGCGTTTCCCCCATCCGCTCTTCGACGTGATGGGAACCATGCTGCTGAGCCGGGCCGTGATGGCGGGCGTCTATTTCCGGGTGTTCGACCGCCTGGCGGGGGGCCCGAAGACCGGAGCGGCGCTCGCGGCCGAGGCCGGCTGCAACCCGCACGGGATGCGACTGCTGCTCGACGCTCTGGTGGCCTGCCGCTACCTGGAGCGGGCGGACGACCGCTACCGCAACGCCCCCCTGGCGGCCCACTGGCTACTGTCGGAGGCTCCGCGGACGCTGGCCAACTTCGTGCGCTTCAACTATGACCAGTGGAACTGGGTCTCGCAGCTCGAAGAGTTCATCGAGCGGGGCGAGGCCCGCGATATCCACGCCAAACTGAGCGACGCCGAATGGCGGAACTACATGTTTGGGCTGCGCGACCTGGCCACGCTCTCAGCCGAGGAGGTGGCGGCCAAACTCAAGCTCGGCGCGCCCCCGCGAAGCTTGCTCGACGTCGGCGGGGGCCACAGCCACTACGCCATCACCCTGTGCCGCCACTATGCGGGACTCCGCGCCACCGTGGTTGACCTGGAACCGGCGGCGCGCATCGGGCAGGAGCTCGTGGCCCGCGCCGGCCTGAGCGACCGGATCGAGTTCCGCACCGGGCACCTCGCCGAAACCCCCTTCGGGAGGAACCACGACGTGGCCTTCATCTTTAACGTCCTGCATCACCTGGATGAAGAAACCTGCCTTGCCACGCTCCATCGTCTCCAAGCGGCGCTGGCCCCGGCAGGGACACTGGTGATTGCCGAAACCTTCCGCCAGGACCGCGAGAGAATGCGGCGGGATCAACTGGGCAGCTTGATGGCGCTGTTTTTCGGGGTTACCAGCCGGCGGGAGACCTACGAGTTCGAGCAGGTGGCCGGCTGGGTGCGCGAAGTGGGGTTCGGGCAGGTGCGGCGGCAGAAGTTGCGCTCCGCCCCCTTTGCCACACTGCTGGTGGCGACCAAGGAAGGCTAGGAGACGGGGATAGTGGCGTGCAGGGCCCGCTCGACCTCGGCGGGTGGGCGCCAGGTGTCGCGGTGCTGCTGGCGGGCGGCTTCGCGGACCACCTCGAAGAGAATCCAGTCCACGTCGTCCTCCCGGATCTCGTCGGCAAAGCTGCTCACCCAGCGGGCGCGGCCGCCGCGGGCGTTGCGGACCCGCAGGAACTCGGCCACGGCGTAGACCTCGTAGCCGCTCCGCGGCTCGCGGGCCCGAATCGTGGCCCGCGGGAGCCCGGCGCTACGCTCCTCCGGCACCGCCTCGACGCGCACCAAGACCTCTTCCGTGCCCGGATGGGTCAACACTATCACCTCGGGGTGGAGACCCAGCAGGCGCTGCAGGCGGCCCTGCTCATAGGTAGGCTCAACGTAGACGCGAATTGCCCCCGAGCCCCCGCAAGCCGCAAACCCCAAGGCGACCAGCAGCGACGCCCCGAGCAAACCGAGTTTGGCTGCGCTCCGCATCTCTGCCAACTCAAGCATTAGATGCGGATAAGAAGGAAAACGTACAACGCAAAAGGGGCCTCTCACGGCAGGAAGGCAAAGACCCGCACGGGCCCCCCGGAGCCGCCTTCCAGCTTGATGGGGGCGACGACCAGGACGGCCCCGGCCTCTGGCAGCGCGCTCAGGTCGGCCAGATTCTCGAGGTGATAGAGTCCGGCGCCGTGGGAGAGGCGGTGGACTTCGAAGTCCTTTGAGGCCCCATAATCCACGCTCAAGGTATCGATGCCCAGGCCGCTGACCCCGCGCTGGAGAAGGAGGCGGACTGCCTCGACCGAGAATCCGGGAAAGTGCATCACGCCCTGGCCGTCCTGGTTGCGGTAGCGCTCGGCATCGGGCCAGCGCGCCGCCCAACCGGTGCGGGCCAGGACGATGGATCCCGCCGGGATGCGCCCGTGGCGCTGCTCCCAGGCCTGCACGTCGGCCGGGGTGATGCGGTAGTCGGGATTCGCCGCCTGGGCGCCGATGTCGAGAACGACCGCGGGCCCCAGCAGGCGCTCAGGCGGAATGGCGTCCACGGAAACGGTTCCGGGCGGGAAGTGGATGGGGGCGTCGAGGTGAGTGCCGAAGTGCTCGAGCATCCAGAAGCTGCGGCTGAAATAGCCGGCCTGTTCGGCGCGGACGTTGGTGCGGGCCTCGAAGGTGCGGGTGTCACCCGGCCAGGCCGGCAGTCGATCGCTGATCGGGTAGCTCAAATCGACAATCCGGGACCGGCTGGCGACGAGCCACCCGGGTTCCGCCTTGGACGCCGACGGTGGATTCCATCCCGGGCCGCGCAGAACGCGGCCGGGGAGCGCCCCGGTCATCTGGCCGCGGTCGAGCACGAGCTGGCCGTTCACGACCACGTACTCGATGCCAGCGCTGTACTGGGCAGGATTCTCGAAGGTGGCCAAGTCGCGGATGGTTTCGGAATTGAAGAGAACCACATCGGCGTAAAAGCCGGGCAGGAGCAGGCCGCGGTCGCGCAGCCCCACGCGCTGGGCGGCGAGCCGGGTCATCTTGCGGATGGCCTCTTCCAGACCCAAGAGCTTCTGCTCGCGGACGTAGCCGCCGAGGATGCGGGGAAATGAGCCGTAGGCGCGCGGGTGCGGCTTCCAAGCGCTGAGCGGGCCTTCGGCGCGTACGGCGGGGTAGTCGGTGCCGACGCTCACCCAGGGCTCGACCAGCGCCCGCTGGACGTCCTCCTCCGACATCAGGAAATAAATGGCGCCAGTGCGGGCCTGGTCGGCGAGCAGCAGGTCGAACAGGGCCTCGAGCGCGTCTTCGCCGCGCTGGCGAGCCACTTCCGAGAGGCGCAATCCTTCATAGGATTTCAGGCCCGCATTTTCCACTGAGGAAATTAGCACTCCCTCGGCGCCGCCCGCCATTCCGAAGAAGTCCTCCCAATTGTCGGCGGGCTGGCTGAGCTCGCGGCGGAGCCGGTCGCGGGTGGCCGGGTCGCGCAGGCGCTTCAGGAGCTCTTCCCGACCACCGGCGTGGGCCCAGGGAGGAATGCTGGCGCTCAGGGAAGTGGCACCCGCCACGTAGGGGTACTGGTCGGCCGCGATGTCGAGCCCGGCGGCGCGGGCGGCTCCAATGCGGGCCACCACCTCTCCCATCCGGCCCCACAGGTCCTTGCCCGCCGCCTTGAGATGGAAGATTTCGACCGGGATGCGGGCCTGGCGGGCGATGATGAAGGTTTCCTCAAGAGCATCAAAGATGCCGCGGCCTTCGCCCCGCATGTGAGTGGCGTAGATGCCGCCGTGGAGGGCGGCGACCCGGGCCAGGGCCACGAGTTCGTCCGTGCGGGCGTAGTTGGCCGGAGCGTAGACGAGCGAGCTCGAAAGCCCCAACGCTCCCTGCTCCATGGCTTCTTCGACCAGACGCTCCATCTCGGCCAACTCATCGGCCGAAGGGGCGCGGTTGTCCGACCCCAGCACGGCCTGACGCACCTGGGTGGCCCCCACGTAGCTGCCCAGATTGATGGCCATGCCCCGGCGCTCCAGGCGAGCGAAGTAGCCGGCGAAGTCGCGCCAGTCAATCTCCAGGCCGACGCGGGTGACGAACGGGTCGGGGTCAGAGAGGGTGCGTTCGTTCTGCGGAGCCGGGGAGCCGCCTTCGCCGGTGATCTCTGAGGTGATGCCCTGGCGGATCTTGCTTTCGGCGTTCGGGTCCACCAGCAGCGTCAGCTCCGACTGTCCGAGCATATCAATGAAGCCCGGGGCGACAACCAGGCCGCGGGCGTCAATCACCCGCCGGGCGGATGCGCCGGCGAGGTGGCCGCGGGCGACGATGCGATCGCCGCGGATGGCAAGGTCCTCGAGGGTCCAAGGGTTGCCGCTGCCGTCCACCAGCCGGCCGCCGGTGATGAGCAGGTCGTAGGGCTCTTCGGCGGGGCTGCCGGCTCGCAAGGCCGCTGACAGCACCAGGAGGCCGAAAAGCAGTAGCGCGGCCGACGACTTGACGCCTCTCATCGGGCCTTTCCTCCTCAGGGAAAACGCCGCCCGGAGCTTACGGGAACAGCCCCGGCCCGGACGGCGGGACGCCGGCCATGCGCAGGATTTCGCGGTACTCCGGCTCCGTGAGCGGCGAAACCGACAGGCGGGGCCGGGCCAGGAACCGCAGGCGGCGCAGAGCCCGGTTCGACTTCAGCTCTTTGAGCGGCACCGCGCGCGGCAACTGGTGTACCGCCTTCAAATCCACGACCAGGAGCCGCTTGGCGGCCTCGTGCAGGTCGGGATAGGGATCGGAGGCCACCGCGGCCAGGGCATAGACGGAGCGGGCCGGCGGCCCGTGGTAGCAGACCACCTGGTCGCCCTTGCGCACCTGCTTCAAGTAGCGCTGCGCGGGGCTGCTCTGGATGCCGTGCCAGAGCTCCTTGCCTTTGACGAACAGGGTGTCCCAGTGGTAGCGGGTGGGATCGGCGGTGAAAAACCAGTAGCGGCTCACCCGGGCTCCCTCGGCTCTCACCGCAGATCTTCCGAACGCGCGCGGCAGGTGAGACCAGGAATACGGAGACAGCGCCTCTTTCCCGGGTCGGCCGGGAGCGGGCCGTCCCCCGCCCTTCCCCGGGCCGCCGACGGATGGGGGCCGGTACCCCTTAGCCATCGAATCCGACGGCGATGTCGTCCCCTTCGAGCTTCACTTCGTAGGTCTGGACCTTGATCTCCTCGTTGAAAACAGACTGGCCGGAGGTGACGTTGTACTGCCAGCCGTGCCAGGGGCAGGTGATGACCTCGCCCTCCAGAGCTCCTTGCCCGAGCGGCCCCCCGCGGTGCAAGCAGGTGTTGTCCACGGCATAGAACCGGCCGTCGACGTTGAACAGGGCGATGACCTTGCCGTCGGCGTGGAATTCCCGCGCCGTTCCCGGCGGCATTTCATTGACTTTGGCGACTTTGATGTAGTTGGGCATAGCGTTGGCTCCCGGCTCGTTGGCTGGAGCGCGCCCTCAGCGGGGGTGCGGGGTCTGGGCCACCATCACGCTCTTCTTGAATCCCTCCAGCATGGCCTCGGTCAGGCGGACTTCCGTGGGGCGCTTGGCCAGGCTCATTTGGTCAATCTTGTCCTGCAGCTTCAGCAACGCGTAGAAGAGATTCTCCGGGCGCGGGGGGCAGCCGACCACGTAGACGTCTACGGGCACGATCTTGTCCACTCCTTGCAGCACGGAGTAGACGTTGAACGGGCCCCCGACGCTCGAGCAAGCCCCCATGGAGATGCACCATTTGGGCTCGGGCATCTGGTCCCAGATGCGCTGAATCACCTGAGCCATCTTCAGCGTCACCGTGCCGGCCACGATCATCAGGTCGGACTGGCGGGGGCTGGGGCGGAAGACCTCGGCGCCGAAACGGGCGATGTCGAAGCGGGCGGTGGTCGAGGCAATCATCTCGATGGCGCAGCAGGCCAGGCCGAAGGTGAGCGGCCAGATGGCGGACTTGCGGGCCCAGTTGAAAACGTAGTCAACCGAGGAGAGGATAAAGTTCTTTTCGAAGCGGTTCTCCAGATAACCCATCGGCCGGCTTACCTTGGCGCCAAACCAAAACTATCCCACGCGTCCGGGAAAGTCAAGAAAACCTGCTACGGCTAGAAGAATCAACGCATTAGCGCCCGGCCGGCTCCCCAGGCCGCGGGGGAGGGGGGTATCAGTTCGGCAGGCGGCAACCTGCTCATTCTAAAATTGATATAAGAAATAGCTAGCTTCCAAAACCAGCTATTTGCTCCCAAGGCATCCAGCACATATGCCCGGCAAACTCCCCTCCCCCGAGCGCCTAGGCTTTCTGGCCCACTCCAAGGCGAATATTAGGCGAAAATCTGCCGGCTGTCAACCCCCTAGGCGGCGGCCCCAGCCTGCTCGCCCTCGACCCACTCTGACAGTCCCCGGAAAAAGGGAAACCACACCCCGGCCCGTCCAGGAAAACCTCCCACCCTTCGCAAAACGAAGAGCTTGCCCCGAGCCATGCCGAGGGGGTGGGTGCACTACACTCCCACACCCACATGGGCTGTCCAGTTTTAGTGGGGTGCATTACAAAGGGTTATTCCGGGGGTCTAAAGGGTTGGGATGAGGATGCTTTTAGCAGTTGGCGAACTCGAGAATTATTTTTGTCCGAGAAGGGAAGGATCCCTGTAGCCTCGTGGCAAAGGAGAGGGTCCTTCTTTGCGAACACTATCAAGAGATTACGAGTCTTAAAGATCTCGGAGCTCACTTCTGGTTTGCCAGCTTCTACAGGCCCATCATACGAAATCACATGGTAGACTCGAATAACTTTATACTCCCATTTGCCCTTTACAATGTCTCTCACTGCGTAGACAACAAATTGGTGCTGCAGAACGACACCGCTCCATCCACCCGGCGATGGTCCCACCAAGACTACGCGGCCGATGAAAACCAAGTCAGAGTTCCGAATCAATCTGGTCAAGTTTTCCTGGCGGTGCTTGCCTTCTTGGCTGCCTAGCGCACTAGGGCTGAAGGGTGTGAGGGAAAGAAAGACAAGTAGGAAAATGGCAACGGGCTGGAAATTTTCCTGTTGGCGTGCTTTCTTCATGGCTTATTTTCCTCCGAGAGGGCCTTTATTAGCACTTCCTTTTCTCGCTTCAGGTGCAACTCGCTCCGCATAATCTGCCCCGTCTCGGTCGTCACCACCCGCGCCGACCCCAAGTGGTCGGCAAAGTAGTGAACCACATTCCCCGAAACGTCGTGCCGAGCCAACCGCTTCTCCGCAAACGAACGGGAGCCCTATAGCGTCAACAACCAACAGCCGTCGTCTCAGGGCTTGTCACTGGAGTCCTCCAATCCACCGAAAGCGTTGGCCATCCGAGTAAACCAGCCCCGACCCGTCTTCCCACACCATTTCGATTGCTTCCCCCACAGGCAATGGAAACCCAGACTTGATATTGTGATTTCTCCTGATGTCGATTATAGCTTGCTCTCGTGAAACAACCCACCACTCTGGTGCAAGGAAGTTGTCCTTCGGCATATCCGAAAAGGGAGGATCGGAAAGGTTGTCAGCGCCTAGGATCGTCGCCTTCCTGTTCCCAGCACAAATCAGAACCCCGTTCCGCCTTGTTTTCGGGCCCTTAACGGCAACAGCGTAATCGAGTCGCCTGTCGCCATCAAAATGTCCGGTGACATAATATGGGTTGTGACCGTATAGGATTTCGACCTTTGTCCCGATGGAATCTCTCTCAAGGCACCGACGGATGTGCTCGGGGTGAATAAGTGTAACCTCGCCCCTGAGAGCGCTCCCCGGTAGAAGGGACATAACGAATGAGACAATACAAATGATCCTCATCGCAGTTTACCTCCTGGGCCTATCAGCCGGCGGAGGAGGTGGCGGCGGGTAATCTCGCTGAAGGTGAAAGTGAGTTTGATGGCGGGTGGCCCACCTTTCCCTGTGTCCATATTTCCCTGGTTACGGCAGGGCGCAACGGGATGATACCATCCGCCCGAAGCGGCCGTGGGGCCCAATCGCCTCGAAGCGAGCCCCGCCCTTTCGGTGTATCAAAGTCAGCTGGGAAGGCTCACAGCGGGGAGGGCTTCTCGCCGTAGACGAGCAGCGCCCCCTGGCGACGGAAGTTGGCCAACTCCTCGGCGGTGCGGAACCATTTCGATTGGTGCCCCGCCGGAACCGGGCGGAGGTCCGGGACGCGGGCGTGGCGGGTGTGGTGGAAGCCGGCCTGCTCGAGCAGCTCGCACCACTCGTCGCCCGAGAGCAGGTGGGTGGGGACGCCGAGCTTCTCCCGCCACGGGTGCGAGTAAACGTTCTCCTTGTAGAGGTTGATGA
The DNA here is from genome assembly GCA_016210855.1 of Acidobacteriota bacterium. Classification (GTDB taxonomy): domain Bacteria; phylum Acidobacteriota; class Terriglobia; order Acidiferrales; family 2-02-FULL-67-57; genus 2-02-FULL-67-57. The sequence continues at coordinate 4,723 of JACQTJ010000033.1, read as the reverse complement.
GCAGGCGGAGGGTGCCGCCCGGCTGGAGCACGCGAAGAATCTCCACCAGAGCCTGGGGCGGGTGCGGCCAGTAGTAGGCCGACTCGACCGAAACGGCGTGGTTGAAGAAGTTGTCGTCCCAGGGGATGTCTCCGGCGCCGGCGCTGATGAACATCAGGTTGACCCGGTCGGCGTAGCGGTGGCGGGCCCGGCGCACCATCTCGTCGGCTACGTCCATCCCCACCACCTGGCCCTGGGGGACCTTGTCGGCGAGGATGCCGCACAGCCAGCCAGCCCCGCAGCCGATGTCGAGAATCTTGTCGTTCGGGGCAAAGGTCATCTGGGCGAGCATGCCGGCGGCGATGGCGGCGTGCTCTTCGGCCATCTCCTCGCCCCGGCCGGCCTGGGCCCAGCGGTTGAACTCCTCGCGGAGACGCGCCTCCGCCTGCTCCAGTTCCTGTTCCTTCATTGCAGGATTATTCTCGCACAGGCAAGCGGCGGGTGTCGTGCTGGCGGCTCAGGCCGGTTGGTCGTTGACCCTGTGGCCGGTGGCCCGCAGCTCTGCCACCACCCGGTCGAGGTCGGACTGCTTCACGAGCAGGTAGTCGGTGTCGAACGTGGAGAGCGCCAAGACGCTGATGCCGGCCCGGGCCAGCGGGTCGAGCAGCGAGGCCAGAATCCCCACGGCGGAAAAAGGAATCGGCCCCTCAACCTTCAAAGCGCGGAAGCCGCCCTCGCGCCGAACCGCGGCGGGTACCCGACCTTCGGGCGCCACCACGGAAAGCTCATCCCGGGTCCGGGTGATAGAAAAGAAGTCCCCGCCAGACGCCCAAGCCGGCGTCGGCACCTCCGGGGGCAGGCGGCAAATGGCCAGGGTCTCCGGGAGCAGAGTGAGAGTCAATTTCTGGGTCACTGGCTTGGCTGGCTCCGCGGCGCTGGGCCCAGGCTGCGAACGTAGTGGACCAGGTTCCAGAGTTCCCGGTCGGAATAAATCCGGCCGAAGCCGGGCATGCCGCTGAGGCGGATGCCGTCGCGGATGACCACGAAAAGCTCGGCATCAGAGTACTGCTGCACGGCAGTGGAATTCAGGCGCACGGCGCGCGGGTAGAGCGACGTTCCCACGTCGGTGGGGCTGGTTCCATCTGTGCCGTGGCAGAAGGCGCAGCGGCCGCCGTATTGCATGTACCCGCTGGCTACGCTGGCGGAATCGTTTGGCGGCGCCGGCGGCAGCGGGCTGCGGGCAGCCCGGGTCACCAGCCACCCCTTGGCCGCGGTGGCCAGATAGGTCTCTACGGCCCCGGGCTGGCTCAGGGCGCTCAAACTGGCCTGGGAGGCGGCATAGCCCGCCCCGCCCACAATCAATACGACCAACAATACCAGGGCAAGCCAGGCTCGCTGTTTCATTGTCCCTCCGGTTGTTCTCTTCGAGTTTTCTTAGATGAAACGCGGAGGCAGAAAGGTGCTAGGAGGCAGGCGCGGGCACGGCTGCTCCCGGCCCCGACGCGGGCGGGTGAGCGAGCAACGCGGCCAGGACCGGGTAGCGCCCACCGAAGAACTGCAGGGTATAAGACTGGAAAAAAAACACTGCCGGCGAAGAGATGAAGGAAATGACGTAAAGGATAGCCCCCAGGGCCGCCAGTCCCAGGAGCACGGCCGCGCTGATGGTGAAGGGATCCCAGGCGAGTCCGGCGGCCTTCCCGCCCAGGACCAGGGCGACGCCGGCAAGGGCCAGCGGGATGAGCAGGACCAAGAGCACGATGAGGTTCATAATCCCAAAGAGAATGGCGCTGCCGATGGCCAGGACGATTTTCATCAGCACATAGCCGGCGAAGTTGGCCTTCTCGGCGGCCAGCAGGGGAAGGAAGCGCCGCCACCCTTCCATCACTCCCAGGTTCTCCAGCGCCATGAGCGGAACCACGAAGTCCTTGGCCAACAGCGCCACCAGCGCGCCCAGCAGGACAATCCCGACGACAATGAAGAAAAGGGCAATACCGCCGAGAACCAGCAAGGCGGCATGACGATCGGGCTGGCGAAAGACGCCTGCCTGCCAGGCGAGAAAGGCCGGCAACCCCACAGTGACGGCCAGGGCGACCAACAGGAGAAGGCTGAAGCCAATCTGCCAGAGGAAGTAGCTCAGGCCCTGCTGCTGCCAGCGATTCCAACCGGCCCGCAGTTCGTAGCGGTCGCGGAGCACGGCGTCCAGCAGGAGGAAACGGAACACGCTGGCCAGGTACACCCAGAACAAGGCCAGGGCGAGCCCCAGGAGCACCAACACCCCAATCCAGAGAAGAAATTCTTGCAGGCGCTCCCAGCGGGGATCGACCAGCCAGGCGAGCGGGCTGAAGTCCTTGCTACCCTCGCCGCCAGACGGAAGGCTTACGTTGCCGCCGCCCCAACTGCTCCCGGCGAACTCGCCCGTGACCAGTGACACCACCGCCAGCCGCGCCCAGCGCCTGAAGCGAAAGGGTTGGAAGAGCTGCCGCTTGGTGTGCTCGAAGGCCGGCGAAACGGCGTCCACGGCGGACAAGCGCGCGGGCACGGCTTCCTCCTCTGGTGATTCCGTGCGCGCCGGCCCGGGCCGGCACGGCCTCTACTCAGAAAAAGCCAAGTAAGGAAGGCCAATGATGGGGATGAAAGCCGCGATAATCCCCCAGATGGCCCCTTTTCCTCGAGCCTCCGCCACCCCGATGAAAACCAGGATGGAAATGACGATGTTGACCAGAGGGACAAACAACAGAATGATCCACCACACCGGCTTATGGGCGACGTTCAGCAAGAGGATGATCTGAAGGATGGGGATCCACGCCCACCAGGCGTTGTCGGTGTTGGTCTTCTGCGCAATCTTCATCAGGCAAATGGCAAAAAAGGCATAGATCGCCGCGAAGACCAGAAGAAAAATCAGAAACATGCCCGCGATCAAACCCGCAGGCGGCTCCTGTCGCTGCAAGAGCCAAAGTAGGGTCGCAGCATTCATTGACTTCTCCTTCTGAAGGAGATGGGCTCCCCCCGCGGAGCCGGTCGAATACGGTTGCCGCAAAAGTAGGACTCAGAGAAGGAAAAGTCAACCGGAATTTTCCCCGCCGGAGCGACTAGGAGCAGAGAGCCCGCCAGAGAACTGAGAAACCGAACAGCAGCCAGGGCACGAGCGGGGGAATCACGGTAAGCATCAGCCAGAAGATGACAAACTGGCGGCGAGTGACGGCAGAGTCTTTGGCGCGGATGCGCTCATACTCGCCTCGGCTCAAAGCATTCCACAAAGAAAAGCCCCAAAGGGCCCAGTAAAGGGCAAGGAGCAGGTAGCCCCACCAGCGTAGGCGGGAGAGGAAAACCCCGAAAAGAAGCAAGAAATAGATCACATACAGGCCTAGGAGGGTCCCGCCCTCGATGTGGAGCGCCGGTGAAGGGGGAGCTGTCTCCTGTGGCGCGGCTCCCGCGGCCATCTGGGCGGCGCGGGCCGCCCGTTCCTCCGCTTCCCGCCGAGCCTTCTCGGCCCGGGCTTGCCGCCAGCGGCCAAACCGGCGGAGGCCCCACAAGAGCAAAACAAATGGGGCGACGGAGAGGACTAGGATCAGAATCCAGAGGTACTGATCCATTCAAACCGCCGACTCTTCTCCGCCGGATGGGAGAGGCAAGGCTACGCCCGGGGCCTGGGCTGCTAGCGGGAGACCTTGGCCAGGAGCTCCACTAACTTTTGCTGCCGCTCCGATTGGTCTTGGCCAAGGTACTTGTCCATCTGCTGGCTGGCGTTCATGGAGCAAAACTTGGGGCCGCACATCGAGCAGAAAGCAGCTTCTTTGTAGTAGTCGTCGGCGAGCGTTTCGTCGTGCATAGCCCGGGCAGTTTCGGGGTCGAGCGAAAGCTCGAACTGCTTGTTCCAATCGAAGAGGAAGCGGGCGTAGCTCAAAGCGTCATCGCGGTCGCGGGCCCCGGGGCGATGCCGGGCCACGTCGGCGGCGTGGGCAGCGATCTTGTAGGCGATTACCCCCTGCTTCACGTCCTCCGGCCCGGGCAGCCCCAGGTGCTCCTTCGGGGTGACGTAGCAGAGCATCGAAGCCCCATACCAGCCGATCATGGCGGCCCCGATGGCCGAGGTGATGTGGTCGTAGCCGGGAGCGATGTCGGTGACGAGCGGGCCCAGAGTGTAAAAGGGCGCCTCCTGGCAGAGCTCCGTCTCCTTCTTCACCTGAAGCTCGATCTGGTCCATGGGGACGTGCCCGGGGCCTTCGATCATCACCTGGACGTCGTGCTCCCAAGCTTTCTTGGTCAGCTCCCCCAAGACCTTCAGCTCGGCGAACTGGGCGTCATCGGAGGCGTCGGCCAGACACCCCGGCCGCAGGCCGTCGCCGAGCGAGAAGCTGACGTCGTGCTTCTTGAAGATCTTGCAGATTTCGTCGAAGTGCTCATAGAGCGGGTTCTGCTGGTGATGGTAGGCCATCCACTGGGCCAGCAGGGCCCCGCCGCGGCTGACGATGCCGGTGATGCGGGGCTTGATGAGGGGCAGGAACTCGCGCAGGACGCCGGCGTGGATGGTCATGTAGTCCACGCCCTGCTCGGCCTGCTCTTCGATGACTTCGAGCAGCAGCCCGATCGTCAGGTCCTCGGCGCGCTTCACCCGGGTGACGGCCTCGTAAATCGGCACCGTCCCGCCGGGGACGGGGCTGGCCTCGATGATGGCCCGGCGGATGCGGGGAAGCTAGCCGCCGGTCGAAAGGTCCATCACCGTGTCGGCGCCGTACTGGACGGC
>JACQTJ010000031.1 GCA_016210855.1 Acidobacteriota bacterium | reverse complement strand
TTCTTCGCCGCCGACAAGACCGACCCCGGCGCCTTCAATCTCCCCCTCTATCTTGCCTTCTGCGACGTGATGAACACGCCCGGGCTGATCCTTTCGCCCAAGATGTCGAAGGGCTTCCGCTTCGTCATCATGGACGTCAACTACACCCAGGGCGACCGCGTCATCGAGCTGAACGCCCCCGAGCACATCTACGACATCGCCGCGCTCTTGCGCGACCCGGAGCGCTACGTAGTCGAATCCATCTGGTCGCGCTCGACGGGCGAGCAGGCCGCGGCGGTGGCCACCTCGCGCCTGCACAACATCGCCGGCAAGTACACCGGGAAGGACGACCCGGTCATGCTCATCCGCACCCAGATGAACTTCCCTGCCACGGGCGAGGTGCTGGCGCCCTTCGCCATCGGCCACTTTGTCGCTGGGGGCATGCGCGGCTCGCACCACATGCCCTTGATGCCGGTAATGCAGAACTCGACAGTGAGCTACTTCGACGGGCCGCCGGTCATCAGCTGCGCCGGCTTCTGCGTCCAGCAGGGCAAGCTCACCGAGCCGGTGGACGCCTTCGACCACCCCTTCTGGAATGCGGTCCGCGACCGCATCTCCGAGAAGGCCATCGAGTTCCGCAAGCAGGGCTTCGTCGGGCCCACGATGCTCCCGATGAACGAGCTCGAGTACACCGGCGTCATGGAGAAGCTCAAGGACCTCGACACCCGCTTCAAGGTGCGCAAGGGCGAGAAAGTCCCCGCCGACTAGTTCGCCGGCGGTCTTGTTTCGGCGCTCCCTGCCAGCCCACGGGCCGAAGCCCGTAGGCTGAACTTTTCTTGGGATCTTTTGCCTCCCTGCGCAAAGAAAAGAAAGAATGGGGCGGACATTCCTGTCCGCCGGGCAGACAAGAATGTCTGCCCCACCCCGACAGCCGGTGGAGACATCTTTCGGGATGGTGCGTCTAAGCCACTGTATGAAGGGCACGAGGCAATTCAACAAGGGGACGGGGCGGCTGGGCAGGGTTTTAGCGCTGCTCTCGTTCGGCCTCCTTGGGGGCGGCCTTGATGCGGTCCCCGCCGGCGTCCGCGCCGCCGACTTGAGCCCCGCCGAGCTCTACGGGGCCCTTGACCGCGGGGCGCGCGAGACCTATGCCTACGCCGCGCGCCTGGTGAGCGACCTGCGCCTCTTTTACGAGATCAACTCCCGCCTGGAGGAGCTGCGGGCAGAAGCGGCCGCTCCGGCAGCCGAGGCTTCCGGCGAGGACGCAGAGGCGAGCGAGCACGCCACCGACCGGTGCCCGTTCTCGGTTTCCTCCTCCGCCCCGTAAGGCGGCCGGCTGCCGCGGGAGGCGTCAGCCCGGTTGTCAAGCGCACCGGCCTTCGACTATGCTTGCGGCTGCCCGCCAGGGCACCGCGCATGGCTGCTCCCGCCCCAAGCTGTCCGCTCTGCAACGGCACCGGCTGGAAGCCGGTCGAGCAGGAAGGCGTCCGCCGGGTGGTGCGCTGCGAGTGCCGGCTGGAGACGGCGCTCGAGCGGCGGCTCGCCGCGGCTCGCATCCCCCCGCGCTATGAGCAGTGTTCCTTCGAGAATTTCCAGGCCGGTACACCTCAAACGCACCCCGCCTTTGGCGAATCCTTGCACGAGGCTTACTTCATGGCCAAGCGCTTTGCCGAAGAGCATCCGGTCCACGCCGACTTCGGGTTGCTCTTCATGGGGCCCTGCGGAGTGGGGAAGACACACCTGGCGGTGGCCATGCTGCGGGCGCTAGTGGAGAAAGGCGTCGAAGGGCTGTTCTACGACTTCCGCGAGCTGCTGAAGGCCATCCAGGCGAGCTACAACCCGGTCTCGCAGACCACCGAGATGCAGGTGCTGACACCCGTGCTCGAAGCCGAGGTGCTGCTGCTTGACGACCTGGGGGCGTCGAAGCCTTCGGCCTGGGTGCTCGACACCGTCGGCCACATCATCAACAGCCGCTACAACGACAAGCGCGTCACCCTCATCACCACCAACTACCCAGATGCGCCGACGGCTGGAATGCAGTTCGAGATGAGATGCGCTAAGTGTGGAGCTGTGGCGACCTTCCCTAACGAGGGCGCAGCGTTGCTCGGGCGGGAAAGGCACGCGGCTGAGGTGCACGCGGATGTCGCACCGGCGCACTTGATCCTGAAGCACATAGAAATCTCGGGCAGAAGGTCTGCGGTGATGGTTGAGGACGCCCTGGCCGACCGCATCGGGGAGCGCATGCGCTCGCGGCTCTACGAAATGTGCCGGGTGGTGCGGCTTGAGGGCGAAGACTTCCGCCGCCGGGTCAAACAGGCCCAGTACCACTTCTCTTGACGCCCCAGCGTTGACAGCAGCGGGCGCATTGGCTATAGTCGCCGGGTTGCGTTGGCAGCAGCCATCGCAAGCCGGCCGCTGTGCATCCAACGGGGAGACGGGAAAGGGTCCCGGGGCATGCAGCAGCCGGTTCCACACCGAGGGGAGCGGCTCGCTCTCAATTCTTCCCCCGCACTTTCCCTCGCCGTGGCAGCGGAGCCGACCGTTCCCCCTGACCGGGGAGCGGCGAGCCAATCGGGGGGCTGGTCGCTGAGGAGAAGATGTCCTCGAACGTGCCTCACGAGTCGCTCGAGTCGTCCCAGACCGCGGACGTGCCGGCGCCCGAGTCCGAGAACAATCAAGAGATGGGGGCCGCCGAGCTCGGGCAACTGCTCGACCAGTACAGCGGCGACGCCGCCCTCTCCAGTGGGGAAATCCGCACCGCCACCGTCCTCAACTTCACCTCCGACGGCGTCGTCGTCGACCTCGGCCTGAAGTCGGAAGGTCTGGTGCCGCGCGGCGAGTTCACCGACGAAAGCGGCCAACCCACCATCGAGCTCGGGGCCACCATTGAAGTTCTTCTCGAAGCCAGCCAACCCCGCGAGGGCTACGTTCCCTGCTCCTCGGAAGGCGCCCACCGCCGGCGGCTGTGGGAGCAGGTGGAGGCCGCCTACCGCGAGCAGCAGAAGGTGATTTGCCGCGTGGTGGAGCGGGTCAAGGGGGGCTTGCAGGTGGAAATCAACCTGCCCGGCGCCCGCCCGGGCCGCCGGCCGCTCTCCGCCTTTATGCCCGGCTCCCAGGTGGACATCCGGCCGGTGCGGCACTGGGAGGGCTTCCTCCGCCGCGACCTGCCCTGCCGCATCGTCAAGCTGAATCGGCGCCGCGGCAACCTGGTGGTCAGCCGCCGTCTGCTGCTCGAAGAAGAGCAGAAGAAGAAGCAGAAGCTGCTGGAAGAAGTGTTGAAAGAGGGCGCGGTGCTGACCGGCACGGTCAAGAACATTACCGACTACGGCGCCTTCGTGGACCTGGGGGGCCTGGACGGCTTGCTTCACATCACCGACATCTCCTACCGCCGCCTGACCCATCCCGCGGAGGCGCTTTCGCCCGGCGACGCGGTGAAGGTCAAGGTCCTGAAGCTGGACAAAGAGAAGCAGCGCATCTCGCTCGGGCTGAAGCAGCTCGAGCCCGATCCCTGGCACGACGCCGCCAAGAAGTACCGAGTGGGCGAGCGGGTGCGCGGGCGGGTGACGCACCTGGTGGACTACGGGGCCTTCGTCGAGCTGGAGCCCGGCATTGAGGGCCTCATTCACGTTTCCGAGATGTCCTGGACGAAGCGCATCCGCCATCCCAACGAAGTCTTGAAAGAAGGCGACTGGGTGGAAGCCGCCGTGCTCGACCTCCAGCCCGCCGAGCAGCGCATCTCGCTCGGCCTGCGCCAGACCATGCCCGACCCCTTCCAGGCCGTGGCCGACCGCTTTGCGCCCGGGAGCGTCATCAAGGGGCGGGTGCGTAGCCTGACCGACTTCGGGGCCTTCATCGAGCTCGAGCCCGGCGTCGAAGGCTTGGTGCACCTGACGGAGCTGAGCTGGGACAAGAAGGTCAAGAAGCCCGCGCAGGTGCTGAAGCGCGGCCAGGAAGTGGACGCCAAGGTCTTGAAGGTGGACGTGCTCAACCGCCGGCTGAGCCTGAGCCTGAAGGACCTGACCCCCGACCCCTGGGCGGTTTATGCCAGCCGGATGCGGGTCGAGCAGGTAGTGCGGGGGCGGGTGGTGCGGCGGACGAACTTCGGGGCCTTCGTCGAGCTGGCCCCGGGCGTCGAAGGCCTCTGCCACAGCTCTGAGCTGCCTTCGGACGAGGGGGAAAAGGTGGAGGTGGGGCAGGAGTACGAGTTCAAGGTCATCAAGGTGAACCCGGGCGAGCGTCGCATCGGGCTGAGCTTGAAGGCCATGGCCCCGGAGCTTGAGCGGCGCGCTGTGGACAACTACCGCGCCGCCCAGCCGCGCTCGACCGCCACGCTGGAAGAAATTCTCAGCTCGAAGCGGAAGAGCCTGGGGACAGAAAAGTCCTAACTGTTTTTTCCTCTGGGTGTTATAATGCGTCCGGCTGCCAGCGTGGAGCGGCCGTTCTCGCAGGGCCCCTGACCAAAAAGTGTTGACCCGCCCCTCGGGTTTGAGGAGGACGCGATGACCAAGGCCGACTTGGTCGAGGAAGTCTCCCGCGCCATCACCGCCACCCGCAAGGACGCCGAGACCATCGTCGAGACCATCTTCGCGAGCATTGTCAAGGCCCTGCGCGGGGACGACAAGATCGAGATCCGCGGCTTTGGCAGCTTCCGCACCCGGCGGCGCCGCGGGCGCATCGGGCGCAACCCCAAGACCGGCGAGAAGGTCGAAGTCCCCCCCAAACGCATCCCTTTCTTCAAGCCCAGCAAAGAGCTGAAGGAACTGCTCAACGCCCAGCGGAGCAGCGCCGATTGAGCGACTTGTGGGGAGCGAAGTCGAACCATGGATTACCTGTGGACGCCCTGGCGGTATCAGTACGTCAGTAAGCCGGGCGCCCAGCAGCCCTGCATCTTCTGCGAGGCCTTGAAGCAGGAGAGCGACCCCGACACCCTCATCCTGTTTCGCGGCCGGTTGAATTTCATCCTCCTGAACCGCTACCCCTATACCACCGGCCACTCCATGATCGCCCCCTACGAGCACGTCGCCCGGCTCGAGCAGGCTCCCGCCGACACCCTGGCCGAGATGATGCAGCTCTGCCAGCGCCTCGAGCGCGCTTTCGCGGCCGAGTACAAGCCCGACGGCTACAACATCGGGATGAACCTCGGGAAGATCGCCGGGGCCGGCGTCGCCGACCACCTCCACCTGCACGTGCTGCCGCGCTGGGCCGGCGATACCAGCTTCATGACCACCGTGGGCGAAACCCGCCTCGAGCCGGAGGACCTCCCCACCACCTACAAGAAACTCAAGCCGCATTTCGCGAAGTAGCGAGGGGCCGCCAATGAACCTGGAGCTGAGCGACGAGCACAAGACGGTCCAGAAGACGGCGCGGGAGTTCGCCGAAAAGGAAGTGAAGCCGCTCGCCCACGAGATTGACGAAACCGGCAAGTTTCCCCGCGACACCGTCAAGAAAGCCGCCGAACTCGGCTTCACCGGCGTCTACGTCCCGGAGAAATACGGCGGGGCCGGCTTCGACCACGTCGCTTACTCCATCGTCATCGAGGAGATCTCCCGCGTCTGCGCCTCGACCGGCGTCATCCTCTCGGTCTGCAACACCCTCTTCTGCGACCCTATCCTGCGCTTCGGCACCGAGGAGCAGAAGAAGAAATACGTCGTGCCGCATGCCCATGGGGAGCGAATCGGCTTCTACTGCCTCACCGAGCCCCAGGCCGGCTCCGACGCTGCCAACCAGAAGACCACGGCCGTGCGCAAGGGCAACTGCTATTACCTCAATGGCACCAAGGCCTGGGTAACAAACGGGGCCGCGGCCGACACCGCCATCGTCTACGCCGTCACTGACCCGGCGAAAGGCTCCAAGGGCATCAGCGCCTTCATTGTCGAGTCCGGTTTTCCCGGCTGGAAGGTGACACGGGAAGAAAAAAAGATGGGCATCAACGCTACGGCCACGGCCGAGGTCTCGCTCCAGGACTGCTGCGTCCCCGTTGAGAACCTGCTGGGCGGCGAGGGCAACGGCTTCCGTATCGCCCTGCGCACCCTCGACGACGGCCGGGTTGGCATCGCCGCCCAGGCGACCGGCATCGCCCAGGGGGCGCTCGATGAAGCCCTGAAGTATTCTCAGCAACGCGTGGCCTTCGGCCAGCTCATCGCCAATTTCCAGGCCATCCGCTTCATGCTGGCCGACATGGCCACAGAAATCGAAGCCGCCCGGATGCTGCTGCGGCGGGCCGCCTGGCTGCAGGACCAGGTCGGCTTTACGACCAACGAGCCTCGCTACTCGCTCGAAGCCTCGGTCGCCAAGCTCTTCGCCAGCGAAATGGCCCAGCGCGTCTGCCACAAGGCCGTGCAGATTCACGGCGGCTACGGCTACAGCCGCGACTACGCGGTCGAAAGGATGTACCGCGACCAACGGATTACGGAGCTCTACGAAGGCACCTCCGAAATCCAGCGCTTGGTCATCGCCCGCCACTTGCTCAGCGGCTAACGGCTCCTTCCCTTCTGTCATCCTGAACGAAGTGAAGGCCCTCAGCTGAGATTCTTCGCTCCGCTCAGAATGACAGTTGGTCGTCCACTCCTGAATAGTCACTCGCGATAATTGGATTCGTGAGGAGGAAACGCGAGGTTGGGAGCTAACCAAGCAGTAATCGAACATCCCGGGTCGCCTTTCCTTGACCCTGGAC
>JACQTJ010000030.1 GCA_016210855.1 Acidobacteriota bacterium | reverse complement strand
TGAATGATGGGGGCGCCGGGCTCGCGCAGGGCGGCGACGCTGATGGCGGCGGCCACCTGGCGGGCCACGGCGTAAAACGGCCGGGCCTCGGGGGTCTCCTCGCCGAACGTGACGACGGGCTTGCCGGTGTCGCCGTAGAGGCGAACGTTCGAATGCAGCGGAATCTCGCCGAGGAAAGGCACGTTAAACTTTTCGGCCATCGTTTTGCCTTCCCCGTAGCTAAAGACGTCGGTGCGCTGGCCGCAGTGGGGGCAGAGGAAGTAGCTCATGTTTTCGACCACGCCGAGAATCTCGACCTTCACCTGGCGGAACATCTCGATGGCCTTGTAGACGTCATCGAGGGCCACGACCGAGGGGGTGGTGACGACGACGGCGCCGGTGAGGGGCACGGTTTGGATGAGGGAGAGCTGGACGTCGCCGGTACCGGGCGGCAGGTCGATGACCAGGTAGTCGAGCTCGCCCCAGTCCACCTGGCGGAGGAACTGCTGGAGCACCTGGTGGAGCATGGGCCCGCGCCAGATGAGGGGCTTGCGCTCGGGGTTCAACAACCCCATCGACATCACCTTGAGCCCGTAGCCTTCGAGCGGGACGATGCGGTCGCCGCGGGCCACGGGCGAGTCGGTGACACCGAGCATGGTGGGAACGTTGGGGCCGTAAACGTCGGCGTCGAGCAGGCCGATCTTCGAGCCCAGCCGGGCCAGAGCCACGGCCAGGTTTACCGCCACGGTGGTCTTGCCCACGCCGCCCTTGCCGCTGGCCACGGCGATGATGTTCTTGACGCCGGGGATGGTGCCGCGGCCCGCGACGCCGCGGCCCTGCGGGACGGTGGCGTCCCACTTGATGGTGACTTCCCGGAAGCCTTCGAGCCGGCCCAGAGCGGCGCGGACATCGCGCTCGATGGTGTCTTTGAGCGGGCAGGCCGGGGTGGTGAGGTTGATGGTCAGCCACACCCGGCCATCGTCCACGGCCAGGTCCTTGACCATGTTGAGGCTGACCAGGTCGCGGTGGAGCTCGGGCTCCTGGACGGTGCGCAGGGCGTCAAGCACCGCTTCCTGCGTCAGCTTCTTGTCTTTGCTGCCCAGCAGGCCCATCGCCTCTCCGGACTAAAAAAGCTTGCACCCCGCCGGCGCAAGCCGCGTCCTCCTTTCCAACATCCTTCGGCTCTGCCCGTTGGGCTGGCCTCGGGACAAGCCCTTCGGCCTGGGGCCTCAGGGCAAGCGGGGCGCGTCTCGCTTTCGCGAGACACGGTATCGCCCCGGCGCCGTGGGTTGTCTCTCCGGTAGGCGGCCGGGATCGGAGAACCAATCCCATGCTAGCCCAGACTTCAGGGCAAAGCAAGCCGCCGCCATACCTAGACGCGGGGCAAGACGATGCCCTGCTGGGCCTGGTACTTGCCTTTCTTGTCCTTGTAGGAGACTTCGCAGACTTCGTCGGCTTCGAGGAACACGACCTGGCAGATGCCCTCGTTCGAATAGACGCGGGCGGGCAGCGGCGAGGTGTTCGAGATTTCCAGCGTCACGAAGCCTTCCCATTCGGGCTCAAAGGGGGTGACGTTGACGATGATGCCGCAGCGGGCGTAGGTGGACTTGCCCATGCAGATGGTGAGGATGTTGCGGGGAACGCGGAAGTACTCGACCGAGCGCGCCAGGGCGAACGAATTCGGAGGTATCACACAGATCTCGCCGCGGTATTCGACGAAGGAGCGGGCGTCGAAGTGCTTGGGGTCGACAATGGCGGTGTGGACGTTGGTAAAAATCTTGTACTCGTCCGCGACCCGGATGTCGTAGCCGTAGCTGGACAGCCCGTAGCTGATGACCCCCTCGCGTTGCTGGGTTTCGACGAACGGCTCGATCATCTTTTGTTCCTGGGCCAGGCGACGGATCCAGCGGTCAGACTTGATGGGCATCGTGACTCCTTTGCTCAAAAGAGTTCCGCGCCCGCCCCGAAGCTTCGGGGCAGGAGGCCGGCGGAGTGTAACGCGCCCCCAAAGCCCTTGACAATGCCCGGCGGCGTCACTAGCATACGCCTCGCTTTCCTCCGCACGCCGACCCACTCGCCCGTACGGGCCCGATTCGGGGAGGACGGAGTTGATCAAGCTCGACATCGTCAACGAAGTCGTCAGCCGCACCGGGGTCAGTAAATCCAAGGCTGAGCTCGCCGTCGAAACCGTGTTCGAAGCCATGAAGCACGCCCTGGAACGGGGCCAGCGCATCGAGCTGCGTGGCTTCGGGGTCTTCAACGTCCGCCCCCGCAAGACCGGCATCGGGCGCAACCCGCGCACCGGCGAAGAAGTCAGCATCCCGCCCGGCAAAGCCGTCCGCTTCAAGCCCGGCAAGGAACTCCAGGACCTTTCCTAGTTCCACCCTTTCCGTTAGGATGGTGAGTGTCCGCGGCGCGCGGGCATTTCTTCTCTATGGGCAACGGTTTCTACACCCACGGACGCGTCCCGGCCGCAGCCGAGCCGCTCCGCCTCCCGATGGCGCCAATCTCCGCGGCCCCGCCGCGCCGCCTGGGCCTGGCTCTGACCCTGTTCCTGCTCACGGTGGTGAGCACGCTGTTTGTGGGCTTGCACCTGACCCAGGCCTACGAGCAAAACCAGCCGCCTTACACAGACGCCATCTACTCGCTCGATATTTTCCGCCAGGTGGCCGACGACCCCAGGCTGCTGCTCAGCGGCTGGCCGTTCGCGGCCACCCTGCTCGGGATTCTGCTCGCGCACGAGCTCGGCCACTACTTTGCCTGCCGCCACTACGGGATCGTGGCCAGCTATCCTTACTTCCTGCCGGCGCCCACTCTGATCGGAACCATGGGGGCGTTCATCCGCATCCAGTCACCCATCGTGAACCGCCGGGCGCTGTTTGACGTCGGCATCGCCGGGCCGCTCGTCGGCTTCATCCTGGCCGTACCAGCCTTGGCCATCGGTGTGGCGCACTCGAAAATAATCCCCGGCGGACTCGAAGAGAGCGCCGTCATCTTCGGCAACCCGCCGCTGGTGTGGTTCTTTGCCAAGCTGTTCTGGCCGGAGGTGTCGCCCGCGCAGCTCATGCTGCATCCGGTGGCGCGGGCCGCCTGGGTGGGGCTGTTCGCCACGGCCCTGAACCTCCTGCCGGTGGGCCAGCTCGACGGTGGCCACATCGTCTATGCCGTCGCCGCCCAGAAGCACAGGCTGTTGTCGCGTGGATTTCTCTCGGCGCTTCTGGTCGCCGGCCTGCTTGGCCTGCGCTATCCGGAGGCCATCTGGCCCGGCTGGCTGTTCTGGGGCGGGCTGCTGCTGCTGATCGGTCTCCGCCACCCGGCCGTGCTCGACCCCGGTCCGCCGCTCGATCGCCGTCGGCAGCTCGTGGCCCTTCTCGGGTTGGTGGTCTTCGCGCTCTGCTTCACCCCCGTTCCCTTCCACACCCCCTTCGAGCCTTAGAGCAGGCTGAGGGGATCAACGTCCACGAGCAGCATGCCGGCGGGAAATTCCTTGGCGCGCGCATGGGCCAGGGCGGCGCGCAGGGCCTCTTGCAGAGCGCGGCGGTCGGGCGACTTCAGAAGGAACTGGAAGCGGTAGTCGCGCTTCAGGCGGGCGATGGGGGCCGGCGCCGGCCCGAGCACGCGCAGCCCCGAAGCTTCGGGACGCTGGCGTTGGAAGAACTCCTGCAACAGGCGGCTGGCGCGCAGCGCCGCCGACAGGTTGCGGTCGCGCACCACCAGATTGGCAAGGGCCGTAAGCGGCGGGTAGTGCAGCAGGCGGCGGAAGCGCAGCTCTTGCTCGTAGAAGCCGTCGTAGTCCTGCGCAGCGGCAAAGCGGATGGCGTAGTGGTCGGGATAGTAGGTTTGCACGACGACTCGCCCGGGCAGCGCTCCGCGGCCGGCGCGGCCCGCCACCTGGGTGAGCAACTGGAAGGTGCGCTCGGCAGCGCGAAAGTCAGGCAGACCGAGCATCACGTCGGCCGAAACCACGCCCACCAGCGTCACCCCCTGAAAGTCGTGCCCCTTGGCAATCATCTGCGTGCCCACCAAAAGGTTGAGCTGGCCGCGCACGAACTGCCGCAGGATTTGTTCGGCGCGGCGGCGGGCGGCGGCGGTGTCACGGTCGAGCCGGGCGAGGCGCGCCCCCGGGAAGGCGCTCCGCAGCGCTTCTTCGACTTTCTCGGCGCCTTCCCCGACGAAGTAAATGTGCGGGCTCGCGCACTTCTCGCAGGCCTGGGGCAGGTTTCGCGCCAAGCCGCAATAATGGCAGAGGAGGCGGTTGCGTCCGCGGTGAAAGGTGAGCGAGATGCTACAATTCGCACACTGCACCGTGGCCCCGCACTTGCGGCAGAGCAGGAAGTTCGCATAGCCGCGCCGGTTCAGCAGCACCAGCACCTGGCCGCCGTCGGCCAGAGCCCGCTCGATGCCGTCCGCAAGTGCCCGCGAGAACAGCGCCGGTCTTTTGGTCTCTTCGAACTCGGCGCGCATGTCCACCACGCGGACTTCAGCCAACGGGCGCTCGCCCACACGGGTGGCCAGCTCCAGGCGCTGGTAGCGGCCGCTGCGAGCGTGGAAGCTGGTTTCGAGCGCAGGCGTGGCCGAGCCCAGCACCGCCACGGCGCCCTCGAGCTTGGCCCGCACCACGGCGGCATCGCGGCCGTGGTAGCGGGGCGTCTCGGCCTGCTTGTAGCTCGCGTCCTGCTCTTCGTCCACGATGACCACGCCCAGATTCTCCAGCGGAGCGAATACCGCCGAGCGCGTCCCCACAGCCACCCGAGCTTCTCCGCGCCGCAGCCGCCACCACTCGACCGAGCGCTCCCGCGGCCCGAGCCCGCTGTGCAGCACGGCCACGCGGTCGCCGAAGCGGCTGGCGAAAAGCTCCGCCACCGCAGGGGTGAGCGCGATCTCGGGCACGAGCAGCAGCGCCGCCCGGCCCCGCTCCAGGCAGGACTGAATGGCGCGCGAGTACACCTCGGTCTTGCCGCTACCGGTGACGCCCTGGAGCAAGACCGTGGCGAACTGCCCGGCCACGACAAGGCCCTCGATTTCCACCACCGCCCGCTCCTGCTCAACGGTCAGCACGGGCAGGGCGGCGCTGCTCCAGTCGCCTTCAAAGAGCAGCGGAGCCGACGGTTTGACCTGGAGCTGTTTGGGGCGGACGTCCCGCACCACTTCCACAAGCCCTTGGCGACGCAGGCAGCCGAGCCGGTGCCGACCGCTGGCGAGGCCGCGCACGAGCCGCGCCACATTGCGCGGCTTGCCGTCCTGGAGTCGCCGCAGAAGCTCGCAATCCGCCTGCTCGGCCTCGTTCCGTTCCCTGGCTTCGAGCGTGGCCAGCCGCTCCGCGCCGCCCGCCCGCAGCCGGGCCCGCTCCCGCCGGGCAAACTCGCTGTGCAGAGGCAGCATGGCGCGATAGACTTCGCCGAGCGGAGCCGCGTAGTAGTCGGCCACCCAGCGGGCCAGCTCCTGGAGCGGCGCGGGCAGCAGCGGCTCGGCGTCCAAGGCCTCGAGAACATCCTTGAGCGGGCCGCCGACCCGGGGCTCCGCGGCCAGTGCCGTCACCACCCCCACCAGCTTCCGCTGGCGGAAGGGCACCAGCACGCGCCCGCCGACCGCGACCTGGCCGGCAAGCGCGGGCGGAATGCGGTAGGTGAAGGTATCGGGCAGAGGGACGGGGACCGCTACGTCACAGTAGGCCGGTGCGCCCATCGAGACCGATCAACTCAGGAATTGCCGAATCGTGCGCAGGTCTTCCTGCACCTGGCGGTTGGCGTTGGGGTTGCGCAACAGGTAAGCGGGATGGAAGGTGGCGAAGAGTTTCGTCCCGCGGTAGTCGAAGAACTGCCCGCGCACCCGGGTGATCGAGACCGACTTGCCGAGCAGCGTTTGCAGGGCCACGCTTCCCAGGCAGCAGATCAAGCGCGGGCGAATGACGTCGAGCTGGCGGACGAGAAATTGCGAGCAGGTCTCGATCTCATCCTTCTCCGGGCTGCGATTGCCCGGCGGGCGGCACTTGATGACGTTGCAGATGTAGACGTCCTCGCGCGTCATCCCCAGCGACTCAATCCAGTGCGTCAGCAACTGGCCGGCCCGCCCCACGAACGGCAGCCCTTGCAGATCTTCGTCGGCCCCGGGCGCTTCCCCGACGAACACCAGTTGGGCGCGGGGATGGCCCGACCCGTACACGATGGTCTTGCGGTGCGGGGCCAGCTTGCAGCGCTGGCAGTCGCCGATCTCGGCGCGGATGCGGTCGAGGGTATCGCCTTCGATCCGGCCCGCCGCTTCCCCGAAGAGAGACAGCGTCGGCGGCAAAGAGGCCGCCACCGGGGGAAACACGGCTGCCGGAGTGGGTTCAAGGACGGGTGTGGGCTTTTCTCGACCGGGGCGCGGCGGCCGCCGATAGAGGGGAGTCAGGCCGAGTTCTTCGTAGAAGTCGAGCCAGGCGCGCAGTGGCTGCCGGGGCGACTCCTCGTGCTGGTCCTTCATCCGCGGGCGCTCCGCAGGCGGACGACTTCGTCGAGGATGCGGTGGGCCACCGCCCCTTTGCTCATCTTGGGGAGCGAGATTTCTTGGCCGTCGCGGGTGAGGATGGTGACGATGTTGGTTTCGACGTCAAAGCCGGCGCCGTTCTGGGTGACGTCGTTCGCCACCACAACGTCGAGCCGCTTCGCGTTCAGTTTGGCGCGGGCGTTTTCCACTACGTTCTCGGTCTCCGCGGCAAAGCCCACCACCAGCCGGTTGCCTTTCGCGGCGGCAATCTCTTCGAGCAGGTCGGGCGTGGGAGCCAGCTCCAGCTTCAGCCCTCCGCCCGAACGCTTAATCTTCTGCTTCTCCACACGGGCCGGGCGGAAATCCACCACCGCCGCGGCTTTCACCACGACGCTCGATTCCTCAAGATGGGCCTTCACGGCCTGCCGCATCTCTTCCGTGGTGCGGACGCGCTCGACCCGGGCCGCCGCCGGAGGCTCGAGCCCCGTCGGCCCGCTCACCAGAATCACTCGCGCCCCCCGGCGCAGAGCGGCTTCCGCCATCGCATAGCCCATCCGGCCGGACGACCGGTTCGTCAGGGTGCGCACGGGGTCGATGTCTTCGCAGGTGGGCCCGGCGGTCACCAGTACCGTTTCTTCGGCCATGTCCCGCCGCAGGCCGAGCACGGCGCGCACCTTGGCGAGGATGGCCTCGCTGCTCGCCAGGCGCCCCGGACCGGTCATTCCGCAGGCCAGGTAGCCTTCGTCCGGCTCGACGACGGCCACGCCGCACTGGCGCAACCGCGCCAGGTTCGCCTGCACGGTGGGGTGCTCCCACATGCTTACGTTCATCGCCGGGGCCACAATCACCGGGGCCTTGGTGGCCACATAGAGAGTGGTGAGGAAGTCGTCGGCGATCCCGTGGGCGAGCTTGGCCAAGAGGTTGGCGGTGGCCGGGGCGATGAGCAGGGCTTCGGCCTCCTGGGCCACGGCGATGTGCTCGATGGCGGCGTCGATGTTGGCCGGGGCGCCGCCCTGGTCGAACATCTCCGTGATGACCTTCTGGCCGGAGAGGGCGGCGAAGGTGAGCGGGCGGACAAACTCCTGAGCGTGGGCCGTCATCACCACCTGGACGGCGAAGCCCTCTTGCTGGAGCAGCCGCACCAGCTCGGCCGCCTTGTAGGCGGCGATGCAGCCGCTCACACCCAGGACAATCTTCATTTGAGACTGCTCACTTCTCGGCCCGCTTGCTCTTGCCCTTCTTGCCCTTGCCGTCGTCGGCCTCACCCTCGATAGAGGGCAGGTCGTAGGGAACCACGCCGGCGACCACCTCCTCCATGGCTGCCCGGGTCGACTTGCGGGCCGAGGTCTTGATCAGGGTCTTCGCCCCCGCCTGCAACTGGCGGGCCCGCTTGGCCGCCGCCAGCACAAAGCAGAATTTGCTTTCTATCTTGTCCACAGGGATCATTGCGTTTGCGCTCCGAAGCTCTCTAGGATAGCAGAAACTTGGCTGCGATTGGCCTCCGTCCGTGCCCCGGCGGCCCGGGCTTCGGCCGCCCGGGCTTCGGGACTGGAGCCGGCCGGGCCGGCGCGCCGAGTCCGCTCAGCGAGCACGATGGCCTGGACCTGGGCACAGGTATCGGCCAACACCCGATTGACAATCAAGTAGTCATACAGGCGGTAGTTCTCGATCTCCTGACGGGCCCGCTCCAGGCGTCGCTGCACCATCTCCGCCGTGTCCAGGGCGCGTTGCTGGAGGCGGCGCTCCAGCTCCTGCCGGGAAGGCGGCAGCAGCAGGATGGCCACCGCCCTGGCAAGACTTGACTTCACCTGCCGGGTCCCCTCGACGTCGATGTCGAGTACCACGTCTTTCCCCTGCCGCCGGGCCTCCTCCAGGATGCTGCGGTGGGTGCCGTAGTAGCTGCCGAAGACTTGCGCGTGCTCGAGCAACTCGCCCCGGGCCAGCATGGTCTCGAAGGCCTCCCGGCTGATGAACCGGTAGTCGCGCCCGTCCTGTTCGCCCGCCCGCGGCTCCCGCGTGGTGTAGGAGATGGAGAACATCATGTCCGGCAGCGAGTTCACCACAAAGCTGACCACCGAGCTTTTCCCCGAGCCGGACGGGCCCGATATGATGAAGAGCTGCCCTGCTCCGGCGCCGGTCACGCTCACTCCACGTTCTGCACCTGCTCACGCAGGCGCTCAATCTGGGCCTTGATCTCCAGGCCCCAGCGGGTCATCTCCAGGCCGTCGGCTTCGAGTCCCGACGCCTTGGAGAGAATGGTATTGGCCTCGCGGTTCATCTCCTGGAGGAGGAAGTCCAGCCGCTTGCCCACGGTGCCGTCGCTTGAAAGCAGGCGGGCAAACTGCTCGGTGTGGCTGGCCAGCCGCGTGAGCTCCTCGCTGACGTCGCTGCGCTCGGCCAGGTAGGCAGCCTCCTGCGCCAGCCGGGCCGGGTCGAGCGGGCTCTGGCCCAGCAGCTCCTCGAGGCGCTCGGTGAGCCGCCGGTGGCAAGCCGGCAGGGCCCGCTGACCCAACTTGACCAGCTCTTTCTGCCCGCTGGCAATCTGCTCGATCCGCTCCCGCAGTTCCCGCTCCAGGGCGGCACCTTCGGCCCGCCGCATCTCGTTCAGCCGTTCCAGGGCCTCCCGCAGGGCCCGCTCGGCGAGCCCCACCAGCTGCTGGGCTTCCTCCGACTCGAGCGGAGGCGAACTGGTGCGCAGCACGCCCGGCAAGCGCAGCACTGCCGTCAGGTCCAGCTCTCCGCCGAGCTGGTGCTCGCGCTTCAACTCGGCGTAGAGCTCCAGATAGGCGCGCAGGAACTCCTTGTCCACCTGCAAGGGGCGCCGCTCGTGGGCCTCCACCTGAAAGTGCACCTCGACGTGACCCCGGCCCACTTTCTCCCGCACCCGCTCGCGCAGCAGCGGCTCTACGGCCTCGAGCTCCTGGGGGAGCCGCAGGTGCAGGTCGAGGAAGCGGTGGTTCAAGGCCTTGACGGTGACGCCGAGGGTCCAGGGGCCTTCCTCCACCTGGGCCTGCGCGAATCCGGTCATGCTACGCACCATGGCTACACCGGCTCTCCCGTCTCCACGCGCGGCGGCGCGTCCACATCCACGAACTGGAGCTCGTACAGCCGCTGGTAGAGCCCGCCGCGGGCGAGCAGTTCCTGGTGGTGGCCCACTTCGCGGATGGTGCCGTCCTCGAGCACCACAATCTTGTCGGCGCGGCGGATGGTCGAGAGCCGATGAGCGATGACGAAGACGGTGCGGCCTTGCATCAGGTTGGCCAGCGCCCGCTGCACGAGCAGGTCGGATTCCACATCGAGCTCCGAGGTGGCTTCGTCGAGGATCAAAATCGGGGCGTCCTTGAGCAGGGCCCGGGCGATGGCCAGCCGCTGCCGCTGCCCGCCGCTCAGGCGCAGGCCCCGCTCCCCGATGAGCGTCTGGTAGCCCTGCGGCAGCTTCCCGATAAAGTCATGGGCCAGGGCTGCCTCCGCGGCCCGCTCGAGCTCTTTCTCCGAAGCCGCCCGGCGCCCGTAGCGGATGTTCGCAGCCGCGGTGTCGTTAAAGAGCACGGTCTCCTGGGTGACGATGCCGATCTGGGCCCGCAACGAGGCCAGGCGCACGTCGCAGATGTCGTGCCCGTCGATGCGGATCGAGCCTCCGCTGGCGTCAAAGAAGCGCGGCAGCAAGTTCACCAGCGTGGTCTTTCCCGCTCCGCTCAAGCCCACCAGGGCCACCACTTCGCCAGCCCGGGCCACCAGCGAAATATCGCGGAGCAAGCCGGGCCCGCTGTCATAGGCAAAGCTCACCCGATCAAATTCGATCCGGTCGCGGAAAGGGGGGAGGTCCGGCGCATCCGGCTTCTCTCGGACTTCTTCCTGGCGGTCGAGCAACTCGAAGACCTTCTCGGAGGCGCCCAGAGCCTGCTGGAACAGGCTGTAGATGCCGGCCAGGCGCTTGAGGGGCTGGTAAACCTTGATGAGGGCCACCACGAAGACCACCATCATCGCCGAGGTGAGCGCCCCGGTCTCGATCCGCTGGCGGGCGTAGAGAAGCAGCCCGCCGATGGTGGCCGCTCCCAGCACCTCCATCAACGGCGAGGTGAGCGCATAGTAGCGCACCCAGCGCAGGTTGGTGCGGAATAGGCGCCGGGCGCGGTCGCGGAAGCGGGCCGTCTCCCAGTCCTCGCTGCCGAAGGCCTGCACAATGCGCACCCCGCTGTAGGTTTCCTGCAGGGCGTCGCTCAGGCCGGCCAGCTCCTCCTGGGCTTGACGGCTCAGGCGTCGGATGCGGCGGCCGATCTGCGAGACGGGGACCACGATCAGGGGCACGGTCAGGAAGCAGACCGCGGCCAGCCGCCAGTCAATCACAAACACCAGCACCAGCAGCACCGGCAGGGTGAAGGCCTGGCGGAAAAAATCAGTGAGCACGTGCGAGACTGCCAGCTGCACGCGGTCCACGTCGTTGATGGCCGTGGACATCAGCCGGCCAGTAGTCTGCCGGTGGAAGAAGCTCAGCGACTGCCGCAGGGTGCGGGCGTAGAGCTGGTTGCGCAGGTCCATCACCACCGAATGGCCCAGCCGGTGCACGCTGTACTCGCCCAGATACTCGCTCAGGGCTTTGGCGCTGTAGACGAGCACAATCGTCCCCACCACCAGCCACCCCGCGGTGGCCACGGGCAGCGGAACAAAATCCTGCAAGTAGTAGGTGCGGTCGAGGTAGGGCAGCTCGAGCAGCACAATCTCCTGGCGGGTGGCCCCGGGCTCGAGCACCAGCTGCACGAGGGGGCGCACCAGGAGGGCGCTGGCCCCTTCCAGCACACCGACCACCACCATCAACACCCCGCCCGTCACCAGCCACCCCAGGTGTGGCCGGATGGTGCGGAACAGGCGTCCCAGGTTGCGCATCGGTGTCGGCATCGTCTCCCAGCGGCGACCCGCGCCCGCGGACAAAACTCTAACAATAGGGAGCGGACTGCCCGAAAGTCAACCCTGGCTCCTCTTGTGAACGTCGCGATGGCTGATGATGGCCGGGTGGCCGCTGCGGGCCAGCCGGCGGCGCAGGGCTTGGGCGATGGCCACCGACCGATGCCGGCCTCCCGTGCAGCCGAAGGCGATGCTGAGGTAGCTCTTGCCCTCGTGAATGTAGTGCGGGATCAAGTAAGTCAGCAAGCGCTCGATGCGGCTCAAGAACTGCCGCGTTTGGGCGAAGGAGAGGACGTAGCCGGCCACCCGGCGGTGGGTTCCGGCCAGGGGCTTGTAGGCGGGGACAAAGTTGGGGTTGGGGAGGAAGCGCACGTCGAACACCAGGTCGGCGTCGGGCGGAATCCCGTAGCGGTAGCCGAAGCTCACCAGCGAAATCAACAGCGGCCGCCGCCGGTCGGTCCCGCCGAAACGCTCCTGGACAAACCGGCGCAGCTCGTGCGGACCGAAGCGAGTCGTGTCAATGATGACATCTGCCAGGGCCCGGATCGGCTCGAGCAGGGCGCGCTCCTGCCGGATGCCTTCCCGCACCGGCAGGTCTGCGCCCAGCGGATGGGGACGGCGGGTTTCGCTGAAGCGCCGGGCCAGGGCCGGGTCGCTGGCCTCGACAAACACCAGCGTGACCGGCACCTGCCGGCGCAACTTGTCGAACAGCCGGGGGAAACCTTTCAGCGCGCTGCCTTCGCGGATGTCCACCACCAGGGCGGCGCGCTGCACCGCCTCGCTCGTTTTCCCGTAAAGGTCCGCAAAGGTGGAAATCAACGGAACGGGCAGGTTGTCCACGCAGTAGTAGCCCAGATCCTCAAGGGCCTTCAAGATCGAGCCCTTCCCCGACCCGCTCAAACCGGTGATGATGACCAGGGACGCGGCCCGCAGGGTCCGGCCGGATCGTCCCCTTGCGGCCCGGGGGCGGCTGCGGTGTCTAGGCATGCGGTAACGGGTGCGGCGGTTCCCCGGCCTCCTCGCGCCGGGAGGGAACTATAGCTTCACCCGCCGCTGGTGGGTGCTGGGGATTTTCATATCCTCGCGGTACTTGGCCACCGTGCGGCGGGTGACGCGGATTCCTTCGGCGGCCAGCAGTTGAGCGATGCGGTCGTCAGTGAAGGGGTGGGCCGGGTCTTCCTCCTCGATCATCTTGCGCACCCGGCGCTTCAAGGTGAGCAAGGAAGTATCGTGACCCGAGGCTCCCCCGACCGCCTCGGAGAAGAATGCCCGCAGCTCCATCACCCCCTGCGGGGTATGGGCGTACTTGTTGGCCACCGCCCGGCTGACCGTCGAGGGATGCACGCCCACTTCCTCGGCCACTTCTTTGATCATCAACGGCCTCAAGCAGTCGGGCCCGCGGTCGAGGAACTGGCGCTGACGCTGGGCGATGATCTCGCACACGCGCAGAATGGTGTGCTTGCGCTGCTCGATGTTCTTCAGCAGCTGGATGGCCGAGGCAAACCGCTCGCGGACATAGTTGCGCACGTCGGGGGCGGCCGAGCGCCGGTCCAGCATTCGCCGGTAGAGCGGGCTCAAGCGGAGCTGGGGCAGCTCGTCTTCGTTCAACAGCACTTGGTAGTCGTTCCCAACCTTAACCATGAAGATGTCCGGCTCAATCAGCCGCGGCTGCGTCCGGTTGTAGCGCAACCCCGGCCGCGGATCGAGCCGCTTCACCACCTCGATGGCCGCCAGCACCGCCGGCAGCGGCCGGTTCAGGGCCCGGCTCAGTTCGCGGTACTGCTTGTTCTGCACCTGCTTCAGGTGGTCGCTCACGATCTGCTGGGCCAGGGTGTTTTCCGGGGCCAGGGTGTGCAGCTGCACGAGCAGACATTCGCGCAAGTCGCGCGCCGCCACCCCCAGCGGGTCGAACTCCTGCACCAGCCGCAGAGCCCCCTCGACGTGGGCCCGCTCATGCGCGCCGCTCGAGGCGATTTCCTCCAGCGTGGCCGTCAGGTAGCCGTCCTCATTCAGGTTGCCGATGATGGAGCGGGCCGCGGCTTTGACCTCGTCGGTGGCCAGCGCCAGCCCCAACTGCCACTCCAGGTGATCCGTGAGGGTGCTGGGCGGGGAGAGGAAGTTCTCGAAGGCGGGCCGCTCGATTTCCTCGCGCTCCCCCTGGCGCTCGGTGGCATCCATGTACTCCTCGAAAACAGCCTTCATGTCGAATTCTTCGAAAGGATCCGGGGCTTCCTCCCGCGGCACTTCCGCCTCGGCGCGCTCAAAGCCGTCCTCGGCGGCTTCCCGGTCGCCCGGTTCGGGCTCGCGCGGCAGCCCGTCATCGGCCACCTCTTCGAGCACGGGGTTCTGCATCAGCTCCTGCTCGATCATCGTGCGCAGCTCGAGCTTGTTGAGCTGCAGCAGGCTGACCATCTGCACCAGGCCCGGGGTGAGGATCTGCTTCTGGGTGACTTTGAGTTGAAGTCTTGGTTCGAGCCAGCTCATGGCCGCCTAGCGAAGCTCGAAATTGTCGCCGAGGTAGATGCGCCGGACCTCCGGGTCGCTGCCCAACTCCTGCGGGGTGCCGCTGCGGAAGATGCGCCCGTTGTGGATGATGTAGGCGCGGTCGGTGACCCGCAGGGTCTCGCGCACGTTGTGGTCGGTGACCAGCACGCCGATGCCGCGGTCCCTCAGGTCGCGCACGATTTTCTGGATGTCGAGCACGGTGATGGGGTCGATGCCGGAGAAGGGCTCATCGAGCAGGATGAAGGAAGGAGAAATCACCAGTGTGCGCGCGATCTCCACCCGACGCCGCTCCCCGCCGGAAAGCGTGTAGGAGGGATGAGTCCGCAGGTGGGCCAGGCCCATCAGGTTCAGCAATTCCTCCAGGCGCTCCCGGCGCTCGTGCCCGTCAATCGGCAGGGTCTCAAGCACGGCCAGGATGTTTTCCTCCACCGTCAGCTTGCGGAAGACCGACGGCTCCTGGGGGAGGTAGCCGAGCCCGTGGCGGGCGCGCAAATACATAGGGAAGTGGGTGAGGTCAGTTCCGTTCAGGGTGACGCGGCCGGCATCGGGACGGGTAAGGCCGACCAGGATGTGGAAGGTGGTGGTCTTCCCGGCGCCGTTCGGGCCCAGCAGGCCCACCACTTCGCCGGGAGAAATGCTCAGGCTGACGCCGTCAACAACCTTGCGACCCCGGAAGGACTTGCTGAGCTCGACGGCGGTCAATTGAACCATGGCTCATCGCGCCCACGGTCGGCGTGTGACGGTGCGTGTTCCCTCAGCTGAACTCACTTGAATCGTACCATCCGCCAAAAACAAAGTCAATTGAGCGCCGGTGATGGTGCTGCGCTGCGCGTCCACGATGGTGGGCGTGCCGCCGGAGAGAACCACGGTGCGAGTGTCGGCGCGGTAGTCGGCCCGCTCGCTTTCCGCGTGGCCGCCCGGCTGCTCAATGCGCACTCCGCCTTCGGCGTGCGCGCGCTCTAGGCTCTGTGAGCTTTGCCCGCCGGCGGCCGCCAGGAAGACCTCCAGCCGGGGCGCTGTCAGCAGTCCGAAGTCGTTTCGAGCTTTCACGTTCTCTTCAAACACGCCCCGGCGCTCCGCTTCCAGATAGGTGAAGCGCTCGGAGGTCACGGTCAGGGCTCGGGGCGGCCCGGCCGCCTGGGCACTGTTCTCCTTCGTCGGCGACTCCTCAATGAACAAACCGGACACCTGCCCCGCGGCCGCGAGTTTCCTCGGGTTATCGAACAGCTCGATGGCGTGGGCCGCCAGCCGGTTCGGCCCCGCCCACATTCGGGCCTGACCCTCATAGCGGGCCCAGCCTCGCTGGCGCTCGGCGCGCAGGCGCGCGGCGGCAAAGTGAACCGGCTCGCCGTTCGGGCCGGCGGGCTGCCGGGTGGTGCGAACATCCCCGTCGGCCTCGAAAGCGCCGGAAGTTTCGGCCAGCTCGAGGGTGCGGGCGGTAACGCGAATCGTGGCATCCCACACCGCAGGCTGCTCGCTCAGCCGGAAGTTCCCGGCAACGCCATTGTAGAGGGCGCGACCTGCCTCGGCGCGCCAGCGCGCGTCGTGGTAGCGAAAGCGCCCCCACTGCTCGGCCTCGGCAAGTTTCCCTTCCCGATCGAAGCGGGCCCGGAGCTCGTCGCTGGCCGTCGCCTGCTCGGAGCCGTCCGGCCGCACGGCCTTCGTCTCGACCCCGCCCGACCCCGCCAGGCTCTTGAGCCTTTGCTTGTCCTCGGACCGGAGCTCGATCCGGTCGGCTGCCAGAGTGCGCGGGCCCTCGCCCGGCCGCTTGATCTCGAGCGTACCGCGCTGGCTGGCGACCAGCTCTTGCTCGGCCTGTCCCGGCCCCCTCAGAGTGAGCTCGAGCACCGGGGCGCGCAGTTCGCGGGTTTCTTCGCCTGTGCGGACGAGCAGGTCGGCGGCACCGGTGGCGACTACGCGGTGCACCTCGCGGTGCAACGTATCAAAGCTCAACACTGCCTCCCGGCAGGTGAGCCGTTCCTCTGATTGCGGACTGCGGCCGATCAATTCCACCCCGTCGCGGGCTTCGAGCCGCTCCAGGCTGCCGTCCGGCGCATAGAGAGCCACGGCCCGCGGGGCGCGCAAGGCCAGCTCCCGGTCGCCTTGCTTCCCTCGGGCGCGCACGTTGCCCGTGGCTTCAATTCGGCGGGCGCGGAAGCCGGTGTCGAGCTCCATCCGCAGGCGATCCGCCACCAGGAGGCGACCGTCCGATTCGAGGGAGAGAGGCGGGAGGAGCTCAAGGACCTGGTTCCGGGCGTAGTAGTGAAACTGGGAGCCTTGGATTTCGACGGGCGCTCCGCCCTCCCGGTTCAAGCCGATGCGCACCTGGCGCTCGAGCCGGGCCGTTGGTTCCTGCGCTTGGTAGCGGAGTCCAATCGCCTCGCCGCTCCCTTCGGGGAAGCTGAAGCGCACTGCCTGATCGGTCCAGGCCGCCCCCTGCCGGGTATCAAAGCGCACGCCGGCGGTGGCGAACACAACCGCGCCCGCCATCTGGGTGGCGTCTGAAGCGGGGCCACCTCCCAACCGGACCGTCACCTCACCGGGACAGGTGATCTCGCCGGTGCCGTTGGCGTCGTACTCGCAGCGTCGGGTGCGAATCTCATCGGTGCGGCCGCCGTCCCGCCCGTAGATGACCGCCACCACATCTTCCAACACCGTGGTCTTGCCGGTGCGCTCAATGGTGCGGGACGCCTGGACGGTGAAGAGGGTGCGGCCCGCTTCGGAGCGGGAGAAGGTGAACTTTTCCGCCTGCTGCTCGACGTCACCCGCAATCGCGACCGGCACGGCGCGCCGGGCCTGGTAGGCGCGCCAGCGGCGCACTCCGTAGCTCACCGCCAGCACCAGACCCACGGCCACGACGCCGACCAACGCCAGCCGCCGCAGCTTTTCTATCGGGGGCCGCTTCATGCTCTCCTCTCCCCAATCGCCAGTATAGGGAAGAGGTGGAGACAGGACAAGCGCCGCGAGGGGAGCGAAGGAGAAGGCCTACTCGGAGCGGGCGACCTTGCCGCGCGCGGGGAAGAATCGGCTAGCGTTCCAGCAGCATCCGAACGTGAACCAGCAGCTTCTGCGGCTGAAAGGGCTTAGGGACGAACATGGCACCTAATTTCTGCGCCGAGCTAACGTCAGCCAGGTCAGTCGTGGCGCTCAGAATAAGAACAGGAACGTTCGCCAGGTCGGGGCTGGCTCGCAACCGCTGGCAAACCTCCAACCCGGACAGCCCCGGCATAGTGAGATCCAAGACAATCAAGTCCGGCCGCGAATCCAACGCCTTTTGCAGCCCTTCGACTCCATCGGCGGCCGTCAAAACGTCATACTTTTCGCGCTCCAACGCAAGCTTGAGCACGCGCCGGATGTCCTCGTTGTCGTCCACCACCAGAATCCGAGGCACGGCCAGCCTTACCAGGAACGATTCCAACTCCCGCTGGTCCTCCCCGTGGAACTCAGTAAATTCCACCCCCATTCCATAGCCGGGTTCGCTGTGGCGTGTGGCCGCTTTGAGGCCAACGGGTCTCGCCATGCGCCCGCCCACCAATCGCAATTCCAGTTCCTTCCCCACCTCAAGGGGATGGTTTGTCCGAACAAAAGCTCCCGTGACGCTTAGATCTCCCAGCGCAGACTGTTTCCCGCCCCATTCGGCGGAGATTAATTTCCGGGTTTTGAGCCGTGGGCTCTTCCGGCGTTCCTTGCCGCTTTCCTTGGGTTTCATCCGACAGCCCCGCCGCGCGTTTGCCTGATTGCCGTGTGGCAGCCTTGGGTGAGCTCCCTTGGGTCCTACTATGCCACAAGTAAGGTGCCTTAGGTGAGTTTGGCGGGATCTGCGGATGGCTTCTACTCGGACCGCACGGCCTTGCCGCTCGCGGGCGTGGACCCTCTTTCACGTGGGGCGCTGAAACTCCCCGCTAGTCTCCCGACCCGAGATGAACCAGGCAGGCAGGTTGACGTGTGACCTCGCCGATGCTACAAGGGTTGGAGACGCCGCCGTAGCAGAGATAACAGCGCAGCCGGATTACGAGAGGGGCCTTCTCATGAAACCTGAATTCAGATGCCCCCAAGCCCACACACATTGGCGCCCGTGGATTGACGCCATACGGAGGTGGCCAAAGCGCGTAGTCTGCCCGAGGTGCGGCGGACCCGTTCGGTGGTTCGGCGCGTGGCCACCAGCGAAGGCCGCGCCCGAGGCTCGACCGCGGCCATACGAAGTGCTCTTTGTGGCGTTTTATGACTGGCTCGATAAAAAGGACTCTAGATACTTGGCCGCCCTCATCCTGTGTCGCAACCTCGAGCAGCCCTCGGAGTACGTGCTGTGGCCTCGCTATTGGGTAAGGCCCGCTGGCAGGATTCAGTTCGGCCAAGACGGGCCCCTCCTGACCATCGAGAAGTGGGACGAGTTGAGGCAGGAAGTGCGGGGGTTTCTCTCCAGTTATCGGCCAGATTGCTCGCCGGGTGCAGAAGGCCTATAAACGAGCAACTTGGAGGTGCCGAATGTCGGCGGCCAGCAAGAACTCATCCTTCCTATCGAGGGTCTGTGGGTTGTCGCTCCTCATCGTGCTCTCTTCCTGTGGCGATTTTGACCTCGAGCCCCAACCTCCTCGAGTTGTGGTGTCCGGGCAAACGGGAACGATAAACTTCACGGTCAGTTCAACGCAAACGCTTGACCTCGCAGCCTGGGACCTGTCGGAAGCCGTCTACAAAGCGGCCAAGGCGCATCGGGAACTCAAGAGGCTAACTGTAAACGTTTATATGTCGAACATAGGTTTGGTCGACGAATACGGAAACCAGCCTGCTACGGATATTGCTATGGGTTCGGTCCAAATAGATGACTTGGACGAAGTCAGAAGGTACAAAGACAAGGATTCATATCAGTTTAGCGAGCGGATCCATGCGTTTTACAAGGGCGAACTGCGAAGGTTAGGGTACTTCTACAAACCGTGGAGGGAACACCGGGAATGAAGCCGTGGCTGGTATCCCACCCCGTTGGGTCCCGTGGCAGCTTCGTGCGGCAATCGCTCACTCGGGGCGGGCGCCCTTGCCGCTGGCGGGCGCGGCGGTCTCGATGAAGACATTCTGGGCGTAGCCCAGGTCGCGCGCCGATGGGGTGAGGATGGTTCGAGAAGAGATGAAAATCTTTTCGGCCCGTTCGAGAGCGGCGCGCACGTCGTTTTCGCTGACGAAATCCACCACGCGCGGCGGCGGAGGCACCTCGGGCGCGGGCGCCGCCGCGGCGGAAGCGCCCGCGGGGCGTGGCACACCCTTCTCCGCCAAGAAGCGCTCCACCACGCGGGCGATGGTGGCCCGATCCGGAAGGGGCAAGGACGCTGCGGGAGCCGGGCTGGGGGTGGGCGCGGCCGCCGCCGGCGCGGGAGCCGCTGCGGGCGCTCGAAGCGCGCGCGGGTGGCGGCTAACCGTGGCGGGCTCGACCGGGCGCATCTCATAGCCCACCCGCTTGATGTTCATCAGGTGCTGCGGGCCGATGTTGTCGGAGGTGATGTTGCCGCCGACGGCGCCGCAGCCGAGGGTCATGGCCGGAAAGAGGCGAGTCGAATAGCCGATGGAGCCGTGCGGGGCCGGGCTGTTCACCACCACCCGGTAGGCGCGCACCCGCAAGGCGAACTCCCGGATGACGCTGTCGTTCTGGGAGTGGATGACGATGGTGTGGCCGAGGCCGCCAAATTCGAGCAGCCGGTTCGAGAGCTCCACGCCTTCCTGCCAGTTCCGCACCGTGTAGAAGGCCAGAATCGGAGAAAGCTTCTCGGCCGACAGCGGGTAGTCGCGGCCCACCCCAGCGAGCTCGGCGACGAGCACTCGCGTCGTGGCCGGCACCTTGAAGCCGGCCATCTGGGCAATCACCGGCGCGGCCCGGCCCACCACTTTCGGGTTCACCAGGAAGGTGTCCGGGCGGAGGACCAGCTTGCTCAGGGCTTCGATCTCGGCGGCGCTCAAGAAGTAGGCCTCTTGCTCGCGCAGCTCCTGCAGGACGGCGTCCCGCAGGGGTTCTTCGGCCAGGATGGCCTGCTCGGCCGAGCAGATGGTGCCGTTGTCGAAGGTCTTGCCGGTGAGGATGTCGGAGACGGCCTTGCGCACGTTGGCGGTGCGCTCGATGTAGGCCGGGACGTTGCCCGGGCCCACGCCGAAGGCGGGCTTGCCGGAGCTATAGGCGGCGCGCACCAGGCCGGTGCCGCCCGTGGCCAGGATCACGCCCACCTGCCGGTGCCGCATCAGCTCCTGCGTCGAGGCGGCTGTTACCTGGGTGAGGCAGCCGATGAGTCCCTCGGGGGCCCCGGCCTTCAGGGCGGCCTTGGTCATGATGTCGGCGGTGGCGCAAATGCAGTTTTTGGCCGAAGGGTGCGGGCTCAGGATGACGCCGTTGCGGGCCTTAAGCGAAATCAGAATCTTGTAAATGGCGGTGGAGGTGGGGTTCGTGGACGGGATGATGGCGGCCACCAGACCCACCGGCTCGGCGATTTCAAGCACACCGTTCTCGCGATCCTCGCGCAGGATGCCGACCGTCTGCAGCGGGCGGATGGCGCGATAGACATCTTCGGAGCTGAATTTGTTCTTCTTGATCTTGTCGGGGACGTTGCCATAGCCGGTCTCTTCCACCGCCATACGGGCCAGCGGCTCGGCGCCCGCCGTGGCGGCCTCGGCCATGGCGTCAATCACGGCGTCAATCTGGGCCTGGGAGAAGGTGGCCCAGCGCCGCTGGGCCTCGACGCTGCGGCGCACCAGGTCGCGCACCTGCTGGACGGAAACCAGGTCGGGGTCGCTTACGGTCATAGCGGCACTCCTACAGCCAGAGAGCTAGTCAGCCGAGCGGCCCGCGGGACCTCGGCCTCCGCCGGGAAGGATTCTCTCCACGTCGGGGTGCGGCCACGGAATGACGTGTACGCTCACCAGCTCCCCCAGCCGGCGGGCTGCCGCGGCGCCGGCATCCGTAGCGGCTTTCACCGCCCCCACGTCCCCGCGCACCATCACCGTGACGTAGCCGGCACCGATGTATTCCTTGCCGATGAGAACCACGTTGGCGGCTTTCACCATGGCATCGGCCGCCTCGATGGAGGCCACCAGCCCGCGGGTCTCGATCATCCCCAGTGCTTCGTTGGCCATGGGTAGCTCCGTACGGGTGTTTTCGATGTGGGGGTATGCCCGGCCAGCTCCGGGACGGCCGCTCACGCTAGCACGAAGCCGGGGGAGGGTCAAGAATTACGACGTCGGTAGTGAACAGCAGGCCCTAGAGCAACAAGCCGGCGTGGGCGGCGGCGATGTTATTGCGGGAGGTGTTCTTGACCAGGTACATGGCCTCGTCGGCCAGACGGATGATCTCGGCCTTCGTGTTCGCGTCCACGGGATAAGTGGCCATGCCGAAGCTGGCGGTGAGGTGGAGGTTGAGGCCTTCTTCCTGCAGGAACCGTTTCTCGTTCAAGCGCTCGTGCAGCCGCCGGGCCACGACCTGCGCGGCCTCCTGGCCGGTCTGCGGCAGCAGGATGACGAACTCATCGCCGCCGTAGCGGAAGGCGTAGTCGATCAGGCGCAGGCTGCCGCGGATCAACTGGGCGATCTCTTGCAGCAGCTTGCTCCCCACCAGGTGCCCGTGGGTGTCGTTGACGTCTTTGAAGTGGTCGAGGTCGAAGAAGATCACCGAGAACTGGTACTGGTAGCGGTTGGAGCGGTAGATTTCGGTGTCGAGCACGAAGTTCAGGTGGCGGACGTTGTAGAGGTCGGTGCAATCGTCGGTGATGGTGAGCTCGTGGATGCGCTGCACGTGGATGGCGTTCTCCAGGGCGATGGCGGCGTAGTCGGCCATGGCCTGCAGCAGGGCCAGGTCGTCCTGGTCGAAGCCGCGCTTGCCCACGTAGTTGAGAATCTCGATCACTCCCAGCACCCGCTCCTTGCCGCGGATGGGCACGCAGATGATGGAGTGGGTGCGCATCTTGGTCATCTGGTCCACCTGGCCGGAGAAGCGGGGGTCCTTGCTGACGTCAGGGACGATGGTGGCCTGACTGGTGTGCGCCACCCA
This sequence comes from Acidobacteriota bacterium, assembly GCA_016210855.1. GTDB lineage: Bacteria > Acidobacteriota > Terriglobia > Acidiferrales > 2-02-FULL-67-57 > 2-02-FULL-67-57. The sequence continues at coordinate 30,415 of JACQTJ010000030.1, read as the reverse complement.
GCCGGCGATGCCCTCGCCCATCTTCAGGCGCACATCTTTCAGCTTGGCGGCGGCCTCGCCGGTAGCGATCTGGAAGTAAAGTTCGTTGGTCTTTTCGTCCACCAGCAGCAGGGACCAGGTGTCGGGGGCCAGCAGCTCCTGCACCTTCTCCATGACCGTCTTGAGCACTTGCTCGAGCTGGAGGGTGGAGGTGAGCGCCCGAGCCATGTCGTGGACGAAAGTGAACTCCTCCATCTTGCGGCGCATCTCAGTGACGCGGTCTTCGGGAAACGCGCCCCGAGAGGCTTTCCCCGTGCGTCGCCGAGTGGCGGTTGCCTTGGCTTTGCGCGCGGCCATTGGCCTCAGCCTTGACCCGTCCGGGTCTTCTCCCGGTAAGAGGGTCGGCTCGGATTTCCCCTGAAAAGCCGCTCCATTATACCGGCGCTCCCGCCGCCCAGGCAATAATTGACTTGCCCATTGACACTCCCTGGCGCCAATCCTATCATCGCCCTGCCTTCGCCCGTACGGGAGTGGTCCATGGGGACATTTGGCGAAAACCTCCGGCGCGAGCGTGAGCTCCGCGGCATTACGCTTCCGGAGCTTTCCAACGCCACCAAGATCAGCCTCCGCCACCTGGACGCCCTGGAAAATGACGAGTTCGACCGGCTGCCGGGCGGCGTCTTCAACCGCGGATTCGTGCGAGCCATCGCCCGCTACCTGAACCTGGACGAGCACCACTGGGTGGGAGAATTCGTGCGCGCCGCCCACGAGGAACCCGACATCCTGGCTCGCTACGCGCCCCCGAACTCCGCCGCCGCGCAAGCCTCCGCCCGCCGCGGGGTCTGGAGCTTGGCCCTGCTGGTGGTGGTGTTTGGCGTGGGCGCCTACATCGTCCACCAAGCTCGCCTGCGCCGGCCGGCTGACGTCGCCCCGGTGGTGGTGGCCGCGCCCGGCTCAGCCTCGCAGCCGGCTTTGTCTTCGGTCCGCCCGACGGCGGCGCCGCTTGAGCCGGCCAGCAGCGCCGAGACCGCCCCCCGTGTCCCCGCGGCGAACGGCGAGGCTTCTTCCCCTGCCTGGTCCCGCCCGGCGAGCGATGAACTGCGCCTGCAGGTGGACGCCCTCGAGGACGCCTGGGTGAGCGTGACCGTGGACGGCCAGCCGCTCTACGCCCGGGTGATGAAGCCCGGCGAGACCCGCAGCTTCCGGGGTCGCGCCCGCATCGAGCTCACCACCGGCAACGCCAGCGCCGTCATCCTCACCCTGAACGGCGAGACCCTGCCTCCGCTCGGCAACCCCGGCGAGCGGAAGAACGTCACCCTGACCGCGCAGGATTTGAAAGCCCCCACACGCTGAATTCAGGAATGACCACCGAGCAGAAGGAAGAGCGGGCCCTGTTTGAAGCCATCCGCCAGGGGAAGGCTCCGGCGGTGGTGAAGCGCCGGGCCTCGCGGGGCACGATTCCGGTGGCCGTCGACGAGCTCCTGGAGATTCTGGTTTTGCTGAGCGCGGACCCGGACCCCACCTGCAGCGAGGCGGCCAAGCAAACCCTGGCCAGCTGGCCGACAGAAAAGGCTGCGTCCCTGCTGGGTCAGCCCACGGCCTCCGCCGCCGTACTGGCCTACTTCTCTGCGCAGAGGGAGGTCCCTGCGGCCTTCGTCTCCCTCATTGCCGGACATCCGCAGGCCGGGGACGACGCTCTGGCTCCGCTGGCCGGGCGCCTCACCCTTGAGCAGATTCAGGCCATCGCCTCGAACGACGCCCGGCTGCCGGAGCTGCCCCGCTTCATCGCCGGCCTGCTCGACCGCACGGACTTGCCGGACGAGCTGCGCACCCGCCTGCAGAGCCTGCACGGCGAGCAGACCAAGGAGGAAGAGGATGTGGCGGCCGCCCTGGCCCGCGAAGAAGAACACGAAGCCCAGGCCAAGCCCGAGGAGAAGCGCGAGCGCATTAGTGTGACACAAAAGATATCCCGAATGGTGGTGTCTGAGCGCGTCCAGCTGGCGCTCAAGGGCACCAAAGATGAGCGCCTGATCCTGGTGCGCGACCCCACCAAGGTGGTCTACCGCGCCGTGCTGCAGTCCCCGAAGCTGACCGACAGTGAGGTGGAGTCGTTCGCCTCCATGAAAAACATCGCCGAGGAGGCCCTGCGCATCATCGCCAGCAGCCGCAAGTTCATGAAGAGCTACGGGGTGGTGCGCAGCCTGGTGAACAACCCCCGCGCCCCCATCGACATCTCCCTCGGCCTTCTCAACCGCCTCACCGAGCAGGACCTCAAGTTCCTGTGCTCGAACCGGAACGTTCCGGAAACCGTGCGCACCCTGGCCACCAAGCTCTACAAGCAGCGCACTTCGTCCCGGAGCAGCGGCGGCGGACACTAGGGCTTCTTCGCAAGCGATTCCTTCACGGCCGCGACCAGGCGGGCCGCCTGCCGCTTGACCTCGCCCTCGTCCACCGTGAGGACCCGTCCTTCTCTCAGCACCACCCGGCCGTGGATAAGGCTCGCGTCCACATCGCTGGCCTTGAGCGAATAGACGATCTGCGAGTAGACGTCGTAGAACGGGATGGCGTGCGGCGCGTCCCGCCGCAGCAGGATGAGGTCGGCGCGCTTGCCGGGCTCGAGCGAACCGATTTCCTGCTCCCGGCCCAAGGCTCGCGCCCCTTCGATGGTGGCCAGCGCCAGCGCCTCCCGGGCGGGCAGAGCCCGCGGGTCGCCCGTGGACACCTTCTGCAGTTTGGCGGCCAGGTCCATTTCTTCGAAGAGATTCAAATCGTTGTTGCTGCCCGCCACCCCGTCCGTGCCCAGGCCCACGGCCACGCCCGCCGCCCGCAGGGCCACCACTGGGGCAATCCCGCTGGCGTGTTTCATGTTGCTGGTGGGGTTATGGGCGCAGCCGACGCCCCGGCGGGCGAGCCGCTCTTGGTCGGCTGCATCTACCCAGATGCAGTGCGCGGCCAGCACCCGGGCCTCGAACAGGCCCAGCTCGTCCGCGTACTGCACCGAACTTCGGCCCTCGCGTTTTCGGATGCCTTCCACCTCCAGCTTCGATTCCGCCAAGTGAATCAGCAGCGGGGCGCCCGTGCGGCGGGCCAGGGCGGCGGCCTCTCGCAAGGTCTCGGCCGAACAGGTGTAGACCGAATGGGGAGCCACGGCCGGGACCACCAGGGGATGGCCGCGCCAGCGCTGGATGAATTGCTGGGTGTAGCGCAGCGCCTCCGCCGGCGTCCTGAAGTCGGGCGCGGGAAAATCCAGGATGGTTTCGCCGGCCACCACGCGGATTCCGGCTTCGCTGGCGGCCCGGGCCACTTCCTCTTCGAAGTAGTACATATCGGCGAACGTGGTAATGCCGCCGCGGATCATCTCGAGGGCCGCCAGCTTCGTCCCCCAGTAGACGAACTCCGCAGTGGTGTGCTTGGCTTCAAGCGGGAAGATGTAGTTCCTCAGCCACTCTTCGAGCGTGCGGTCGTCGGCCACGCCGCGGAAGAGCGCCATGGCGGCGTGGGTGTGGGCGTTGATGAGGCCGGGCAGGATCAGCCGGCCGTCGGCGCGCAGCCGCTGGCGGGCCCGGTAGCGGCGCTGGAGCTCCTCGGTCGGCCCCACGGCCACGATGTCCGAGCCGCGGATGGCCACGGCGCCGTTCTCGATCACGCGCCGCTCGGCGTCCATGGTGACCACGGTCCCGCCGGTCACGAGCAGGTCCACTCGTTCCAGGGCGGCCCGCCCGCCCCCGGGGAACCCGAGGGCCAGAGCCAGGATGACTACACGCCAGCAACGCACGGCAGGCTCCCGGGAAGCGCGCCCAACGCTCGCCTCAAAGCAGCGAAGCATCAAAGGGCCGCGGCAGCAGCGTGCGCATGCGGTGCACGGCCGCCTGACCCTTCAAGTTGGCCAGGATGATTTCGATGTCGCCGCAGAACTCCCAGATGATCTGCCGGCAGGCCCCGCACGGAGGGGTCAGGCGGTCGGTATCGGTCACCACCGCCAGGCGCTTGAAGGCGCGCTCACCCGCGGTGACGGCCTTGAAGATGGCCACCCGCTCGGCGCAGCAGGTCAAACCGTAGCTGGCGCTTTCGACGTTGGCCCCGGTATAGGCCCGGCCGGCCCGCGCCTCCACCGCCGCCCCCACCGAGAAGCGGGAGAAGGGCGCAAAGGCCCGGGCCCGAGCCCGCCGGGCCTGGTTGAGCAGCCGCCGTTGCGCTGCTGTCATCTAGCCCCCCGGGCCAGCACAGGAATCAGCGCCCGCAGGAAAGCGGTGAACTGCTTGGCCACGCGCTCGCCGGCCTCGAGGACTTCGTCGTGGCTGATCTTCTGCTTGGAGATGCCGGCGGCCATGTTGGTGACGCAGGAGATCCCCAGCACGCGCAGCCCCAGGTGGTTGGCGGCGATGACTTCCGGCACCGTGGACATTCCCACCACGTCCGCGCCGAGGCGGGCCAGGGCTCGGACTTCCGCCGGGGTCTCATAGCTCGGCCCGTGCACGGCGGCGTACACACCTTCAAAAAGGCGCAGCCGCTGCCGGCGTGCCACTTTCTGGGCGAGGGCGATCAATTCTTTCGAGTAGGCCTCGGTCATGTCAGGGAAGCGCGGCCCGAAGCGCTCCTCGTTCGCTCCGAGCAGCGGGTTCGACCCCTGCAGGTTGATGTGGTCGCGAATGAGCAGCAAGCCGCGAGCCCGCAGCTTGCGGTTGATGCCCCCGGCGGCGTTTGTGAGCACCAGCACCCGCACCCCCAGCCCACCCAGCACCCGGATGGGAAAGACGACTTCCTTGAGCGTGTAGCCCTCGTAGAAGTGCACTCGTCCTTGCATCACCGCCACCGTAACGCCGCTCGAGCGGCCGATCACCAGCCGCCCCGAGTGGCCCACCGCCGTAGAGACAGGGAAGTGCGGAATCTCGCCGTAGGGAATGGGGCTGGCTTCTTCCAGCCCCTCCGCAAACGCCCCCAGCCCCGAACCCAGCACCAGGCCGATGCGGGGCTCCAGCCGTGCTCGCTCGCGGATGAAGAGCGCGGCCTCCTGCGCCTTGTCGTATTCGCCGCGACTCATACCGAGGGGAGCGCCATCATAGCAGAATCCCGGCGATGGCCGCGGACATGAAGTTGGCGAGCGTCCCGGCAATCATGGCACGGAAGCCGAGTCGGGCCAAGTCGCCGCGGCGCTCCGGGGCCAGGGCGCCGATGCCGCCGATCTGGATGCCGATGGAGCTGAAGTTGGCGAACCCGCAGAGCGCGAAGGTGGTGATGGTGATGGAGCGCGGGCTGAGGCTCCCGGCGCTGATGAGCTGTCCGAGCTGCCCGTAGGCGATGAACTCATTCGTCACCATGCGCAAGCCGAGCAGATTCCCGACCGTCGAGGCTTCGCCCCAGGGCACTCCGAGTAGCCAGGCCAGGGGACTGAACACCCAGCCCAGGATTTCCTCGAGGTTGGCGGGGAAATAGAGGAATCCCATCTGCGCCAGCCCGTCGTGAACGCCACCCAGCACCCAGTTCACAAAGGCAATCAGGGCGAGGAAAGACACCAGCATGGCGGCCACGTTGAGCGCCAGGTGGAGACCGTCGGTGGTGCCGCGGGCGGCGGCGCCGAGCACGTTCGGGTCGGTGCGCTCCACTTCCACCTTGACCACCCCGGCGGTGAGCGCAGCCTCGGTCTCGGGGACGAGCATCTTGGCCAGCAGGATGGTTCCCGGCGCGGTCATCACCACCGCGGTCAGCAGGTGGCGGGCCTCAGCCCCGAAGGCAATGTAGGCAGCCATCACCCCGCCGGCGATATGGGCCATGCCCGAGGTCATCACCGTCATCAGCTCCGACTGGGTGAGCTTGCCGAGGTAGGGGCGGATGGTCAGCGGAGCCTCGGTCTGCCCCATGCCGAAGACGCTGGCGGCCACGGTGACCGACTCGGCGCCGCTCGCCCCTAGCAGGCGGGTCATCAGCCAGGCGAAGCCGCGAATCACCTGCTGCATCACTCCGTAGTAATAGAGGATGGCGAAGAAGGCAGCCACGAAGATGATGGTGGGCAGGACGTCGAACGCAAAGACGCCGCCGTAGCTCTTGCCAAAGGCGCTGTCGGGCACGCCCAGCTGGCCGAAGACAAACTCCGACCCCGCCCTTGACAGGTGCAGGAACCGGGTCACCAGGCCGCCCAGGATGGCAAACAGCGCCCGCCCCCAGTCGGTGCGCAGCACGAACAGGGCAAAAACAAACTGCAAACCCAGGCCCACCACCACGGTCTTCGGCCGGATGGCGCGGCGGTTGGTGGAAAGCAGGTAGGCGATGGCGAGCATCGCCAGCAGCCCCACGAAACCCATCAGGCGTTCCATGCATTCCCTCCCGGAGTGTTTTCGACAGGCAAGTTCGTCAGGTCAGCGTCTCGAAGACGAGCGGAGTCGGCTTCGGGGGTGAGGGTTCGACCCTGAAGGCTCCCTCGAGCCGCGCCGACGCGTCCGCCAGCCGCTCCGCGTGGTTGAAATACAGGGTGGCAAGCGGCTCGCCCTGTTCCATCCGCTCCCCGACCTTCTTGTGCAGCACCAGCCCCACGGCCGGGTCAATCGCGTCCTCGACCCGCGCCCGGCCCGCTCCCAGCACCATGGCCGCCCGGCCGATGCGCTCGGCGTCCATCCGTGCCAAGTAGCCAGAGGCGGGCGCCGGGAAATCGCGCCGCTCGCGAGCTTGGGGCAGGCGTCTGGGATCATCCACCACACGGGGGTCGCCGCCTTGGCGAGCAATAATCTGGCGGAATTTTTCCGCCGCCGCGCCCGAGCGAACCAGCTCATCGTACCGCTGTCCGCCCTCTTCGAGCGTCTGGGCGGCGCCGCCCAGCACCAGCATCCAAGCACACAGTTGGCGACAGAGGGCGCGCAAGTCCTCCCGCTCTTCTCCCTTGAGCACGGCCACGGCCTCCTCCACTTCCAGGGCGTTGCCGACGGCGCGGCCGAGCACCTGGTCCATGTTAGTCAGCAGAGCCACCACGCGCTTGCCCATCCGGGTGCCGATCTCTTGCAACGAGCGGGCTAGCCGGGTGGCACTCTCCCGGTCCTTCATGAAGGCCCCCGAGCCGACCTTGACGTCCAGCACCAGGGCGTCAATGCCCTCGGCGAGCTTTTTGCTCAGGATGGAGGCGGTGATGAGAGGGATGCTTTCGACGGTGGCGGTGACATCGCGCAGGGCGTAGAGCTTCCGGTCGGCGGGGGCGATCTCGGCGGTCTGCCCGATGAGCGCGCAGCCCACTTCGGCGAGGGCCCGGCGAAATTCCGGGAGGGTCAGCCGGACGTTGAAGCCGGGAATGGCTTCGAGCTTGTCGAGGGTCCCGCCGGTGTGTCCGAGGCCGCGGCCGGAAATCATGGGCACGGGCAGGCCGGCGGCGGCCACCACCGGGGCGATGACCAAGGACGTCTTGTCACCGACGCCGCCGGTGGAATGCTTGTCCACCTTTGCTCCGGGAAGTTCGCTCAAATCCAACACCTGGCCGGAGCGCATCATGGCCTCGGTCAGGTCGGCGGTCTCCGCCGGCGTCATCCCCCGCCAGAAGACGGCCATCAGCCAGGCGGCCATCTGGTAGTCGGGGATGGCGTCGCGGGTGTAGTGCTCGATGAGGAAGAAGATTTCTTCGCGGGTCAGGGCGCCGGCGTCGCGCTTCTTCCGAATCAACTCCTCAGGGCGCATCAGAACCCGACCGGGTACTCAAGTGGCGTGCCCGTTGCCCTGGAGGGTGAGGACCGGGATCTCCGCGGGGCAGCGCAGCCGGATGGGAAGCACGACGGTGCCGATGCCGCGGCTGATGTAGAGCTGGGTGGCGCCGCTCTGCTCCCAGCCGTGGCGGAAGCGCAAGGGAACTTGAAGTCCGCGTCGCCCGATGAACGAGCGCAGGCGGGGAGCGTCCACCTGCCCGCCGTGGGTGTGGCCGGAAAGCACCAGGTCGACGCCGCAGGCGGCCGCCTGGAGCAGCAGCGCCGGGTTGTGGCTGAGGAGGATGGTGGGGGTGTCGGCGATGGCGCCGCGCAGGGCCCGGCGCAGGTCGTCAGCGCCGTAGCTGAAGTCGTCCACGCCAGCCACGGTAAGGCTGGAGCCGTTCCGCCGCAGGCGCACGTGGCGGTTCCGCAACACTTCGATGCCGTGGGCTTCGAGTGCCCAAGCCACCCGATTGGCCCCCACCCGGTGGTCGTGGTTGCCGAGCACCGCAAAGCAGCCCAGGCCGGCCCGCAGGCGGCCGAGCGCCCGAGCCACCGGGGCAATGTAGTTGGGCGAGTTGGTCACGAAATCGCCGGTCAGGGCCACCAGGTCGGGCTCGAGGCGATTGGCGAGCTCCACCGCCCGCTCCACCTCGTCCAGGCGGGTGTAGAGCCCGTGGTGGATGTCGCTCAGTTGCACCAGGCGCAGGCCGGAAAAATCCGCCGAAAGCCGGGAGAGGTAGATGGGCTGGTGGGTGACCTGGAGCTGGTGGCGCCGACGAGTTCGACGTTGTCGAAAACGCATCGCTAGGCTGCGGAGCGCGAAGGCTGGCGCGAAAACCGACGCCACTCTACCACCCCGCTCGCCCGCTGTAAAGTCAAGCCGGGCGAATCCCTGGCGCGTTGACTTGCCCGCGTGTGAAAGCTAGGATTGCGGTAAAGCATACAACAACAATGACACTCCTCAACCTAGCGTTACTTGCGGAGGCTAAGCCGCTATGGCGCAGCGCCTTGGTGTTGGTATTCGGTGTGCTCTTGTACAAAGTGTTGTTTGGCACAAAGACGGAAAAAGAAGAACTCAAAAGAAGGTGCCCAACTGGTAGGTAAGGTCTTGTATTGGCTGTTGGCAGTTGGCGCAGCCTTCGCTCTATACAACATGCAATTTGGTGAGTAGGCGGTCAAGCCGCTTCTCATCCCCGACCAAACATCGCGGCTGCTAAGCCTGGGCGGCGATTTCGGCGAAGACCTGCTGCAGTTCCGGGTGGATGCGGCCGTTGGACGCGGCGATTTCTGCGCCGCCGAGTCGGAACGGCACGCCCTGGAAATCCGTGACCACGCCGCCCGCCTCTCGCACCAGCAGGATGCCGGCGCCCACATCCCACGATTGCAGGTTGAACTCCCAGAAGCCGTCGAAGCGCCCGCCGGCAACAGAGCAGAGGTCGAGCGCGGCCGAGCCGTCGCGGCGGACGCCGTGGGAGAGCATTGTGAAGCGGTGGTAGTAGAGGATGTTCGGATTCTGGTGGCGCTTGCGGGTGGGAAAACCGGTGGCGAGCAAGCTTTCGGTCAACCGCTCGGTGGCGCTCACGTGGATGCGCTTCTGGTTGAGCCAAGCGCCTTCGCCGCGGGCAGCGTGAAAGGTTTCGCCGCGCACCGGGTCGTGGACCACTCCGACCAGGACTTCCTCGCCCTGCACCAGGGCGAGCGACACCGCAAAACAGGGGTAGCGATGGGCGAAGTTGGTGGTGCCGTCGAGCGGGTCCACGTACCAGCAGTAGTCGGAGGCGGCTTGGTGGCGAGTGCCTTCTTCCCCGACGATGGCGTGCTGGGGAAAATGGGTGCGGAGCCGCTCGACGATGAAGGCCTCCGAGCGGCGGTCGGCCACCGTCACCAGGTCCACGCCCGCCTTGTACTCGTGCTCGCGGGGCTTCTGGAACTCATCGAGGAGGAGCGCCCCGGCCTGCTGGGCGGTCTCGACGCCCACCTGCAAATAGCGGTTCATCGCCGCGCCTCGGCGTAGTAGCTCTTGCGGTGGCGCACCACGTAGTCGGTGCCTCGGACGCGCACCTCGATGGTGCGGAGGCGCTCCCGCCACTCGGGCGGGGCGGCCTGGTAGCCGAGCAGGTACTGGGTGCGCAGCAGGGCGCCAAGCTCGTCGAAGAAGCGGTCGAGCTCGGCCATCCGGGCGGGGTAGAAGACCCGTCCCCCGGTCATGTCGGCGAGATTCACAAGCACGTGCTCGCCGCGCACGTTGCGGCCGCTTTCGCCCGGGATCGGCCGGACAATCAGGGCAAAGACCGTGGCTTCCGCTTCCTGGAGGGCGCGCAGGGCGGCGTGGTAGTCGCATTCGCTGGTGGTGTCGTTGCCGTCGGTGATGAGCACGAGCACCCGCCGGCCTTCGCGCCGTTGGAGTTGGGCCGCAGCCTCGATCAGCGTGTCGTAGAGGGCGGTGCCGGCCCGGGGACGAATCAGCTGCAGCCCGGCCTCGAGCTTCTTCGGGTTGTCGGAGAAATCGACCAGGGCCCGGCTCTTCCCCGAGAACTCGTAGAGCGCCGCGGCGTCCACGGGGCGCAGCACTCGCTGGAGGAAGCGCGCCACCGCCATCTTCTCGGCCGGCAGCTCGCTGGCGGTGCTCAGGCTGGCATCCACCAGCAGCACGAGCTGCAAGGGGATGGCCGTCTTCTTCTCGAAGACCTTGAGCGGGCGGGCCACGCCGTCCTCGTACACCTCGAAGGCATCCTGTTCGAGCCAGGTCACCGGCGTGCCGTCCGGGGCCGTGACGCTCGCCGAGACCATCACCAGCTGCACGTCCACCCGGTAGCGGTAATCCTCCGGGGGCGGCTGCTGCGCCGAGAGGAACAGGGCGAACGCCGGCCCTGAGAGAAAAAACCACAGCAGAGCCCGGGGGTGCGCGCGCGAAATCACGATTCCTGGCGGGCGGGCGAGGCTTCGAGCTCCGCCGGCGGCTGCTCGCCTTCCACCCAAACGGCGCCGTCGGCGAAGTATTCCTTTTTCCAGATGGGGACGGTCCGCTTCAGGCGCTCGATGGCGTGGCGGCAGGCCTCGAAGGCGGCGGCCCGGTGCGCGGCGCTGACGCCGATCCAAACGCTGGTTTCGCCGATTTGCAGTCGTCCCAGGCGGTGCACCACCGCTACCCGGTCCACCGCCCAGCGGGAGCGCAGCTCGGTGACGATCTCTTCCATCTGGCGCCGGGCCATGGGCTCGTAGGCCTCGTAGTCGAGGTAAAGGGTCTGGCGGCCCTTCGATTGGTTGCGGACGATGCCGTCGAAAACCACCACGGCGCCGTCGGCGGGGGCCTTGAGGCGGGCGAGCAGCTCCTGGGGGTTGATGGGTGCCCGCGCCAGCTCCACGATGTCGTCCGTCGCTCCGCCGCTCACCGGCGGCAGGAAGGCCACTTCGTCGCCCCCGCGAAGCGGGGCGGCGCTGTCGGCGTATTCCTGGTTCACGGCCACGGCGAGGCTGGGGCGGAAGTCCGCCCAGCGCGGAAAGCGCCGCTGGTAGTGGGAAAACAAGTCGGCCACCGAGGCGCCTTCGGGCAGCTCCACCCGCTCCTCGGCCGTGCCCACCACGTCTTTCAGTTGTCCGAAGAAGAGGACCTTGACCTGCATAGCCAGCTTCGGGCGGCCGATCAATCGCACAGCTTAGCATCGGCCCCCGCGGATGGCAATTGCACCCGCCCACCGGGCCTGCGGCCGGGTGCTAGAATCGGTTGAATGCGATGAAGACGATTCTGGTGGTGGGGCGCGACTGGAAGTTCCGCGCCTTGCTGCGCGCCCAGCTGCGCGAGGACGGCTACAACGCCTTGGGCTTTGCCACGCTGGAGGAGGCCACCGAGCCGCTTGCCAGTTCCCCGCCGCCGGTGGCGCTCGTCTTCGACACGAGCGATGCCTCCCCCGTTGAGATCCGGACCGAGCTCCCCGGCCTGGCCGCGCGGCTGCCAGTAGTGGTGGTGGCCGCCGCCGATGAGCCGCTGGACGCTTCGCTGCGAGCCCTGCGGCGGCCGCTGCGCGTTGAGGACGTGGCGGCGGCAGTCAAAGCGCTGGTTTCGGCCTAACCCCGCCCAGCTTTGCCGGCGTCTAACTTGCTGCTAGACTAGCCGGCTTCCATTTCCATGGACTCCGCCAAACCGCCCGAGACGCTGGTCCCCGAGCCACCGTCGCTCATCCCGGGCCTGCCGGCGCGGCTGTTCGCTCCGCGGACGGGAATGTTGCGGGCGCTGCGCCGCCGGGACTATCGGCTGTTCTGGACAGGGAACTTTCTCTCCAATGTCGGCACCTGGATGCACCAGGTGGCCTTGGGGTGGCTGGTGCTCGAGATGACGAACTCGCCCTTTCTGCTGGGGCTGGTGGGGTTCGTGCAATTCGCCCCGGCGCTGCTTTTTTCTCTTCCCGGAGGCGTGATCGCCGACCGGGTGAACCGCCGGCTGTGGCTGCTGGGGACGCACGGCACGATGCTGGTGCTGGCCCTGGCCCTGGCACTCTCCGTGAGCTTCGAAGTCATCACCTACGCGGAAATCCTGGTTATCGCTTTCCTGCTCGGCACCGCCAGCGCTGTGAACGCCCCGGCCTTCCAGGCCATGGTGCGCGACCTTTCCAGCCACGAAGACATCCTGAACGCCATCGCCATGAACTCCATGCAGTTCAACCTCTCCCGGTTCATCGGGCCCTCGATTGCGGGCATCCTGGTGAGCACGGTGGGGCTGGCGAGCTGCTTCTATGTCAATGCGGCGAGCTTTCTGGCGCCGCTCGCAGCCCTCAGCCTGGTGCACTGGCACGGGGAGCCCCAGGCCGCCACCGGCTCGCTCGGCGAGCGGCTGGTCGAAGGCATCCGCTACCTGCGCGGGCACCGCCAGATCCTGCTTCTCGTGAGCATCGTGGCGATGGTGAGCCTGTTCGGGCTTCCCTACTTGATCTTTCTGCCGGTTTTCGCCCGCGACATCCTCCAGGTGGGCGCGCGCGGGCTGGGCTACATGACCTCGGCGAGCGGGGGCGGGGCGCTGGTCGGAGCGCTGCTGCTCGCCACCTGGCCGGCGGAACGCCGCCGGGGACCGCTGGTGCTCGGAGGGACGCTGGTCCTGTTTGGCGCCGTGCTGCTGCTGGCGCTCTCGCGGAACTTCTACCTGTCGCTGGCGGTTCTGGTCGTGGCCGGCGGAGCGGTGGTGTGCGCGGTGGCTACGGTCAACAGCCTGATTCAGACCCTGGTGCCGGACAACGTCCGCGGGCGGGTGCTGAGCTGGCACACCATGGCGTACTTCGGCTTCAACCCCGTGGGCAGCCTGCTGGTGGGGGTGCTGGCCGACCGCTGGGGGACGCCGGCGGCGCTGGCGCTGGCGGCCGCCGGGCCGTTGCTCGTGACGGCGGCCCTGGCCGTGGCCGTGCCCTGGTTGCGGCGCTTGCAATAGCGGCGAGAATCGAGAGAATAGAGGCAGGAGAGGCGACCGTGGAAGAGACCAAGACCCAGCCCGCCCAAGAAAGCTCCGATAAACCTGTCATCCACCGGGTCTGCGAGGGCTGCAACAACATGTTCGCCACCCACCCGGACAGCAAGCAGCTGCGCTGCCCGAACTGCCGCAAGGAATAGACGGGCGCGGGACCCGCGCCACCCATGCTTTTTCCCACGGAGGGCGGAGCGATGAAGTTTCATACCGAGTACCTCACTTTCAACACCGCGAAGCACCGCGACTACATCCACATCACCCCGCAGGTGGAGGCCGCGGTCGAAAAGAGCGGGGTGCGCGAAGGGCTGGTGCTGGTGTCGGCGATGCACATCACTGCCGCGGTGTTCGTGAACGACCACGAAGAAGGCTTGCTCGCCGACATTGACGAGTGGCTGGAGAAGCTCGCCCCTTTCCGGCGCGACTACCGCCACCACCGCACCGGCGAGACCAACGGCGACGCCCACCTGAAAAACCTCTTGCTGCACCACGAGGTCATCCTGCCGATTACCACCGGCAAGCTCGACCTCGGGCCCTGGCAGCGGGTCTTCTACGGCGAGTTCGACGGCCAGCGCCCCAAGCGGCTGATCATCAAAGTGATGGGCGAGTAAAACTGCTCAGCGGACTTTGATGGCCATCATCACCTTGTCGTCCAGGTGGGTGCCGCCGCGCTCGAAGGCGGCCACGTCGGCGAAGATGGCCTCGACAATCTCCTCGGCCGAGCGCTGGCGGTTGGCCCGGGCGACGAGGATGGCCCGCTGGGTTTCGTACTGGTCGTCGGCGGGGTTGGCGGCTTCGGTGATGCCGTCGGTGCAGGCGAGAATCACGTCGCCGGGCAGAAGCTTCAGGAAGCCGCGCTCGTAGCGCTGCTGGGGAAACAGCCCGAGCACCATCCCCCCTTCCTTCAGCAGGACCGGGTCGCCTTCTGGGCGGACCACGACCGGGGGGACGTGGCCGGCGTTGATGTAGTGCAGGCCGTGGCCGTTCAAGTCCACCAGGCCCACGAAGAAGGTGAGAAATTTCTTGGCGTGGGCGCTGGAGATGATGCTCTCGTTCAGGGTGAAGACGATGCCCTCGAGCGAGTGCAGGTGCATCACCACGGCGTGCAGGGTAGCCTGGAGGTTCGACATGATGAGGGCGGCCGCCACCCCCTTGCCTTCCACGTCGGCGACCACGAAGAGGAAGGTGTTCGGGGTCGGGGTAAGGAAGTCGTAGTAGTCGCCGCCCACCTGCAGGGAGCTCTGGTGGCGGACGGCGACCTCGTAGCCGTCGAGCGTCGGGGGCTTCTCGGGCAGCAGGCCCTGCTGGATGCTGCGCGCGAGCGTCAGCTCCCGCTCCATGCGTTGGCGCTCGAGCGACTCCCGGTGCAGCCGGGCGTTTTCCAGGGCGATGGCGGAGTGAACCGAAAGGCCCTGGAGGAACTCGACGTCCTCGGCGTCGAAGTTGCCATCCCGCTTGTTGAGCAGCTGCAGCACGCCGACGATTTTCTCGTCGCGGTCGCAGATGGGCAGGCAGAGGAGGCTGCGAGTGCGGTAGCCGAAGCGCTGGTCGAAGTCGCGGTCGAAGCGGGAATCGGTGTAGGCGTCGGTGAGGTTGACGATTTCGCCGCTCTGGGCCACGGCCCCGGCGATGCCCTTCCCCATGGGCAGGCGGATTTCCTTCTGCTCCAGCCCGTGGGCAATGAGCGACCAGAGCTGCTGCTGCTCGTAGTCGACCAGGAAGAGGCTGCCGCGGTCGGCCCCGGTGTTTTCCGTAGCCATCTTCAGGATGATGCCGAGCAGCTCCGGGAGGTCGAGGGTGGAGTTCAGGATCTTGCTGGCCTCCACCAGAAACTGCAGGCGGGCCAGGGTGCGGGACTGCTGGGCCAGCGCCTCGCGGGCTTCGACCAGGCTCGCGGGGGCCGGCGGCTCACGCTCCAGGGGGGGCGCGGTTTTAGGCGTTCCCTTCATAGCGAACCACGAGCAGAGTCATATCATCCTCGGGCGGCGTTTCGCGAGCGAATTCGCGCACGTCGCCCAGGACTGCCTGGGCCAGCTCTTCCGCCGGGCGGGAGCTGAAACGGGCCACCGCCTTTTTCAGCCGCTCCAGGCCGTAGGTTTCCCCCCGGGGGTTGGTGGCGTCAATGAAGCCGTCGGTGTAGAGGACCAGGGTGTCGCCGGGCTGCAAGCCCAAGACTTGGGCGGCGAACTCCCCCTCTTCGAACAATCCCAGGGGCAGGCTCTCCGCCCGCAGTACCCTAGCATCTCCCCCGGCAGGGAGGAACAGCGGCGGCACGTGCCCGGCGTTGATATACTCGAGCCGCCCTCCGGGGGCGAGGACGGCGAAGAAAAAAGTGGCGAAGCGGTTCATTTCGGAGCGCTGGCAGAGGTAGCGGTTGAGCTGGCGGGCCACGGCGCCGACCGGCTGGCCCAGCTCGAGCATGGCGGCCAGCGCCCCTTGCAGCATCGAGGTGAGGAGCGCCGCCGAGATGCCCTTGCCGCTGACGTCGGCTACCACGAAGGCGTACCGCTGGCCAGGAATCTCGACTAGATCGTAGTAGTCCCCGCCCACCTGCTGGGAGGGGATGTTGATGCCGGCCACCTGGAAGCCCGGGTGGCGGCGGAACCGCTTGGGGAGGAGAGCCTGCTGGATGTCGCGGGCGATGGCGAGCTCGTGCTCGAGGCGCTCTTTGTCGCGGGCGGCGGTGAACAGCCGGGCGTTCTCGATGACCCCGACAGCTTCCATCGCCAGCGAGCGCAGGACCTGCTTGTCGCTTTCCGAAAAGACCTGGCTGGAGAGCTGAGTGTCGAGATAGATGACCCCGAGCGCCTCCGGAAGATACTCGGTCAAGGTGGTTTCCAGAGAGGCCACGTGGGGGAGGCGGGGCAGGGCCAGACCGATGACGGCCCGCGGCTCACCCCGGGGGTTGGTAATGACAATGTCCTGGCTGCCCCGGACGATTTCCTCGACGAAGGCTGGGCTGCCCTGGAAGTCGCCGGGGCCGAGCGACCGTTTCTGGTGGTCGCGGCCCACCTCGAGCGTCAGCTCCCCCCGCTCGTTGCGCAGGAACAGGAAGCCACGCTGGGTGCCGGTGACCTTCAAGCAGGCGTCCACCACGGTGGCGAGCACGTCCTCCAGGGCCAGCCCGGCCTGGAGCGACCGCCCTACCTCGAGCAGCAGGTTCAAGTTGCGCAACTCCCGGGAGGTGGTGCCGGCCGCGGGGGCGGGCGTGTCCACCCGCTCGAGGAGCCGGGCCAGCGACTCTTCCTCGCTCACGAACAGCAGCACGTAGGAGCCGGGGACGCCGAACTCGATGCGGTCGTTGTTCCGGAGTGGCCGGACGGTCTCGACTCGCTCCCCGTTGACGAAGGTGCCGTGACGGCTGTTCTGATCTTGGACGGCGTAGTGCCCGTTTTCGAGGACGATGGCGGCGTGGTGGCGGGAGATGCGGCTGTCGCGCAGAGGCAAGTCGTTGTCGCTCAAGCGTCCGATGGTAAAGGGGGTCTTGCCAATGGGGACCTGAGTGCGCGCTCCCGACGGGTCAATGAGAACCAGTTGGGGAGTCGAGCGCGCGCTCACGGTAACCGTTCGCTTCCCCAGGCGGCGGGCCGCCACCGGCCGTCTTCACTGGGTGGCGGGACAGCGTTTCGTGGTAGTAGAGTGTAGGGAAAGCGGGCGGCAAAGTAAATAGCCGGAGGCGGGGATGGGCGAGGAAGACTATCAGCGGGCCGTGCAACTGCTGGAGCGGGCCCAGTTTGCCGAGGCCCGCGAAGAGTTCGCGAAGATCGTAGTGGAGAGGCCCGACTGGGCCGAGGCCCACATCAATCTGGGAGTCGCCTGCCTGGAACTCGACCAGGTCGAGGAGGCCCTGGCCGCCTTCGAGCGGGCCCGCACCCTGGCCCCGCAGAGTGAAGACGTCTACTACAACCTGGGGGTGGCCTACGAGAAGAAGAAACTCCTCGAGCCGGCCCAGGCCGCCTACGAAAAAGCCATCTCCCTGCGGCCCACCGTGCCGGAGTCGCACTGCAACCTGGGAAACATCTACCGGGAAAAAGGCCAGCTCGACAGCGCCATCGCGGAATACCGGGTGGCCGTGGACCTCGAACCCTACTTCGCCCTGGCCCACAACAACCTGGCGGTTACCTACGCCATGAACTCCGACTTCGACTCCGCCGCCTACCACCTGCAAATCGCCCAGGCCCTGGGCTACGCCGTGCACCCTGACTTCGTGAGCCACGTGCGCCGGGAGCTAGCCGGGCGCAAGAAGGAAGGTCCCCGCTAAGGACACTCACCGGACAACCTCACGGGGAAGCCCCACGCCCGGCGGAGTCCCCGGAGGGAGTGCCCGGTCCGAGAGGTCCCCGTTGCCGCGCAGGCGCCTCTCCAGATCCCTGACCACATCGCGCAACCGCACCGCCAGATGGACGATGGTGGTCAAGCGCTGGCGAACCTTTTCCGGGAGCGCGGTGCCTTCGGCCAGAATCAACTCGGCATTCCCGAGCACCCCGGTGAGGGGGTTATTCATTTCGTGCCGGATGACCCGGGCGATCTCTTCCCAGGAGGTTTCCTGGCGGGTGAGGATGTGCTGGAGCAGCGCCGGCAAGAGGCGGTGATAGTCGCCGGCCTGGAGGATGAAATCTGCGGTCCCGTGCTCCAGGAGCGCGGCGGCCTGCTCTTCCGCGCCTGGAGGCACAAGGACGCAAAAGGGAACCGTGCGGGCGGCTTCGCAGCCGGTCGCGCCACCTTCACGCAGGGCGATCCAGGCGGCCAGGTCTCCCAGGATGAGGTCCGCTCGCCCGGCCGCCAGGTGCGGCACGGCCTCCGCCAACGTGGGCGCCAGCAGAGGGCTAGCTCCCAGGCCGGACTCGACCAGGTACCGCCCCAGCGCGGCGCGCTCCTCGCTGCGCTCCACCACCAGGAGCACCCGAATCGGCTTTTCCACCGGATTGCCTGCGAGCTGTCCCATAGTGCCTGTGCCTCTCCTTTAGGATGGCCGGGCCGGGCGCGGACCCCGGCCGGATGTCTCTGGCTCCGACCTGTCCCCATCGCTCAACAACTGCCGCACCATCGCCCGGAGTTCTTCGACACGGAAGGGCTTGGCCAAGTAGGGGAGGCCGACTTCAGCCAGGAAATCGGCGGTTTCCCGGGCCAGGGTATCGCCGGTGGTGAACAGCAGGCGGCGGGCGAGAACGGAGCGTTGCTCGCGCAGGGCGCGGTAGAACGCCGGCCCGTCGATCTCCGGCATGCGGATGTCACAGATGGCCAGGTGGAAGGGCTCCCTCAAGGCCTCGAACAGGGCGAGGCGGCTTTCGGTGTGGGCCCGGATCAAGTAGCCCTGCTGGCTGAGGGCATCGGCGATCAGGTGGGCCACCGCAGGCTCGTCATCGACAACCAGGATGCGCCGGGGCTCGCCCACCGCGGCGGGTAGCGGCTCCCGGAGAGAGCGGGGTGGCGGCGCGGGGCCTTCCAGCTGATGGAGCGGAAACTCCAAGCGGAATGTGGCCCCCTGGCCGGGAGCGCTCTCGACGAAAATCTCGCCCCCGTGCTCCTTCACGATGGCCTGGGAGATGGACAGGCCCAGGCCTGTGCCCTCCCGCGGCGCCTTGGTGGTGAAAAACGGCTCGAAGATGTGCGGGAGGACGACGGCCGGGAGGCCCGGACCGTCGTCGGCGATTTCCACCCGCACCCGCTCGCTGGCCCCTGCCCCACCCGCCGCCGGCCCGCCGGTGCGCACCCGGATGCGGCCCTGGTCGCGCTGGCTGCGGATGGCCTGCTCGGCGTTGAGCAGCAGGTTCAAGAAGACCTGCTGGAGCTGGTGGGGATCGGCCCAGACGGAGCAGGGTTCGGGGGTGTACTCGCGCACCACCTCGATGTTCTCGACTTTGAGTTCGTAGGCACGCAAGGACAGGATGCGCTCCAAGAGGTCGGTCAACTCTACCGCCTGCCGTTCGGGCTTGCTCTCGCGGGCAAACAGGAGCAAGTTCTGCGACACCCGCCCGGCGCGTTCGGCTTCGTGGGCCAGCAGCCGGGCTTTCTCCTGGAGGGGGGCGGGGAGGCCGGCGCTGAGCAGGAGCTGGGCGTAGCCGCTGACAGCGGTGAGGGGGTTGTTGAGCTCGTGGGCAATGCCGGAGACGAGCTGCCCCAAGGTAGCCAGCTTTTCGCGCTGCAAGACCTTGTTTTCAACCACCCGCTGGGAGGTGATGTCGCGGTAGACCTCGAGACGGCCGACCACCTGCTGCTGGGCGTCCAGCAGGGGGCGCGCGAAGCGTTCCAGCACACGCCGGCGCGGCCGAACCAGCTCGATTTCGTCCCAGCAGACCTGGTCGGGTTGGGCTTCCAGTTGCGCCCAGCGCTCCCGAGCCGCGTCGGGGTTGAGCAGGCGGTCGTTCAGCTGCAGGGCAGCCTCCCGCTGCGCCCGGCCCGGGCCCAGATGGCGTGGATCCACCCCAAAGAGTTGCCCCAGGCGCTGGTTGGCGAACTCCACGCGACCGTCCGGGCCGACGAGCCACACCCCGTCGTGGACCGAGTCGAGCAGTCCCTGCAAGCGGGCTTCCTGGCCCCGCAGCCGCCCTTCCAACTGCCGCTCCCGGGAGGTGTCCCGGGCCAAGCCCAGCAACACGCTCGGCTCGGCCTCGAGAGCCGGGGCGTGCAGGCTCAACTCGAGCTCCCACCCGAAGCCGGCTTTCGTCTGCCAGCGGGTGCTCAACTGAAAGGCGGGCTCGGAGGGGTTCTCGAGCCAAGCGCAGAGACTCTGCCAGTCCGCTCTGGGAAGAAAGTCCGCCAGGCAGCGCTGCTCGAGCTCGGCGAGAGGGTAGCCGACGTGGCGGAGCAGCGTGGGGTTGGCGGTGAGGAGACGACCGGCGGCATCGAGCCAGAAGACCCCCTCATCGGTGTGGTTGAACCAGAGCTGGTAGCGCCGCTCGAGCTCCTCTTGGAGCAGGCGCAAGCCGCGGTTCTCCAAGGCCGCCGCCAGCAGCGACACCCCGAACCAATCTTCGCCCTCCCTGCCGGCTGCCGCCGGCCCTGCCGATGCCGGGGCCGGCCTTTCGCCCCCAGCCACGGCCAACACCCCCAGGAGGAGCTCGGCGGTTCGCAGCGGGATGATCCGCAACGGGAGATGGCTGGCAGCCAGGCGAGGCAGCCAGGGTTCGAGGGCAGAGGCGATTTCGTCGGGCGAAACCGTGCGCGGGGCGGCTTCCTCGAGAGCGCGCTCCCAAGGCAGCAGGGCCGAGCCCCCCACAGGAAGCTCGAGGGGCAGCAGGTGGGTCGCCTCGGCTACGGCCAATCGCCGGAAACCGCTTGGCCGCCGCTCGTAGAGAGCCACAGCTTCGGCCCCGCTGCGATCCCGAGCCGCCGAGACTAGGCGCTGCAGCCCGGGGCCGGAGAATCCCAGCCGAAGCAGTTCGCGCTCGAGCTGCTGCCGGGACTCCTCCCGCCCGGCCAACAGCTCCCGCTCAGACCGGAAGGCTTCGGCTTCGAGCCGCCAGCCCAGGGCGCGGGCCAGGAGCGAGCTGGCTTCAATCTCTTCGGCTGCGGGCGCGGGCCTGCCTTTGCCGAACAAACCCAACAGGCAACCATAGGTGCGGCGGCTGGCCACAACCGGTACCACCAGCACGCTCGCCGCTTTGCCCAAGAAAGGGGGAAAAGGTTTCCAGCGGCCGGCCACCTGCTCAACCCACGCCGGCTCACCTTCGCTCAGGATGCGGTTCAAATCCGGGAAGGCCTCCAAGGTCAGTTCGCCGAAAGACTCCCAGTCCGGCGAGGAGGCGGCCAGCCACTGCAAACGGGCGTAGGTCGGGTCGAACCGCCACAGTTCCACCGCCTGGGCCTCCCACAGGCGGCAAAGCAGGCAGCACGCGTGGCGGAAGCACTCCTCGAGTCCTGCGGGCCGGGTGGCCAGGCGGAGGAAGTCGGCCACCAGCTCAAAGGCACGAGCCCGATCGCTGCCAAGCAGCCACCCCGGCATGGAGTTTCCCGGTTTTCTAGAAGGGTCGCGCCACCACGACCCAGCAAATCACCGCATCCGCCAGGAGAAAGGCAGCAACAAACACCACCGTCCGCCAGGTTTTGCTCATCTGCTTCCTGCCCGTTAGCCTCACTGTTGCCCCCTCGCTTGAAGCAGTCTTCGGGCCACACCGGCAGGAAGAAATCCCTTGTGGCGCCAACAGGATAACGGGAGGCGGGGAGGCCAGAGGCGGAGCGCGGTTTCAAATTGGAACCGCAGGCCCAATGCGAGACGCGCTCGCTAGGCTTCGAGCTCGTACTCTTTGAGCTTGCGGTAGAGGGTGGTCTTGCCGATGCCGAGCAGGCGAGCCGCCAGCAGCTTGTCGCCGCCCAGCTCTTCGACCGTCTGGAGAATGGCGCGCTTCTCGAGTTCCCGCAGCGGGAGGATGCCTTCGCGCGGAGGGGCTGGGGACGCGCCGCTCGCGGGGCTTTGCAGGTTCGAGGGCAGGTCCACGGTGTGGACGACGGGCCCGGCCCCCAGGGCCAGGGCACGCTCAATCACGTTTTCTAACTCGCGCACGTTGCCCGGCCAGTCGGAGTTCATCAGGCGGGCCATGGCTTCTTCCGAGAGGCCGCCCACCGGCCGGGCCGGGTCGCTGAAGCGCTCCAGGAAGGTGTGTACAAGCAGCGGGATGTCGCTCTTGCGCTCTCGCAGCGGCGGCAGCTTGATGGTGACCACGTTCAAGCGGTAGTAGAGGTCCTGGCGGAAGCGGCCGTCGCGGATGGCCTGGTCGAGGTCGCGGTTGGTGGCGGCCACGACGCGCACTTCGATGGGCACCCGCTCCGTGCCCCCCACCGGCTTGATTTCCTTCTCCTGCAAAGCCCGCAGCAGCTTGGCCTGCAAGTCGGGCGAGAGCTCGGCAATTTCGTCGAGGAAGAGCGTGCCCCCACGAGCCATCTCCAGCAGGCCTGGCTTCGACCGCCCCGCCCCGGTAAAGGCCCCTTTCACGTAGCCGAACAGCTCGCTTTCGATTAGGGTCGGGACCAGCCCGGCGCAGTCCACCGGCAGGAAAGGCTTGTCCCGGTTGGGCCCGAGGAAGTGGATGGAGCGGGCCACGAGCTCCTTGCCGGTGCCGCTCTCGCCCACAATCAAAACCGGGTGACGGCTCTGGCTGACCTTCAGGATCAGCTTGTAGATGCGCTGCATCTTCGGGGAGGTGCCGATCAGGCCGCCGAAGCCCGGCTGCCCGCGGGCCTGCTCGCGCAGGATGCGGTTCTCGCTGGTGAGCTCGAGCTCTTTGACGGCGTGCTGGAGCTTGGCGCGCAGGTCGTCGAGGTGAAAGGGCTTGGCCAGGTAGTCGTAGGCGCCCCGCTTGATGGCTTCGACGGCGGTTTCGACCGAGCCGTAGCCGGTCATGAGAATCACTTCGAGTTGCGGATGGGCCTGCTTCAGCCGCTCGAGCAGCGCCATCCCCCCGCCCGAGGGCATCCTCAGGTCGGCCAACACCAGGTCGACCCGCTCCCGGTCGACTGTCTCCACGGATCGCTCGGTCGTGCCCGCCTCAAGCACCCGCAGGCCAAGAGCCTCCGCGACGTCCCGACACACAGCACAAACCGCCGGGTCATCGTCGGCCACCAGGAGCACCAGGTCGCTCCTAGCTGGCCCCCCCTCCCCTGGCTTCAAAGCCATCAATCCACCCCCTCGAACCCGCAGGCCCAGTTCACTGCCCAAGGGTCTCGCCAATCCCGATGACTGCACCCACCGCAAGCAACCGCCGTTCCATTCTAGAATGCGGTGTCTGCCGAAGAATCAAGGAGAAGCGAAGACTTCGCGGCAATCTCTCCGGTTCCTACATTCCAAACTGGGATAGTTTCCCGTAATGGAACAGAAAAGTCAACGAATTTGCCCTTACCCAACTCTGCTATGCTGACGTGCTCGCCATGCCAAGACCAGACGTCCTCATCGTCGGAGCCGGCGTGATCGGCTGCTCGCTGGCCGTGCGGCTCCGAGAAGAGAAGCTTTCTGTGACCGTCGTAGACCGTGGTGGCCCCGGCAAAGAAGCCTCCTGGGCGGCGGCGGGCATGCTGGCGCCTACTTCGGAACACGTGCAAGTGAAAGCTGAGGCCGCCCTAGCCGAGGCCAGTGCGGCGCTCTACCCCGCCTGGATCCGGCACCTCGAAGACGCCACCGGGCTTTCGGTCGGCTACCGCGCGGAAGGGACGCTGCTTGTCGCCTTCAACTCCGAGGAAGCCACCGGTCTCGGCTCTCTTCCCGGCGAAGCCGTGTCGGCGGAGGAAGCCCAGCGCCTGGAGCCGACATTGTCGCCGCGCTTGGTGGCGGCCCGGTTCCTCGCCGGCGACCGCCAGGTGGACAACCGCCGGCTGCTGGCGGCGCTGGTCGAGGCAGCCAGGGCAGCCAGCGTGGAGTTGCGAAGCCAAACCCCGGTGGCGGAGTGGCGGGTCGAGTCCGGCCGCGCCCTGGGGGTACGGACGGCCGCAGGGGAGAATCTAGAAGCGGGAGCCGTGGTCAATGCCTTGGGCTGCTGGGCGGGTTGCCTACCGCCCTTGGGCTCGCGCCTTACGCCCACCCGACCGGTGCGCGGTCAGATGCTCGCGTTGCGGGCCGCGCCGAACTTCCTCCGCCACGTAGTGCGCTCCCCGCGCGCTTACATCGTCCCGCGCTCGGAGGGCCGGCTGCTGCTGGGCAGCACCATGGACGACGCTGGTTACGACAAAAGCGTGACCCCGAGCGGCCTGCGCTGCATCCTCGTCGGCGCGGTCGAAATCGCTCCTCACCTAGCCGCTCTCCCCTTTGAGGAAGCCTGGGCGGGACTGCGGCCGGATACGCCCGACCACCTGCCTATCCTGGGCGCCACCGACATCGAGAACTACTACGCCGCCACCGGGCACTTCCGCAACGGCATCCTGCTCGCGCCCATCACCGCTGAGCTCCTGGCCGACGTCATCCTCGGGCGCGGCCCCTCGCTTCCGCTCGAGCCTTTCAGCTCCCTGCGCTTCGCGCGCCCATAGCGACAGCCGCCCGCCCACACGGCGTCAACCGGAAACGGAATTCTCGACCACGTGCTCGGCCAGGGCGGCGATGGTCATCGAGGGCGGCACGCCCAGGGCCCGCGGCACGATGCTGCCGTCGCAGACAAAGAGATTCTCGTAGCCGAAGACCCGGCCGAAGGCGTCCACTACACCCGCCGAGGCGTCCCGCCCCATCCCGCAGCCGCCGAGCGGATGGACGCTGCCCAGGTCCGGGGCCCACCAGCGCTCCGGCACCACCATCCATCCGCCGTAGCCGCGGCCGAGTTCAGCCAAGTACCGCCGAATCCGGCCGAAGAGGAGCTCGCTCTCCCTCGCGTCCCAATCCAGCTCGAGCTCGCCCCGCGGACCCAACCGCAGCCGGCCGCCGGTCCCGAACGGAGTCGAGGGGTGGCTCGACTCGCGCCCCATCAGGAAGAAAACTCCCATGTGACGCAGCAGTTCCTCGCTCTCGGGGTCGGCGCAAGCCGGTGTGTCCCCAGGGGAGGAGGAGTCTGACCGGCCCGAAAAAAAAAGCCGCAGCGAAAGCAAATGATTCACCAGCCGCAGCAGGGTCTTGTGGGGCTCGGCTGCCGCCGGTGGAATCGCCCCCTCAAGAACGTAGAACCCTTCTGGCGCCGACTCGTAACCCGCCGCCACCGACGGGCCCACTGTGGGCTGGATGGGAATCCGGGAGCCGATGAGTCCGGCAAAAAAGTCGCCGTTCGGAGACCAGCCCTCGCCCAGGCGGCGGCTCAACTTCGGCAGGGTGGCGTCCACATCCCGGGCGCGGAGCAGCAGTTCCGTCGTGCCCAGGCTGCCCGCCGCCAGGTACAGGCGGCGGGCCGCGACCGTCTCCTCCTCCGGCTTCCCTGCCTCCCGGTCGGGAAGGCGACGGAATCGAACCTCATAGCCGAGCGCGCGGGGCTCGATCCGGTTGACCTGGCAGAGCGGCCACACCTCGGCTCCCAGGGTCTCGGCCCGCTTCAAATAGGTGAGGTCGAGCGTGTTCTTGGCGTGGCGGTCGCAGCCGAAGATGCATTGCCCGCAGAGGTTGCAGGGCTTCTGGAGAGCCCCGAAGCGGTTCGCGCGCTCCAAGTCGCCTTCGCCCCAGCGAATGGCGAGCGGGGGACGCTCCAGGCCCTCGGCTCGCCCCAGGGTGGCGTGGGCGGCCTCGAAGGCCTGCAGGCGCACGAGCGGGTGCGGGATGGGGCTGGGGTCGAGCATCTCCTCGACCCGCGCGTAGTAGGGATGCAAAGAGTCGAGCGAAACCGGCTCGGGCCAGCCCTGGAAGGCCGCGGCCGGGGGGATTTTTTGCACGTTGGTGTAGACGAGCGACCCGCCGCCCACCCCGGCGGCGACGATTACTTTCATCCCCGCAAAGCGACGCAGCTCGAACAAGCCCCGCTCGTCGCCCTGAAACCACCAGCGCGCCCGCGGCTGCCCGGGTCGGGGAAAATCGGTTCGCTCCCAGCGACGGCCGCGCTCAAGCACCACGACCGAACCGCCGCGCTCGGCCAGCCGGCAGGCAGCCACCGCCCCGCCGAAGCCCGACCCCACCACCACGGCGTCAAACGTCCTCATGGCGTTCGTCTCGATCGCGGCCTCGGGAGGAACGGCCCGCAGAGATGGTTCCGCGTCTAGCTTCCCGGGTCCAGCCGGTAGCCTTCGGAGCGAGCCACGTAGAGGGCGGCGGTGACGTCGCCGGTGACGTTGAGCGTGGTCCGGCACATGTCGAGGATGCGGTCCACCCCGAGCACCAGGGCGATTGATTCCGGCGGCAGCCCCACCACTTGCAGCACGATCATCAGCAGCGGGATGGAGCCGCTCGGCACGCCGGCTGTGCCAATGGCGATGAGCACCGCCATCACTACCACCACAAGCTGCGTCTCCAGGCTCAGCGTCACCCCGAACACCTGGGCGATGAAGAGCACGGTCACGCCTTCGAAGAGCGCCGTGCCGTGCATGTTCATCGTGGCCCCCAGCGGCAGCACGAACCCGCAGATCTCCCGCGGCACCCCCAGGTTGCGCTCGGTCACCTGCAAGGTGGTGGGCAGGGTGGCGCTCGAAGAGCTGGTGGAAAAGGCCGTAACGATGATGGTCTTGGTGCGGGCGAAGAAGTCGAGCGGGTTCATCCGCCCCAAGAAGTGTACCAGGATGGAGTACACCCCGAGGAAGTGCACCAGCAGCCCCGCCAGCACCGTCAGCACGTACCAGAGCAGTTTCCGCAGCAGGTCGTAGCCGAAGAGCGCCGTGACGCTGAAGATCAGGGCGAAAACACCATAGGGAGCCAGCTTCATCACCCAGTGAATGATCACCACCACGGCGTCGCCCACCGCTTCCAGCACCCCCAGCAGCGGCCGCGCCCGCGCCTCCGGCAGGATGCTCAGGGCGGCGCCGAATATCAGCGAAAAGAAAATCAGCCCCAGCATGTCGAAATTCGCGGCGGCCGCCACGGGGTTGCGCGGCACGATGTTCACCAGCAGCTCCACGCCGAACTGGGTCTGGCCGGCCTGCTGGGCCATCTGCTGGGCCTGCCCACTGAAGCGGGCCAGCAGGTCCTCCCGGGTCTCCTGCGGCAAGCCGGCCCCCGGCCGCACCGCATTCACGAGGAGCAAGCCGATCAGCGTGGCCACCGCCGTGGTAGCCAAGAAGTAGCTGACCGTCTTAAGCCCGATGCGACCCAGCTTGCGGATGTCGCCCAGGCCCGCGACGCCCAGGGTGAGCGAGGCAAAGACCAGCGGCACCACAATCATGATCAGGCTGCGCAGCCAGATTTGTCCGGCCGGCTGGGTCACCTTCTCCACCACCCACACCAGCCGCGGCGAGGGGCCCGCCACCGCGTGGGCCAGGACGCCGGCAAAAGCTCCCAGCAGCAGGCCCAAGAGAATCTTTGTGGTCAGCTTTTTGTCGAGGTGTTCTTCCGCGGCCATGGTCAGGGGCGAGTCAAAGCCAAGTAGGCGAACCAGGCCGCCAGCACCGCTCCCAGCCCGGCGATCCCCCACCAGAGCGACCGGGTCCAGCGGACGACGACCACCGGCTTCGCCGCTTCGGCAGGCAGCTCTTCGCCCGCGGCCACCGCCCGCAGGGCCGCGGCCAGCTCGGCGGCACTGCGGAAGCGCGCCTTCGGCTCCTTCTCGAGCGCCCGGGCCAGCACAGCGTCCAGCGCCCCCGGAACCTGCGGCGCCAGCTGGCTGGCGGGCTGGGGGGCCCGGCGCAGCACCAAATGCATGGTTTGCACGGCGTCCTTGCCGAGGAAAGGGTTGCGCCCGGTAATCATTTCATCAAGCAAGGCGCCCAAGGCAAAGAGGTCGCTGCGAGCGTCCGGCTCCCGCCCGCGGATTTGCTCGGGGGCGAGTTGCGCCACCGCGGCGGCGCTCAAGCCCAACTCCAACAGCTTCTCCTCCCCGCTTAGGTCTACTCCCGCGGACGGGCTCAATCGCCACAGGCCAGGGTCCAGCAGCTTCACCGTCCCCTGGCCGGTGATGATCACCTTGGCGGGACGCAGGTCGCCGTGCACCACTCCCTGGGCGTGGGCCGCCGCCAGGGCCTCGGCGATCTCCGCGCCCCAGGCCAGCGCCGTCTCCGCTTCTACCCGTCCGCCCACGAGCAGACTCTTGAGGGTCACGCCCTCCAGGTACTCCATGGCCAAGTAGAGTGTGTCGCCGCTCTCGCCCACTTCGTAGAGCTGCCGCAGGTTAGGGTGGGAGAGGCGCACCGCCGCCCGGGCCTGCTCGAGGAACTTCTGGCGGGTGGCGGGGTCGGGGAACTTGCCGGCCGGCAGCAGCTTCAGGGCCACCGTCTGGTTCGTGTCCTGGGCCTCGGCCCGATAGACCACACCCCGGCCGCTTTCCCCCAGGGGCGCCTGCAGACGGTACTTGCCGATGGTTTCCGGGCTCACGGCTTGTCGGTTCGGGAGGCGCCAGCTTACCCCAACCGCCGCGGGGTGTAAATCATCACCGCTTGACTCGCACCTTCCCCTGAGTTGGAAGGGCTCGCTCCAGCCTGCTGCCGAAGCCTGAGGGGCGGTGGAAAACCGTCTCCCTGGCAGTGACGGCGGAGGAGTACTTGCCTCTGTTGCGCGGCCGACAAAGAATCTGGTAGCGTGCTGCGGCCTGCGGCGGAGGAGACCATGACGAAAAAGGCCAGCTCCTCACGAGCAAGAGAAGTCCAGCTGCTGGTCGGCACTCGCAAGGGCGGGTTTCTGCTGCGCAGCGACCTGCGACGCAAGAGCTGGCGGGTCGAAGGCCCGTTCTTCGCCGGTTGGGAGGTGAACCATCTCATCCGCGACCTGCGCTGCGGGCGCCTCTGGGCCGCCATCAACACCACCTGGTGGGGGAACGACTTGCAGGCGAGCGACGATGGCGGCAAGAGCTGGCGGAAGGCGAGTGCCGGGCTGGGCTTTGCCCCCGAACGCGGCTTGAACCTCAACCGCATCTGGCACGTCACCCCGGACCGGGCGTCGCGCCCCGAGAGGCTTTGGTGCGGCGTGGATCCTGGGGCGCTGTTCCGCTCGGACGACGGCGGGGAAAACTGGACCGAAGTCCGCTCACTCACCGACCACCCCACGCGCTCAGCCTGGCAGCCGGGCGCCGGCGGGTTGATGGTGCACACCATCCTGCCCGACCCCCAGAACGAGCAGCGAATTCACGTCGCCATTTCCGCCGCCGGCTGCTTCCGCTCCGAGGACGACGGCCAAAGCTGGCAGCCGCTCAACAAAGGCGTGCGCGCCGACTTCTTGCCGACGACCTTTCCTGAAGTTGGCCAGTGCGTGCACCGCATGACGCTCGACCCGGTGAACCCAGGAATTCTCTATCAGCAGAACCACTGCGGCCAGTACCGCTTGGATGAAGGGGGGAGTGTGTGGACCGACATCGCTCAGGGGCTGCCCTCGCGCTTCGGTTTCCCCATCGTGGCCCATCCGCACGAGTCGGGCACGATTTACGTCGTCCCCGAGCAGGCGGACCAGTACCGCTTCACGCCCGAAGGGCGCCTCCGCGTCTATCGGTCGAAGAACGGCGGCAAAAGCTGGCAGCCGCTGACCCGCGGCTTGCCCCAGCAGAACGCCTACCTGGCCATCATGCGCCACGCCGCCACAGCGGACACCTGCGACCCGGCCGGGATCTATGTGGGCACGACCACCGGCGAAATCTTCTACTCCGCCGATAGCGGCAACTCTTGGAGCCTGATGCCGACCCACCTTCCTCCCATCCTGTCGCTCGAAGCCGCACTCACCTAAGGACAGGCCCCGCTACAAAGCGGAGGAAAAAGAAATCCCTCGCTTGGCTCGGGATGACAGGGAATGGGTCAGCGGGTGGCGGCGTAAGGGGCGAGCTCGGCGGGCAGCGTGAAGCGGACGTCTTCGGGGATGACTTCCACTTCTTCGACGCGGGCGAAGCCCAGCTCCTGCAGGCGGCGGCTGACCCGCTCGACTACTACCTCCGGCGCCGAGGCGCCGGCCGTCAGGGCCACGCCGCTCACGCCTTCAAGCCAGGCGGGCTCAACGCCGTTTTCGTCCTCGATCAGGCAGGCGCGGGCGCCGGCGCGCTCGGCCACCTCGACCAACCGGTTCGAGTTGGCGCTGTTCTTCGAGCCGACGACCAGCACCAGGCCGGCGCGCCGAGCGACGCTCTCGACTGCCTGCTGCCGGTTCTGGGTGGCATAGCAGATGTCGTCGGCCGGCGGACCCTTCAGAGCCGGGAAACGCTGGCGCAGCTGGGCGATGATTTCCGCGGTATCGTACTGGCTGAGCGTAGTCTGCGTGAGGTAGACGACCCGGCTCGGGTCGGGCACTTCGACCCTGTCGGCTTCGGCAACGCTTGAGACCACCAGCGTCGCCCGAGGCGCTTCGCCCGACGTACCCTCGACCTCGTCGTGCTCGCGGTCGCCGATGAGCAGGATGGTGTAGCCTTGGCGGGCGAACTTGATGGCCTCGAGGTGGACCTTGGTGACGAGCGGGCAGGTGGCGTCAATCACCCGCAGCTGGCGGTCGGCCGCGAGCTGCCGCACCGCCGGCGAGACCCCGTGGGCACTGAAGATGAGTCGCGCCCCCACCGGAACCTCTCCGAGGTCGTTCACAAACACCGCACCCTTGGCGGCCAGCTCTTCGACCACGTAGCGGTTGTGCACGATTTCGTGCAGGACATAGATAGGCGGGCCGTAGGCCTGGAGCGCCAGATCCACAATCTCAATCGCCCGCACCACACCCGCGCAGAAGCCCCGCGGGCGCACGCGATAGAGAGTCTTCGGATAGGCTCCGGGCGCGGTCATCGACTGGCAATCATAGCCCAACTTGCCCTCTCGGCGCACACCGGTTTCCTTCCGGGTGTACGCGGTTCGTCCCCGGAAGGTCGCCTGAAGTGAGGGGGCCCGGGGT
>JACQTJ010000027.1 GCA_016210855.1 Acidobacteriota bacterium | reverse complement strand
TCCATCGAAGAGGCCCACCACACCTTGCTGCCCCTGCTGGGCCCGGGCGCGGCGACGGCCTTCGCCCTGGCTCTGCTCTGTTCAGGGCTTTCCTCCTCGACGGTGGGGACGATGGCGGGCCAGGTCATCATCGAAGGCTTCCTCGATATCCGCTTCAGCATCTTCTTGCGGCGGCTGCTGACCATGGTGCCTGCCCTGGGGGTGATCGCCTGGGGACTCGATCCTTTAAAGATTCTCATCTTGAGCCAGGTGGCCCTGAGCTTCTGCCTCCCCTTCGCTCTGGTGCCCCTGGTGCTGTTCACCCGGCGGCGCGACCTGATGGGAGCGTTGGTGAACCGCCGGCTCACCACCGCCGCCGCCTGGCTGATCACGGTGGTGGTCTTGGCCCTGAACTCCCTTCTCCTCTTTCAGACCTTCGGCGGCCGATTCTAAGGCCCGGAGCGGTGGGCGCTGCCTTAGCGGGGCGCTGCGGTGCGCGCCTCTCCTGCCGGGCCCTCGTCGGCGTCCGGCTTGACGTTGAACCCGAGTCAGGTAGAATCGCACCCCCACGAGGAGCGGCCCATGGAAAAAGCTCCCAAGAAGATCCTGGTGAGTTTGAAGCAGGCCGGCGACGCCGAGGAACTCATCCGCCTGGCCACCCACGTGGCGGCGGTCCGGGCTGAGATCGTTGCCTTGCACGTCCTCGAGGTTCCGCCGGCCACCCCGCTCGATGCCCGGGACGAAGCCCTGGACGCGCCCGCCCGGGCGGTCGAAAACGCTGTGAAGCGTCTGGCCCGCCGGCTGCGCGGCCCCAAGGTTTCAGTCCGCCTGCTGCGGGCCCGGGAAGCCGGCAAAACCATCGTGGACGAATTGAAGGAAGGCAAGTTTGAGCTGGCGGTCATCGGCTACCACCACAAGCGCTCCATCAGCGAATTGCTGCTCGGCACCACCGCGCAGTACCTGGCCGGGCACGCTCCCTGCCGTTTGCTGATGAGCGTTCCCCCGCGCCGCTGACCGAGGCCCGTAGAATCGCCATCGTTCCACCTGAGGGAGGTGCGCCCATGCCGGAGATTCAGGTGGGTGCGGAGGCACCCGACTTCGAGCTGCCCTGCGCGACCGGCGAAGAGAAAGGCAGCTTCAAGCTCTCCAGCCTGCGCAGGCAGAAGAACGTGGTGCTGGCCTTCTACGCGCTCGACTGGACCCCGACTTGAACCTCGGAGATGCCGGCGCTCGAGGCCGCCCAGGCCCGCTTCGCCGCGCACAATGCCCAGGTCGTGGGCATCAGCGTTGATTCCATTCCCTCGCACCTCGGCTGGCAGAAGCATTCCATCGGCAAGCTCAGCTATCCGCTCTGCAGCGATTTCTACCCGCATGCCCAGGTCATCAGCCGCTACGGCCTGCTGCGGGAAGGCCCGCCCGTCCCCGGCATCAGCAACCGCGCCGTCTTCATCGTGGACAAACAGGGCAAGGTAGCCTGGAAGAAGGTCTACGACCTGCCTGCCGTCCCCGACGTGAATGAGATCCTGGAGGCGCTCAAGCCCCTTGCCTGAAGCCCCCCGGCCGCCCTCGTGGTAGCATTGAGACCCCGAGGCCCATGGGCAAAGCCGACCCCGCCGATGTCTACGCGATTGCCCTTCAGCCCCCGCCTGTCTGGTGGAAGCGGCTGCTCTGGCGGCCCTCGCCGGCCTGCGCCCATGCCGACGCGCTTGCGGCGATTGTCTTGAACCCTGACTGGGTGCGGCTGCGCAATGGCGCGCAGGCGGCCGTGCGCCAGCCCCCCCGACCGTCTATTACCGTTTGCCCTGAATGTTTGCTGCAACTGCTCGAACCGGAGCTCACAGCCCCGAACCGGCGGGTGGTTGCCTTCGAGCCCGCCAAAGAGGGGCTGTCGGCCTTGGCCTTCATCGAGCAGGATCACCTGGGCGATTCCGGCCTGCCGGCCGAGGATTTGATCCACTGCCAGTCGCTTGTGGCTGAGCCGCTCGGCGGTTGCCAGAAGTGCGGCCAGCCGGCCATGCACCTGCTGGTGAAGCGGAGCTCGACCTCGGAGAAGGGCAAGCTTGTCACCTTCCGCGGCGGCAAGGAGTACTACTGCCCGGCTCACGGCGCCGAGCGCCTGCTGGGGCTGCTCCGCGAGCGGCTGCCGCAGCGGCCGGTCGGCTGCATCAACTTCCCTTACGGCGAGCGCGGCCTCTATATTCCCGCCGACTAGAGGGCACCATGACCCTGCGGGAACTCGTGGCTCGCTACAAGGAACTCGCTGGCGGCTACGGGCATCCGCTGCACCTGTCGGAGTTCGGGCTGGCGAAGGACGAGACAGAGCGGGAGTTCTCCGTCTATGAGGAGGACTACCAGATCGGCCGCTTTTTTCGGCTGACGCGCGTGCCCGACGAGGACAATCACCCCCGGGCGGGTTGCCCACCGCTCTATACCATCAACGGCTTCGAGTACTCCCACATCGCCATCCTGCCCGAAATCGAAGAGATTCTCTGAACCGGCCTACTTTGCTGTGCCGGCCGGGCGGCGGGACTCGAGCCGGGCGGCGCGGAACTCGGCGTTCGGGTACCAGGCGAAGTCGCGGTCCCAGTTTGAGAGGGTCCAACCCACCTCGAAGAGGAAGCGCGCCATCTGCTCGGCGCCGCGCCAGTCCCAGTCGGGCTTGATCACGTCGCTCGGCTGGTGGTAGTCGCGGGCCCGGTACTCGGCTTCTTTCTTGGCGCCGTAGCCGGCCGGCTGGCCGATGATCTCTTCGCCGTTGTCAATATACAGGGCGGGGATGCCCACCTTGGCCAGGTTGAATTGGTCGCTGCGGTAGAAGAAGCCCTGCTCGGGGTACTCATCGGGGCGCGTGGTGAGGCCGCGGGCGTGGGCCACGCGCTCCGCCACGGCGTCGAGTTCCGACTTGCCCGCGCCGATTTGAATGACGTCACGGGTCGGCCCCCAGGTCTTCGGACCGTCGATGTTGATGTTGGCGGCCGTCTGGGCCGGCGCGAACACCGGGTTCTCGGCGTAGTAGGCTGAGCCGAGCAGCCCCGCTTCCTCGGCGGTGACGGCCAAGAACACCTGGGAACGCTTCGGCCGGGGCTCGAGCCGCCCCATGGCCTCCGCAATCGCGAGCAGGTGCGCTACGCCCAGGGCGTTGTCCGAGGCGCCGTTGTAAATGGCGTCCCCGTTGACCGCCTTGCCCACCCCCAGGTGGTCGTAGTGGGCGGTGTAGATGAGGTACTCGTTCTTCAGGCGCGGGTCGCTGCCTTCGAGCAGCCCGATGATGTTGGGGGATTCGATGCGCCGCACCGTCTGCGCGAGCTCTGTCGAGGCCTGGAGGCCGAACGGCACGGGGCGGAAGTCCCGCCGAGCGGCTGCCTGTTGCAGCGCCGCCAGGCTCTGCCCGGCCCGGCCAAGAATCTTTTCGGCCGCGGCCTGGCTGATCCAGGACTTCAGCTCGAGCGGCGGGTCGCCGCCGGGTTTGCGGGGTAGGGAGAAGCTTTCGCCCGACCAGGAGCTCTGCACCACCGTGAAGGGGTAGCCGGCCGACTCAGGGGTATGAATCAAGATAGCGCCGGCGGCGCCCTGGCGGGCGGCGCTCTCGTACTTGTATGTCCAGCGGCCGTAGTAGGTGAGGGCCTTGCCGCCGAAAAGCTCGGGCTCTTCGGGCGTGGCCGGGGGGTCGTTCACCAGCATCAACAGCACCTTGCCCTTGAGGTCGGCGCCCTTGAAGTCGTCCCACTTGAATTCAGGGGCGATGACGCCGTAGCCGACAAAGACCAGCTCGCCCCTGACCGCCACACGCTCCTGCTCGAGGTCGCTCCCGGCGACGAAGTCGTCGAAGTAGTTAAAGGTCAACTCCTGACCGTCGCGGCCCACGCCCAGCTGGGCGGCCGGGTCAACCTTCTTGCCCACCATGGGGACGTTCTGGAAGTAGGTGCCGTTCGGGCCCACCGGCTCGAGCCCCAGTCGTTCGTACTGCGCGGCGATGTATTTGGCCGCCAGCTCGCTGCCCCGCGAAGCCGGCGCCCGGCCTTCGAGCAAATCATCGGAGAGAAAGGCGGTGTGGGCGCGGATCAGGTCTCCGGTAATCGCCGCCTCCGCCCGACGCATCGCTTGGGTGGGCTGGGGGGCTTTGGGGGATGCGGCCCAGGCAGCGGCCGCTATGACCATCGTCAGCAGTAGAGTTTTCGGCTTCATCGGCAGACTCCTCTCGGTCTGTGCGTGAGTTGGATGCCTCTGGCCGCCGGATGGCGGCCCGCCATTATAGCCGGAGCCGGTAAATGCTGAGCATGGCGTCGCCCTGGCGCAGGGCGCGAACGCGGGAAAGCGCGCCGTACTGCT